>JBBRTY010000054.1:0-19988 GCA_038248285.1 Aggregatilineales bacterium
GATGGCGAACAAACGGCGGGCGCACTCTACAGCGAAATGCCGATCCCTTCCGAACCGAGTCCATTCATGGAGAGTCTGCCGTCCACAGGCAATACCGCCCGTTGGGATGCCATCCCCGCCGTGAATCCAATTGCGGTGGATATCGACCGCGCTGCCTATCTCGCCTTGCAATTGACCGAGTTGTCGCTCAACACCACCGCCGAAGCCGCCTTGCTCATCCGCGACGGCATGATCATCGGGCGGGCAGGGCGGTTGGCACCCGACGAAATCACCGGCTTGGAGCCGATCATCTTATCCTCGTGGGACGCGGGGCGGCGCGATACGCGCGTCCAGTTCATCACCCAACCAGACACCGGACGCGATTATCTGCTCTACGCTTGCCGTACCGAAGAGGATTTCTTGTTGACCTTGATCTTTAAGGGCACCACCTCCATGAGCGATATCCGGCGGCAAGGCAACCAACTGATCGCCGCACTGACGCAAGTGCCTGAAGTGCCCGTCAAGCCCGCCGCGCCCAGTCGTGTGCCCACCCCCGCCCCAACGCTTACCCCCAGCGTGCGCGAACCGTTCAGTTATGTATGGTTGCTGCGCGACCCCGATAGCACGCTGGAAGAGCGCGTCGCCTATGCGATTAGCGCGGGCTTGCGCACTCAATTGAGCGAACAAGGCTGGAAGATCAACGATTTGCAGGTGCATGATGATTATGTCTATTTGGTTGCCGAGGTGCCGGGGGATGAGCCTGCCTTCCGCGTGGTGCGCCAACTGAAACAGCGTTCTGGCGAGATCGCGTACGCGCTCAACAGGGGCGTCAAGGCGGATCAATTGTGGGCGGACAGCTACCTGATCGTGACGCCGGGACGCCCGCTCGACCTTGAGGAAATTCAGCAGTTCATCGGATTTGAGCGAATGTAGCGGGGATAAAGCTGGGGTTAGGGGTTAAGGATTTGAAAGGGAACCCTGCCACCCCCAATCCCTAACCTCTGCGCTTACATCCCCAAACGCTCCAGCGCCAGTGCCAACGTCTCCGCGTCTTGGTACCGCTCCGCAATCTGGCGGGCATGGTCGTAGGCGACGCGGGCATCTGCCAACGCGCCCCGCAAATAGCTAAAATCCCCTTGCTCAATCTGTAGGCGGGCAATAAGCGACTCATCCTCCAGCAGAGCCGCCAATGCCAACCCGCGTTCGATCAATTGTTGCGTGGTCGGCACCAGCGCGATTGCCTTCAAAGTCTGGATCGCCGTCAGCAAGGTAGCGACTTCGCCCTGTTGATCCCCCGCCGCGCGATAATGCCCCGCCAAGACAATCGCATAACGCGGATCGCTCGGATACACAGTTTCGATGGCGTGTGCCACTTGCAAATGAAGCCGGACGCGCTCATCATCGGTTAAATCCAACAGCACCCCCGTGCGCAAACTGTCATGCGCGAAATGCCACACCCCATCCACCCCGCTAAAAATGGCGATATTGGCGCAACTGGTGATAAAGTCATCGAGTTGATCGTGTATTTGGTTGAGGATCGCTAGATTTAAGCGCCGTCCGGCGACTGCCGCCAATTTCAAAAATTCGCGGTGCATCTTCGGCACCTGCGTCAAGCGCCGATGGACGATTTGGCGGATGCCCCCTGTGAAGATATCCAGCGGCAAGGTATTGCTGGCGATGTTCGTCAAGCCGCCCGCCTGATCCGCTAAGACCCGCAATGCCTCCACAAGATAAAAGGGGTTGCCTTTGCTCTCCAGATACAAGAGCTCGATGAGCGCCCCCACCCCACGCGGTTCGCCCGTCATCACCTTCACAAGCGTCGCGACCGTATCGAGATCGAGGGGGCGCAGCAATAAGGGCGTCATCCCCGGTAAGGTTTCCACCAAATTGGGGGCGATATCCTCGCGATAGGTGGCGATGATGCGCACATGGGGCAACTCTGGTAGGGCGTTCAGCAACGCCAACAACGGGGCGCGGCTTTCCTCCGCCCAATGCCAATCTTCAAAGAGCAGCAGCACGGGTCGGGGTTGTTGCGCCACGACCGTCAGGATGGCATGGACCAGACGGGCTTCCCCATCTGCCCCCCACAACGGGGACGGCATCGCGATGGCGCGTCCCACCAGCAGATCGATATCACTGATGATTTGCTTAAGCACGCTTGCCACTTCGTCCGTGACCTCAATGTTCAACAGCAAGCGCCGCAGGGGATCGATCCAAAAGTCATATGGCTCTGACCCCGCCTCGACCCCCAAGCCCCGCACGACAACGACCCCATTGATCAGCGCCCGCACGCGCACTTCTTCGATCAAGCGCGATTTGCCAATGCCACTGACGCCGCCCACCAAATGGGCGCGCGGCGCGCTAGGATCGGTGAACATGGCGGTCAGGGTTGCCAGTTCGGGTTCGCGCCCCAAAAACGGCGCAGAATGCAGGTAGCTATCCCGAATGGCGGACAGTTCCGTGATGCGCGGGTGATTGAGCGCATCGCCGAGCATGTCCACGACTTCACGAGCGCTAGTATACCGATCCGAGGGATCCATGACCAAGAGCCGACCGATCACCGGAATCAGCGCCGTCGGCAGTTTATACAAATCGGGCTGTTCGCGCGTGATGCGAGCCAGCAACTGTTGGGCGGTATCCGCAGCGAAGGGATGCTCCCCCGTGAACACCTGATACATCATGATGCCCACCGCCCACAAATCGCTGGCGACAGTCGCCGTCCCGCCCCGTAACAGTTCGGGACTCATATAAGCGAGGGTGCCCGTCAATTTGGGGTCGCTGATCGCCGTGATGCGGCTGAGCGAAACGCCAAAATCGACCAAGCGCACGACGGGCGGCTCGCCGTTGTCCTCGTCACACACCAAAACATTAGCGGGTTTAAGATCGCGGTGGATCACCCCGCAACGGTGCAAATATTCGAGCGCTTCCAAAATCTGCATCAATAATCGCACGGGCAGTTGCTTATCATCGGCATGGGTCAACAGATACTCGGTGATCGTCCGTGAGCCATCCACCAACGACATGGTGAAAAAAGGTTGCTGGCTCTGATCAAACCCGTAATCCAGCAGCGACACGATATAGGGATGGCTGAGCGCTGCCCCCGTGCGGAACTCGTTCGCCAGCAGGATGCGGTCGTTGTGGTCGGCAGTGTGCCATTCGCCATGCAACCGTTTTAGCGCAATCGTTTGCTGGCTCAACAAATCGACAGCCTTATAGACGACACCCAAGCCACCGCGCCCGATTTCACTGATGATGCGATACCGCCCCGCAGTTGACGAGGGTGTTGTTGTCATTGGGTTACGACTCCCGCCCCATCAGAAGCACGGCACACATAAATCGCCGGATCAATCACCATCCGTCGGGTGTAATCGGCGTTCACAAAGCGCGTGAAGGCATCCACCTGCGCGGCATTCACCAGTGCCACACAGCACCCACCAAAGCCGCCCCCCGTCATCCGCGCACCATAACAGCCCGGCGCGCTTTGGGCGATGCGTGCCATGATATCCGTTTGCAGGTTGGTGACTTCATAATCTTCGTGCAGGCTGGCGTGGCTGGCATTCATCAACACCCCCAAGCGCCCGGCATCCCCGGCGAGCATGGCATCAGCGGCGTCGAGCGCCCGTTGATTTTCGCTGATCACATGGCGGGCACGGCGATAGATAACCGTGTTCATGCGGTCGCGGGCAGCTTCTAATAACGGCAGATCGGCATCGCGCAACGTTTTCACATTTAAGAGATCGGCGGCAGTCAGACACTCTTTCACGCGCGTGTTATACCCGCCCGTCGTGTGATCATGCCGCGTCATAGTATCCATGACCACGATCACGGTATCGGGCGGCAGGGGCACACTCTTGGTGGATAAATCGCGACAGTCGATCAAGAGCGCCTCGCCTTCGCGCCCCGATGCCGAGATCATCTGATCCATAATGCCGCTGTTGACACCCACCCACGCATTTTCGGCTTTTTGGCACAGCAGCGCCATTGCCGTCGGGTCCCAGTCTAGATGGGCGAGCGATGCAAAGGCGCGCGCGGTCGCCAGTTCAATCGCCGCTGACGACGACAGGCTGGCACCGATGGGCACATCGCTGGCGATCACGCCCTCCCAGCCGGGCAGATCGTGACCGGCTTCTTGCAGCACCCACGCCACGCCTTTGATGTATTCCAGCCATTCCCCTTTTCGCTTGGTCATCTCCGCCAGCGAAAATTCCCCAGTCTCGTCCAGTTCGAGGGCGTGGACGAGGACATAGCCATCGCGACGGGGACGCAGGGCGATCCAGACGGCACGGTCAATCGCCATCGGCAAGACATAGCCGGCGTTATAGTCGGTATGCTCACCGATCAAATTGACGCGCCCCGGTGCGCGCACGACCAACGCGGGCGCTTCTTCATACAGGTCGGTAAAAGCGGCGATGGTACGCTGTTGCAAATCCATGATCATGTCCTATGGTGTACGTCGGTAGTGAGTGGCGGATAAAGCGCGTAGACGATCCGCCGCCATTTCGGGCGTCAAATCGCGCTGTGCCTCTGCCAGCAGTTCGTAGCCCACCATGAACTTGCGCACAGAGGCAGAACGCAACAGCGGCGGGTAAAAATGCGCGTGCAATTGCCAATGATCGGCAGGTTGAGTCAACAAATCCCCGGTGGGCGCGCCATGCCAGCCCATTGAATAAGGAAATGTGGTCTCGAACAAATTATCATAGCGCGTCGTAATCTGTTTGAGGATGTCCGCCAGCGAATCGCGGTCGGCGTCGGTCAAATCGGGCAAACGTGGTACCGCGCGCAAGGGCAGCACCAACGTCTCGAAGGGCCACACCGCCCAATAGGGCACAACGACGATCCACCCGTCATTTTGCACGACCACCCGTTCCCCCCGCGCGATCTCCAACTGGGCGTAATCGAGCAGCAGGAGCGCTTGCTGATCTTCAAAATAGACGCGCTGATTGTCATCTTCGACGGCGGCTTGGTTGGGCAAGAAATCGCCCGCCCACACTTGACCATGCGGGTGGGGGTTGGATGCGCCCATCGTCAAGCCGCGATTTTCGAACAATTGAACCCACCGGTAGCGCTCCCCCAAGTCGGTGATCTGCTCCGCCCACATGTCCACGACGGCGCGCAAAGACGGGGGTTCCATCTCGGCAAGCGTCAAGTCGTGGCGGGGCGAGAAGCACAGCACGCGGCTGGTACCGCGCGCGTTGCTGGCGCGCAACAGCGGGTGTTCCGATTCTTCGGGCAGGTCGGGCGTGTCTTCCAACAGGGCGGCAAAGTCATTGGTAAAGACATACGTCCCAGTATAGTCGGGGTTGTGTTCGCCATTGGCGCGGGTGTTGCTGGGGCACAAATAACAGGTGGGATCGTAGGATAGCCGTTCGGTGGCGGCGGGTTTTTCGACCTGCCCCTGCCAGGGGCGCTTGGTGCGGTGAGGGGAAACAAGAACCCATTCCCCCGTGAGCGGGTTAAGGCGACGGTGTGGATGTTCTAAGGGATCAAAAATCATCTTGGTGAAGTCGCTTTCATCACATAAGGCTAGGAAGAAGGGCGAAATTTATCGAAGTCGGCGCGGTTAACTTTTGTTGAAAGCATAGCGCAAAGCGGACAAGAAAAACAGCCGATCCCCTAGTCGCTGATCGTCTATTTCCAAAATAGGTTATCCGCACAAGAATTATCCGTTCGTGATCGTTTCGCACTGCGGCAAGGGGTGGCGCGCCCGTAGGTTTGGGGCGGGCTATTATCGAGCAAGATGGACTTGAACCAACGCTTACCCCCCCGTAACTACACACCCCTCACCTAAAGCGAAGCGGCAAACCCTCTCCATAAGCGACGCGGCGGGGCGAGGGACTTTCTACTGCGTTTCTCCCCTTCTCCAAAAGCGAAGCGGCTGGGAGAAGGGGTCGGGGGATGAGGGGTAGCTGTGTAGTTACCCCCACATTTTAGCAACAACGAGTAGTTCAGAAGAGAAAACGGATATTCGCGAAACACCCTTTCTTGAGACTGTCACCCTGCCGCCCACGCCCGAACCGACCATGACCGCTTCGGCTACTTTGTCGATTACTCCTACACCGATAGCAAGGTAGATACTTTGCACTATCTCAGGAACCATGCATTTTTCAGCAGAATGCGTACCGGGTTCATACTGCGGATTACGCGCTTACGCCGGGCGCGAACGCCGCAGTGGAAACTCTGAAAGAACAAGACGAAGCAGCCGCCGATATGTTCTTGAACTGGGTGTATCGCCGAATCGAACAAGGACCATCCCCGAGTCACGCTGTAATATGCGATCAGAGTGCCATACCCTCATACACAGGTTCCGGTTTTAGCAATTTGAGTTGGTTAAACGGTCTCCAAACCCCTGAAGCTCAAACGCGACCCGGCGATACCCGTTATCAATGGATGGATATAACCATGATCACACTTTTCAATGAACAAGGGTAACTGCTCAGGCTGAAAAACGGCTAGTAATAAAGGGAGAAATGAGCGTTGGCGGCAAATGGGCGGATATTCGGCGCGCGAACCTTCATGTTAACGAACGATTGACAAGCGCCTAATCCACCCCTACATCCACGTTTCGAGGGGTACTTTCCTTTTTTTCTTCACATCTTCATGCCTCTCTGTTTATTTTGTTCTGTTTCTATACCTGAGTAGTCACGAAATGATTTTGAGTATAACTGATTTCATTCAAAAACTACGCGCTCTAAGACAAGGCATTGCCTGACTTTTTTTACGTCACCCCACACCACCCCGCAATCGCATCGTGCGCCGCCCGCCGAAAATCGTGAATATCCCCGTGCGCGCCCGTGTGCCAGCGCCCCGGATACACCCGATTCGTTAAGAGCGTGATCACCAAGTCGTGATCGGGATCGATCCACAGGGTGGTCCCCGTGAAGCCGGAATGCCCAAAACTATTCATGCTCAGCCGATCCCCCGCCATCGAGTCCACCGCGCCCTTGAGCGCAAAGCCTAAGCCCCGCCGCGTGCCGTTGTCGTCCACTTGCAGATGGGTCGCCGCGTGCGCCACCTCGGGCGCAATGCCAAAGCCGTCCCCCCCTTTGACCAGTCGAAGCCACGTTTCCCCAAATGCCGCGACCGCCCGCGCCGTCCCAAACAAGCCGGCGTGCCCCGCCACACCGCCCACCCCGCAAGCGTTCTCGTCGTGGACTTCGCCCCATGCCCGCCGTTTGCGCCATGTCGCGTCGATCTCGGTGGGGGCGATCCGCGCTTTACTGATGGCATGGACGCGGATGGGATTGAAATACAGCCCCTCGACCGCAGCGAAGATCAATCGGTCGAGCGTCACCGCCAGATCGCGCCCGTCGTCCGGGTCCAGGCGGCTGACGGCTTCGCCCAACAACATCAACCCAACATCGCTATAGCGCACCGTCTTGCCGTCCGGCTGCCCCACGAATGGATAGTCGATCAACGCCGCCAGCCCCTGTGACCACCGCACCGCGCGCGCCGTCAGATCGCGCTGATCGGGCGATAGCGGGGCGTCCCCGGCGGCGTTGTAGACATCACGCCATGGGGGCAAGCCGCTGGTATGCGTGAGCAAGTGCCGAAACGTCACGCGCGCCGGATCGACTTCCTGCCCGATCAGTTCGGGCGGGGTGGGCAAGCGTTCTTTGCTATGGGGATCATGCCCGCCTTCAATCGGGCGGGGAGCGCCCCCAAACTCTGGCACCACCTTCACGAGCGGGTCGTCCAGCCCGATCCTACCCTCACTGACAAAGCGTAAAAATGCCGTCGTGGTGAACAATTTCGTCAGCGATGCCAAATCAAAGAGCGTGTCCTTCGTGACCGGGTGGCGCTCCCCGTCGGGATCGATCACCCCCCACGCCTGATCAAAGACGTTGCCCTGATGAACGACGCTGATGCTACAGGCGGGAAAGGTATCGTATAAATGGCGTTCTACCACGGGCGCGAGCGCGTCATAAAGGGACATGGGATTCCTTTGTAATGAACCAATGCAGTGAACCAACGTCTGCTATAATACAGACAATTGCACTTAGCGAAAAGCATAACTCATGCCGCAAGACCTAGCCCCTGCCGTTTTGGATGTCGAACGCATCCGCGCGGATTTCCCCATTTTGCACCGTCCCCATCATGACGGTGTGCCGCTGATTTACTTCGACAATGCCGCCTCTAGCCAAAAACCGACCGCCGTGATCGAGGCGATGAGCGATTACTACTGCCGTTACAATGCCAATGTCCATCGCGGCATTCACAAATTGAGCGAAGAAGCCACCGCCGCCTACGAAGGCGCGCGCGATATCGTCCAACGCTGGCTTCATGCCGCCAATCGGCGCGAAGTGATCTTCACGCGCGGTACCACCGAGGGCATCAACCTGGTGGCGCAAACGTGGGGACGGGCACACCTGCGCGCGGGCGATGTCGTCGTTTCGACCGTTATGGAGCATCACGCCAATATCGTGCCGTGGCAACTGTTGGCGGCGGAAAAACAAATCACCCTGCGCTATGTGCCCGTGCTGGCGGATGGCACGCTCGACTTGGACGCCTATACCCAGCTATTGGCGACCGAGCCGGTCAAGCTGGTGGTCGTCACCCACTGCTCGAATGTCCTCGGCACCGTCAACCCGATTCGCTGGCTGGCGGATCAGGCGCACGCCGCCGGAGCTATCATCCTCGTCGATGGCGCGCAGAGCGTCCCCCATATGGCGATTGATGTAGGCGCGCTGGACGCCGATTTCTTCGCCTTCAGCGGGCACAAATTGTTGGCACCGACGGGCAGCGGTATCTTGTATGGCAAGCGCGCCCTGTTGGAGTCCATGCCCCCGTGGATGGGCGGCGGCGACATGATCCAGACGGTCACGCTGGAGGGCAGCACCTGGAATCAACTGCCGTATAAGTTTGAGGCGGGCACCCCCAGCATCGCCGAAGCGATTGGCTTGGGCGCGGCGGTCGAGTATATCGCGGGGGTCGGCATTGACGCGATTCAAGCGCACACCGCCGCCTTGACGGATCACGCATTGGGGCAGATGCGGGCGCTCCCCAAAGTCACGGTATATGGTGCCGCGCCCGAACGGGGCAACGTGGTCGCCTTCACCGTCGAGGGCATCCATGCCCATGACGTGGCACAACTCCTCGATAACGACGGGATCGCGGTACGGGCGGGGCATCATTGCGCCATGCCGCTGCACCATTATTTGGGAGTCACCGCCAGCGCCCGCGCCAGTTTCGCGCTTTACAACACGTTCGCGGAGGTCGATGAGTTTGTCGCCAGCTTGCGCCGCATCATCGACCGTTACACGTTGTGAAGCCCTATTGGTAACTGCTTAGGCTGAAAAACGGTCGGTAATAAAGGGAGAAATGACCGTTGGCGGCAAATAGGCGGATATTCGGCGCACGGACTTTCATGTTAACGAACGATTGACAAGCGCCTAATCCGCCCCTACATTCACGTTTCGAGGGGCATTTTCCTGTTTTTCTTCACGTCTTCATGCCTCTCTGTTTATTTTATTCTGTTTCTATACCTGAGTAGTCACCCCTATTGAAAGGAAGGCAGCATCATGCAAAATGATGATCTAGAACTATATCGGGCGTTGATCATGGATCATGCTCGCAGCCCACTGCATTGGGGATTGCTCGATCCGGCAGATTTTGATCACGAAGAGTCGAATCCGTTGTGTGGCGATCACCTTCATTTGACATTGCGCATCGACGCCGAGGGCATCATCCGCGCGGTGGGGTGGGATGGCAACGGCTGTGCCATCAGTCAGGCTTCGGCGTCGATGTTGGGGGATATGCTGGTGGGCATGGTGCTGAGCGAGACGATGAAGTTGCAGCGCGAGACCGTGCTGGACATGATCGGCTTAAAGCTGACGCCCAGCCGCATGAAATGCGCGTTGTTGTCGCTCAAGGTGCTGTTGGTCGGGGCGGCAGGGGTGACGCATTGGGAGGCGGTCGAAGATCGGGCGTAGGCGCGAGATGAGCGGGACACACAACAGCGCATCCCGCTCAACAGCGCCTTTTTCTACAAACCGGCGGGCGTGTACACCCGATAATTCCCGCTCAGATGGAGCAACGCCAGCATATAGAGCAAGTTGTCATAATAGCGATACTGCCCGACATTGAGTGGCGCATCCCAGAAGGCTTGTACAAATTCGAGGCGAATCGGGTCATCGGCGGCAAGCGCGGCGACCGCGTTCATGGCGATCAAGCCGAGAGAACGGTGTTGCGGTGGTGCCGGGGTGCCATCGATCTCGAACTTGGCATTATAGCGGTTGATGCCGAGGTCGTAGAAAAATCGCAGGAGCCGATTGCTCTGTTCGACTTGCCACTCGTCCGCCGCGAACCACGAGTAATCGACGGCGATGTGCATCGCCGTTCGCCACGCATCGGCATAGAAAAATTCGCCGTAATCGCCCCAGACCACCGGCTCGCCCGTGAACTCGGCATAATTAGGCACGAGTCCGGTGTCGGGGTGGGCGGTCGTTTGCCAAAAGGCGCGGCTGACGGTGGCGGCTTCTGCCCAAAAGTCTTGATCTTGCTGCCCCCAGCGTGCCCATAACTCATAAAAGTAGGGGGTGTGGTAGGACGGATCGGTGAATTCGCTGACGCGCCCAAATTGGGGCACAAAGACCACCATCTTGGTCTCGGCGTCAAACATATTGGTTGCCCCTGCCGACGGCGCTTCGGTGTGCAGCATCGTGTCCAAAATGGCATTGGCTTGGGTTTGATAATCGTAAATGCCCTCGCCATTGCCCCACCGCGCCGCCGCGAAGAACAACGCCGTCGCGAACCAAATTTCCCCGTCAGATGCCGGATTATGGTCGATTACGCTCCCATCGGGGCGGTTGTGCCACGAGAAATAGCCTTCGTATTGTCCCTCTTGGTGGTACATATAGGTGTGTGCCCACGTCCACAGGCGGTCAAATTCTTCCCGCTTGTCGAGTTGCACGGCGATCATCATGCCATAAGACATGCCTTCGGAACGCACATCATTGTTGTTCACATCCAATAAGTACGCCCCATCGTCGCCGACGGGATAGTAGACTCGCTCGGTGTCATCATCCCCATAAAAGAGAGTTTCCCACACCGCGTCGATCCGTGCCTGAATGTCGGCATCGCTGACGCCGATTTCGTGCAGCACATTCGGATATTCGCCGGTATAAAATGCCCCTTGCGGCTCCGGCGCATCTTGCGCACTCACCGAGATGGCTAGCAGCAGGGTCAAAAGCCCAACCCATAAATAACGACGCATGGTCTATCCTTTCCAAAACTGGGCAGCGCCCGCTGTTATTGCACCGTCACGGGGGTAAAAAAGACCTGATCGACTTCGACCGATGCGCCCGCGATGGTAAAGCTCCCGCGCAGGCGGATGTCCTCGGACGAACTGCCGACGCCTACCGTGATCAGTCCCGGCTCGACCTGATAGCGCATGGTGCGGTCGTAAAAGGCGAGGTGGCATATATCAACCGCGAAGGTGATGGTTTTGCATTCTTGCGGTTGCAGGCGGACGCGGGTAAAGCCTTTGAGCGCCAGTACCGGACGGGTGACGCTGGCAATCGGATCGCTGACATACAGTTGAACCACCTCATCGCCCATGCGTGCCCCCGTGTTGGTCACGGTCAGTTGGATGTGGACGGTTTCGTGGGCATGGACTTGGGGGGCGCTGATCTGCAAACTGGCGTATTCAAATTGGGTGTAGCTTAGCCCGTAACCGAAGGGGTAGAGCGGCTCGGCGCTCATCTCGACATACTGCCCTTGCCAATGGGTGCGCCCGCCCGAAGGCTTGTGGTTGTAAAACACAGGCACTTGCCCGACATGACGGGGGAACGACATCGGCAGCTTGCCGCCCGGATTGACATCCCCGAACAGGGCATCCGCCACCGCTGCCCCGCCTTGTTCGGCGGGCAACCATGCCACCAGCACGGCGGGGATATGATCAGCGATCCAATTGAGCGTATAGGGGCGACCATTGGTCAAGACCACAACGACTGGGGTGCCGGTGGCATGAATTGCTTCCACCAATTGTTGTTGCACACCGGGCAAATCCAGCGAGACCCGATCAATCGACTCGCCCGAAGTGCAACCACCTGCCAAGCCGCTTTTGTCGCCCACCACGAGGATGGCGACTTCGGCTTGTTGTGCCACCGCCACTGCTTCGGCAAAACCGCTGGTGTCGGTGCTAAGGATGTCGCACCCGTGGGCATAGATCACCTCGGTGGTCGGCGCAACCAAGCGTTGAATGCCTTGCAACACGGTGACGCTGGGCGGCAGATGATCCGTCCATTGGAGCGTCGATTTTTGCGCTGGCGTCGGCGAGTCGGGGCTGACATCGGGGTTAAACATGTTTTCTATATGGGCGGGATAATGATAATCGCCCTGCATCAGGCGGGCACTATCGGCGCTCGGACCGATCACCGCGATTTTGCGCAGGGACTTCGATAACGGCAACAAGGCACCGTCGTTCTTGAGCAACACCAAGGATTGCTGCGCCATGTGGCGCGAAAGATCGACCGCTTCGGGGGCGCTAAACAGCTCAACCACGCGCCCAGCATCGACATACGGATGATCAAACACCCCCAAGTCAATTTTTGCCGTCAAGACCCGCTCGACACTGGCATCGACCAACGCCATAGCGATCCTGCCGCTCTCGATCCCTTCCAGCAGGGGGGCACCATACCCGTTGGGCGTGGGCAATTCGATGTCCATGCCCGCTTCTAAAGCGAGGCGGGCAGCTTCCACGCGGTCATCGGTCAAATGATGGTAATCGACCAATTGGGCAATGGTGAAATAATCCGACACGACCAAGCCCTTAAAACCCAATTCGTTACGCAGCAAATCGACCAATAATTCTTTGGAAGCACCACAGGGAATGCCATCCATCTCGTGATAGGCATTCATGACGGTGGCGACTTTGCCTTCTTGGATCACCGCCTTCATGGGCGTCAAATAAATCTCGCGCAGTTCACGTTCGGGGATATGGGCAGGTGCCCAATTCATGCCGCCTTCGCTGGCGGCATAGCCCAGAAAATGTTTGACCGTTGCCGCAATCCCGTGCGTCAAATCATCACCCTGCAAGCCACGTACATATGCCATGCCGAGCGCGGTGATCAAAAAGGGGTCTTCGCCGAAGGTCTCTTCCACCCGCCCCCAGCGGGCATCGCGCGCCACATCTAGGACGGGCGCTAGGGCATGATGCGCCCCAATCGCGCGCAACTGGTCGCGGATGATGCGCGTCATCGCCTCGATCAGTTCGGGTTGCCACGTCGCCGCTTGCCCGATAGATTGCGGAAAAGTGGTCGCGCCGCGCGTCAAGATACCCGCACAGCTTTCTTCGTGCATCATCACGGGGATACCGAGCCGAGTTTGCTCGATGAAATACTTTTGAATGTCGTTGGCGAGCAACGCGACTTGATGGGGGGGGACTAGTGAATTTGCCCCCAAGCGCGAGATTTGCCCTAAGCCAAACTGCACTAATTCGGGTCGCTGTTGGGGGGCGAAGCGGCGCTGTGGATCAAGGAGCGCGATTGCCCAAATGCCGCATAATTGGGCGGCTTTTTCAGCCGGAGTCATCTCTGTCATCAGGGCGTACACGCGCGCTTCAGTAGTGAGAGTCACATCCTGATACTTTGCCATCACCATGAAAATCTCATCCCTTTAGTTCGCCACCCGTTAAGCCGGTGACGATATACCGCTCAGTAAACAAGTAAAATAGGACTGTCGGCACCATCAAAATGACGACATATGCCATGATGAGTGCCCATTCCCGCCCGAACTGTCCCTGAAATTGCATGATGCCCAGCGGTAGGGGCCACAACTTCGGATCGTTGAGGATGAGTAGGGGCAGAAAATACTCATTCCAACCAGCGATCACTTGCAGCGTGCCCACCGCTGCCAACGCCGGACGCGCCATCGGCAAGAGGATGTAGAAGAAGAATTGCATCCGATTGCAGCCATCGATATAAGAAGCATCTTCGAGTTCATCGGGGATGCCCTTAAAGAAGCCGCGCAAAATCACGACGGTTCCCGGCAACCCAAAAGCGACAAGCGGCAGGATGACCCCCCACATGCTGTTGATCAACCCAATTTGCCGAATTTGAATGAAGATGGGCAGGATGGCGACCACCAAGGGAAACAGCAAGCCGATGGACAAGACATTGAACAAGAAGGTGCGCCCCCGAAAGGGCACGCGGGCAAACACGAACGCCATCATGCTGCCGAAGACGACGTTTAAGCTGGTGACGCCCACCGTGATGAACAGCGTATTTCGGAAAGAATTCCAAAAGCTATTGTTGACGAGGATATCGATGTAATTTGACCACTGAATCCCTTGTGTGGGCAGCCCAAAGGGTCGGGCGATGAACTCGCCGGTCGTGCGGATGCTGCCGGATATCGCCGTGACGATGGGGGCAAGGATGAGGAACAGCACGATCCCTAGTAGGATATATTTGATCACCATGCCGAGCGTGCTATCGCGTCCGAGTCGGTTTTTCGGGGTTCGGGGGTCGCGGGTGACAGCGCTCATGTGGTTTTCTCCTCACGCATGAATAGCCCTTGATAGGTGAGCGAAAATGCCAACATACTGACGAACAAGGTCACAGCGATAGCGCTACCATAACCGAGCTTCAGCACCTTGATGCCGTATTTGTTGAGGTAGGTGGCGATCAGTTCAGAAGCATTCACGGGACCCCCTTGGGTCAGCACGGAAACCACGACAAATTGTTGAAACGCCCCTAAGACCGCTAAAAAGATAGTCAACTTAATGGTGGGACTCAACATCGGAATGATGATAAATTTCAAGACTTGGTATTCGGTCGCCCCATCGATACGTGCCGCTTCTTCGAGGTCTTTCGAGATACCCTGCAACCCTGCCATATACAAGATCATGTGAAAACCGAAATATTTCCACGTCAACACGAGGAAGATCGAAAACATGACCAAATCGCGATTGGACAACCACCCGATATTTTGATACCCGGGGATTGCCGCCAGCAAGGTGTTAAACAAGCCACTGGGGTTTAAGACATAGAGCCACAAGAGCGCCGTGATCACTTCCGAAAAAACATAGGGGATGAACAGGATGATGCGCAGTTGTCGTCGTCCCGGTAGCTCACCACGCCCTACCAACAGCGCTAAGCCGAGCGCCAACGGCAGTTGAATGATCAGTGATCCTGAGACTAAAAATATACTGTGCTGGACAGCCATCCAGAAGATTCTATCGCTAAATAAATCTTGATAATTCTTTAGCCCCTGAAACATATCGCTGGTGATAGGACCAAAGCCATTCCACTTAAAGAGGCTGTAGTAGGCGGATTGGGCAATGGGCACAAGGACAAAAAATAGAAACATCCCCATGCCGGGCAATAAGAAGAAGGCAATCGTCAGCCATTTGCTGCGGTCATTGCGACGTTTGTCGATGGTGGCGATGCTGGTAGGCGCGCGGGATATAGTCACTGCCGACATGAAAGACCCTTTTTCTGTACGAATGGTCGGGGGCATCCCCAAAACGATGGGGTGAAGATGGGGAGGGAGAACACCGCGCTAGTGTCGGCGCGGCGTTCTCCCATTGTCGAGCTTAGCCTGCTAGTTCTTCGGTTGCAACGGCTTCAATCGCGTCGGCAGCTTCTTGGGCGGAGTAAACCCCGGCGAAGAGCGCTTCCACGTTGTCGTTCACAGCTTGTCCCAAAGCGGGGGGCAAGAACTGGTCGTAGTACAGTTGGAAGTACGCGGCACCATCACGCGCCGCCAAAATCGTGGGCATGAAGCTGCTGGCGCTGATGATGTCATCACAGCATCCAGCGACGACGGGCACAACCCAAATAGCGGCGGCACCTGCTTGGATTTCAGAGCTGGTGAGATGGCGGAGGAACGCCACCGCTTCGTCTTCGGCGTTGATGCCAACGGCGAAACCATCGCCACCACCCAACACATCTGTGGTCGAACCGACGCCGCCTTCAACTGCGGGGAAGGAGAACCAACCTTGGTCGGCAAGGGCTGCGCCGGCACTGGTGCTTTGTCCGGTTTGGGCACCGGGCGACCAATGCCCCATCAATTCCATGGCTGCCAAACCGTCACCCATCAACGCCGATTGTTGACCATAACCGAGCGCCAGATAATCTGCCGGGAAGGGGTCTAGGGCGATGAGTTCTTGCAAGCGTTCGCCCGCTTGTACGAAGGCGGGGTCGGCAAAGCCGCCGGTACGGGTATAGGCATCCAAGAAAGCTTGTTCGCCGCCCACACGCATGGCGAGATAGACCCACCAAAAGTGACCGGGCCATTTTTCTTGTTCGCCCAAGGCGATGGGGGTAATGCCCGCCGCTTTGAGGGCTTCGACCGCGCTCAAGAACTCTGCCCATGTTGCGGGCGGGGTTTCGGGATCAAGTCCGGCTTGTTCGAACAAGACTTTGTTGTAGAACATGCCGACCGCACCCCATGAAAAGGGGACGCCATAGGCGGCATCATCGACCTTAAACAGTCCCAAGGCTGCTTGGGCTGCGAACGAGTCGCCCCATTCGCCGTTCAATTCGGGGGAGATATCGCGCACTAAACCGGCTTCGGCAAATTGCCACAACACGCCGCCGCCCCAGCTTTGGAACAAATCCGGCGGGTCGCCCGCCTGCATCACGGTGGTGATCCGGTCTTTGAACGCTTGATTTTCGAGGATGGTGATTTCAATCGTGACGCCGGGGTTCGCTACCATATAGTCGTCAGCAACGGATTGCCAATATTCGGCTTCGGGGGCATTGGTGTTGATGTGCCACCAGGTAACGACCACATTGTCTTGGGCGCTCACCGACCCTAAAGTCATCGCGAGCGAAAGGACTACTACCAACAAAAGGAATAAACGGTGCGTTTTCATGGGTTTCTCCACTTACATAAATAAAATCTGGTCAAGGGTAGTGCTAGGGTAGTGCTAGGGTGATGCGCTGGGTTCGGCACTGCTCCTTTCAGCCAGTTGCTTCTTCGTTCGTAATTGCACGGCAAGATTCGCGCTCTATTAAATGGGTGGCGAGGGTGACTCGCCGGGGGGCGCGATCAGGATTTTCAGAATTTTCAATTTGCTCCACCAACAAGTTCACGGCAATGCGCCCCATTTGTTCGAGCGGTTGGCGCACAGTGGTCAGTTGGGGATGCACAATTGACGCTTGCGGAATATCATCGAAACCGATGATCGAGATATCTTCAGGGATGCTTAGCCCCTGTTCGCGGAGCGCCTGCATTGCCCCCAATGCCATCAGATCGTTGGAGGCGAAGATGGCGGTCGGGCGTGGGGTGCTTTGGATAAGCTTTAATCCGCACTCATAGCCGCTATTGGTGAAATAATTGCCCTCATGCACGAGTCGTTCATCGTAGCTGATGTTGTTTTGGGCAAGGGCGGCTTTGTACCCTTCAAAACGGTCGGTGGTGCTTTGGATTTCCTTCAAACCGGTGATAAAGCCGATGCGACGGTGCCCTAGACCAATTAGATAACGGGTCGCGTCGTATGCCCCTTGCCAGTTGGTGGCATCCACGACTGCGCCATGAAACACGGTATCTGTCTGATCCACCAAGACATACGGGAAGTTATTCGCCCGCATCGATTCCAGATATTCCCGATCCAATAACGGCACGATCAAGATAATGCCATCGGATAGACCACTGCTGATGGCGTTGGCATAAAGCGATTCGCGCCCCACCCGTCGGCGGGTGGTATAGAGCATCAAATCGTAATTGGCTTTGGCGATTTCTTCATCAATGCCGCGCACAATTTCTCCGATATAGCCATTGTCTAAACCGGGCACAAGCAACCCGATGATTCGGGTTTTGCCACCTGCTAGGCTGCGCGCTTGCAAATTAGCGACATAGCCTAATCTTTCGGCGGTTGCCAACACTTTTTCTCGTGTGGCACCTTTCACAAAGTCAAACCCATTGAGCACGCGCGAGACGGTGGAATACGAAACGCCCGATTCTTTGGCGACATCAAGGATGGTGACTTTGGAATTTTTCTTGCGGTTGGCGTGCATGTTTTGAAGAGTCCATTCATGTAGTTCACGATCTGTGAACTATACCGCAGAATATTTGCAAGAATTGCCGATGAAAAATTGCAAACGTTTGCAATAAAACTAGCACGAACATCGGATGGTGTCAAGCATTTTTCAGAACAGGGTATTTTTTTTGGTTATTTTGCATAAATCTTGAATAGGGTGACAACGATAAAAATGGGCGTTTCTTCGCTTGTATCCTGATCATACAGGCAAGTATTGCCGTGATTGATCAGCAAAAATGAGGCGTGTGCAGCTTCATGATTCGAGTCAAGAGCTGGTGATGATGTTGACAATGTGGTAGTAGAACGGCACATTCAATTTTGCAAACGTTTTCATTATGATGAAAATATTGGACAGATCGGATGATTTTTTAGCGTGGCTATGGCAAGTTGAGGGGGATGAGTATGCTCAGTAGCGGCGCGAAAGCCCTATCGATGATGAGATAGCGATAGGGCTATGAGGCGTGGGGTTACTGCTGTGCTTTGGTGTAGCCGTTCCAACGCTTGATCGATTCGTTCACGCGGTCGGGACCGTATTGGAGCCGTGCCTCGCGTTCGTATTGTTTTTGCTTTTCGGGGCTAAACCCTTTGAAGAGTTTTTTCTTACTCATGGTTAATTCTCCTCCCAAATGATTGAGGGTCGTGTCTACGGTATCGATCAGACGTTCTAAGCGGTTGATCCGCTCTTGCAGGACGTGTCGATGCGAATGGAGCGCCGCCACCAGATCGAAATCGGCGCTGTCGAGAATCGCCTTGATCTACATCAGCTCCAGCCCGATCTCGCGATAAAACAGGATTTGCTGAAGCCGCATCAGCGCCGCTTCGTCATAATAACGATAGCTGTTTGCGCCGATCTTGGATGGGTTGAGCAAGCCGATCTCATCGTAATAATGCAGCGTGCGCACGCTGACATGGGCGAGTTCTGAAAGCTGTTTGACGGTATACATCCGCATCCCTCATGTGATCACCACTGCATCATAAACTATCACGCAACGTGAGAGTCAAGGGATTTTGCTGCCGGTTGGGGGTTTCAAGCTTTGAACGTACCGTCTTGATAATTTATATCGTGCGCGATAGGATCACTCGCGATATAATTATGGACGTTGACGACATTCTCGTCGGTATCAATACCAAGCGATTAGTGGGAGGCATGTCATGGCACTGCCGCGTATGTTTCAAACAACGCGAAAAACCAGCACCATCCAGACGATGTTTCGCATCATTTTAGGGGTGAGCCTGCTGGGAACCGGCATCGCCCATTTGACGTGGGGGCGGACATCGTTTCTCGCCCAAGTTCCCCCATGGCTGCCGCTAGACGGCGATTTTGTAGTGGTCGTATCGGGTATCGCTGAGCTTGCATTGGCGGTGGGGCTGATCGGATTTGGGCGCTACCGCGTTCCGGTCGGTTGGGCAGCGGCGGCTTTCTTTGTGATCATCTTCCCCGGCAATATCTCGCAGTACGTCAACCGTACTGATGGTTTTGGCATGACCACAGACGAGCCGCGCGCCATTCGGTTGCTGTTTCAACCCGTCTTGGTCGCTTGGGCATTATGGTCTACAGGGGCGTGGCAGGCATGGCGCGATAGCCGTCAAGTGACAAGCTCACCGACGCTGCCAAGTGCGTAAACCACGCTCACAGATGCATCGTCGTTGAAGTTGATCAAAGCCCATACAATAATCGATACAGTGACACTCCGCGACCGCTAAAGCGGTGCGGCTTCTTGGAAGCCACCTCCGCTCAAAGTGCTGACGGTCGCGATTCTCGAACCCGCCTGAAGATCGTCGTAGTGGTGCGATAGTATTTTCGGCGGTGCGGAAATTTCGCGCCGTCGTTGCGGTTGGCGTGCGTTGTCTTGCAGGCTTTGTAGAAACCCTGTTGTGCCGCATCGATACTGTGAGAATGGAGGAGGCAGGGCTGTTGCAAAGTCTTGTGTGAAACAATTTCAGTGGATCACAAAGCATATCCCCACCCCGTCCGACCGAAGGTCGGCATCCCCTCCCCACTTCGTAGAGAGGGGACTTCTAAGAA
>JBBRTY010000055.1:0-19878 GCA_038248285.1 Aggregatilineales bacterium
GGGACTTCAAAAAATACTTTACTCCCCTCAGCATGGAATGGGGAGAGGCTTGGGGGTGGGGATTATAACCGCTTGACCAGTATCCCAATTTGTCCTCTTTCGACTTTGCAACAGCCCTGCCAACAGCATATCAGGGCTTACGCATCAAAGTGATTTTGAGCCTTTTAGAACCTTATAGAGCTATCGTTTAAGTTGAGTTGAGTTGTATTTATTCACCTACCCGTGCAGACCGCATTTTGCCCCAGTCTTATAGGGTTCATTATGTGTTTCCTAGGCTCAAAATCCGTGATTTTGAGCCTAAGCCCATGGATAGGTGAATAAATACGTTGAGTTAAACTCTGAGAAAAGTTTTTACGGTTTTTACGGTTCATTAAAGGGTCAAATTCGGTTAGAGATTTGTTTCATGCGTAAGCCCTGGACTCATGCCGCCCTTGCGTTTCCCCCAAACTTCGACATACTGTACCTAGAATATATGAAATCACCACTGAGGGACACGAATCCGCATGAAGGTAGGGGTACTCGCCTTACAAGGCGCTTTTATAGAACACATTCACAGGCTGCAAGCGCTGGGTGCCGAAACCACCGAAGTGCGCTTGCCCGCGCAACTGGACGAGTTGGATGCGCTGATCATCCCCGGTGGTGAAAGCACCACCATTGGCAAACTGGCAACCACCTATGGCTTGATCGAGCCGTTGCAAGCCTTTGGGCGAGTGAAGCCGGTGTGGGGCACTTGCGCCGGCATGATCTTCCTCGCCAAAGATATCGGCATCGACCGCCAGCCGATCTTGGGGCTGATGGATATCAGCGTAAATCGGAACGCCTTTGGGCGGCAAAATGAAAGCTTCGAGATCGATCTGGTGATCCCTGTGGTCGGTGATGATCCGTTTCGGGCATTGTTCATCCGCGCGCCGTTGGTGACCACCACTGGCGATGGGGTCGAAGTGCTGGCGACATTGGACGATGGGCGCATCGTTGCCGTGCAGCAAGATCACTTGTTGGCGACGGCGTTTCACCCCGAATTAACATCTGATTTGCGCCTCCATCGCTACTTCTTAGAGAAGGTCGCTAAAGATGGTGGCAAATAACCAGAATTTGCCGTTTGCATTCTCTGAGTTCATGCTACAATACGCGCGCTTTAGTCTAGCGTCACATAATATTGGGTTCATCTTGCAATCCCGGCAGGTGATAGAATGATAAACGTAGAAGAACTGTTGCTCTACCGTGCCAATTATGGCGATGATGATGATCCGTTGGTTGATGAAGATCCGATCCTCGAAGATGAAGAACTCTACGATGATGAGGATGATACGTTCGACGACGAGGATGATGATTTCTACGACGACGACGATGAGTATGATGACGACGAGGATGATGACTTTTACGATGACGAAGACGATTAGTCACAATCAGCTTGCCCATGCGTAGGCTGATTGCGGTCATCCTGTTGTTGATGATGAGCGCGGGAGTAGTCGCCCAAAGTGACACTCCCGATGCTCTAATCGGCTCGGTGGAGGCGGGGGATTTTCAAGCCCTCACCGTCACCGCAGATGAGCGCTACTTATTGGTTACTGATGCTGCTAACCAGCAGGTGCGCATCTATAGCCTCGCTGACCTGTCCAACCCAGTCTTGGTGAGTGCGGTGGGGGTCGAAAACAACCCGCAAGCGTTGGTGGCGGCGCGGGATATTGTGATGGTCAGCACCCAACTTGATGGGGACGCGACCACCCTCGAAATTATCGCCCCTACCCGTTATACCAATGCCGAACCCTTCGTCAGCGGCGTCAATTATATTGACTTACCGTTCACAGTGGTGGGGATCTCGGTCTCCCCGAACTTAGACATAGCATTGGCGTACGGCGTCGACCAATATACGATATTGGAGATCGACTCGGCAGATGACATTGCCACGCAAGGCTTTGCGCTCGACCTTTCTCACGCTTTTTTGACCCAAGATGCCTTGATTTACGCACAAGGCGATCAACTCTCGAGTTTGCGTCTCAGCGATAACAGTGTGACCGCAACGCTGACGCTTGAAGATACGCCCCAAGCTTTGGTGCGCAGCGCGGACGGGCAAATTGGCGCGGCAGCGTTGGGGGATGGGCAAATCGTCATTTTTGAAACTGATTCGCTCAACCTCGTAGACACGGTGACAGTGCCGGGGGCAATCCCCCTGATGTTGGCATTTGGCACCACCAACGGTGATCAGATTCTAACTGTAGTGTTAGATGATGCCCGCACGATGGCATTTATCGCTGTCACAGCGGGCAATGTGCAAGTTCTTGAGGCGCGCATTGCGATGGAAAATCCCATTCAGGCGATCACAACGTTTGGCGATCACCTGATCGCGACGGACGGTACACAAATTTCTATTTTCAATTTGCCTCGCTGATTACCAGCTTTGGCGTGCGTCCCCTAAATCACTGGGGTTATAGCGCCATGATCTCTTCGGCAGCGCGTTGCCCGCTCAGCAGCGCGCCGTGAATAGTGGCGGGATATTGGCTATGGGTGGCTTCACCTGCAAAGAACAACGTATCGTTGAGTGGGGCAGCCAACGCCATCCGATCCTCAACACTAGAATCCACACCATATGCCGAGTACGAGCCATAGCTGAAGGGGTCTTTGCCCCACCGTGTGATCAACACCCCAACTGGCTCAGAAATGGCGTCTCCGTAGATCGTGCGTAACGTTGTCATAGCGCGCTCCACAATTTCAGTGTCGCTCATGTCTTCCAACGCCAGCCCAAAGGTCGCCGCGTTGAAACACAACAGTACCGGGGCATCGACCACATGGACGAAGTTAACGATTTCCGCCCACTCCCCATGCTCCGCTGAAACATAACCGATAGAGTCCACAGTGACATCCCAGAAGGCTTCTTCGAACTGAAGATAGACCTTGTTGAGGATACCCATCTGCAACAGGGTAAGGGCGCGCAGCTTATCAGCAGGCAAAGGCGGGGCAAAGCTGACGACGCCCGCTTTTAAGACACCCAGTGGTAAGGTGATGACCGCATAATCTGCTGAAAACGCGGCGTCATCGCTGACAACTTCCACGCCGTTATCGTTGTAACGAATCTCGTGAATGGGCGTATTCAGATGGATGTTTAAGCCCTGCGATAGCATCCGTATCAGCCAATCATAGCCGTCAGGGAACAGGACATCATCCCCGCCAAAACCATCGTCTGAATCCCAATTCCAGCCCGACAGGACATCAACACTCGCCGCATATTCATGTTCAACAGTTGTGTTCACGATGTAACCTAGCACCAACAAGTCGGTATCGTCTAAATCAGCGCCCGCTTCATTAAGGGCTTGCGTAATTGCCGCCCTTAACGACATATCGATATCGCTTTCTTCGGCGATCTCGGCGGCGCGCGCCATCAATGCTTCATGTAACGCCTCATAGGTGGCAATATCGTCCTCGCCGAAGGCATCGCCTTCAGCATCATACAGCGCAAGGTTATCGCTATCGGTGACGACGCGCTCGACATCCACTTCATCCGCCAGCGCGGTTAAGGGGTTGCCGTCAGTGCCATGAATCCACGATGCGCCCATATCGAGTGGCAATCCGTCTAAATCGCGATTCGTCCACAAGCGCCCACCGATGCGATCTCGTCCCTCTAGCACTGTGACATTGTAGCCGTCATCATGTAGTAGGCGTGCCGCTGTCAAACCGGCTACCCCCGCTCCGATGATTAGGACGGTTTCAACCCCATCCCCTTGTGCCTTTAGACGCAAGGCAGAATCGGGAACGAGGCGTGAGAGCGCCCCAATAGCGGCGGTTTTCAAAATTTGACGGCGGGATAACATGCGCTTAGCCATAGTGAATGCTCTTGAGAGTTAGTATTGCTGCGGTTAATGAAGCACAAGTGCCTGATCAAGAAAAATTTTGCCTGGATTGAGAATGCCGTTGGGATCGAGCAGTGATTTGATGGCGCGCATGACGTTGAGCGCTTCGCCGTGTTCCTGTTCCATGTAAGCTGACTTGCCCATGCCGACGCCGTGTTCGCCCGTGGAAGTGCCCCCCAGTTCGATGGCTTTGCCCACGATCAGCTTGTTCATCGCCATCGCCTGACGATATTCGGCATCGTCCACATAGGGGAATTCAACGTGAACATTGCCATCGCCCGCGTGCCCGATCATGTAAGCGGTGACATGGTGATCCCGTTTGAGTTGCTCCACAAACCCGATCAAGGCGGGGTAACTGCTGATGGGCACGGCGACATCATTGATGAAGAATTTCTGATTGGGATGGGAGCGTACCATGATCTCGTAGGAATGATGGCGCGCGTGCCATAATTTCTTGCGTTCGGCGGTATCGGTGGTGGCGCGAAAACTGATCGCCCCTAATTCTTCGCAGATATCGCGGACGATGGCTAAGCCCGCTTGTAATGAGTCTTCATGGGCGGCGTGAAATTCCATGAAGAGAGTCGGCGCATCGCTCAATTCGACGCCTTCGGTTTCGCGCAGCATCCGGCAGTGCGCCGCGTCGATCAGTTCGAGGGCGGCAGGGTCAAGCCCGCTGCCCCGCACAGCGACGACCGTTTCGACGGCGTTTTCGACAGTGGCGAAGGATGCCACCACAGCGCTCATAAACGTGGGGACAGGGACTAATTTTAGGGTAGCTTCCGTGATCACGCACAGGGTGCCTTCGCTGCCCACAAACAGGTGCAACAGATCATACCCTGCCGATTGTTTGACAGACCGTGACCCGACATGGATCAACCGACCATCCGCCAGCGCGACTTGCATCCGCAGCACATTATCTTTGCTGGCACCATAACGCACAGTGCGAATACCCGCCGCGTTGTTCGCCAGCATCCCGCCGACAGTGGCGTTGGCACCCGGATCCGGCGGGAAGAACAACCCAACGCGCGCCAATTCTTGATTAAGGTCTTTGTGCCCGATGCCGGGTTGTACCGTCACTTGAAAATCGTCCGCGTGGACGGTAATGATTTTGTTCATGCGTTCCAGCGACAACAGGATGCCGCCATAGACGGGGATCGATCCGCCTTCGAGACCGGTGCCGACCCCCCATGGCGTCACCGCAATGTGATGATCATTGGCGAGTTTTAAGGTCGCTGCGACGTGTTCGGGGGTCGTCGGGAAAACCACGACTTCCGCGGCGACGGCTGCATGATGGGATTGATCTTTGGCGTGTAGGTCTTTATCGGCTTGGGTCGTGCTGACGGCATCGCCGCCCATAATCGCGATCAATTGTTCGATGAGGTCGAGTGTAACGGGTTGAAAATGTGGTGCCACAGGGTTGTCTCCTAACCAAATAAGCGGCGGCGGCGGGTGGACTCGCCATGGGTGAGCGTCGTCAAACCACCGACCGATGCACTAAAAATAGGGCGCAGATCGTCTAAAATGGGATTCATATCGCGCAGCCCGGTGCGGGTGCGGAGGATCTCCAGATAACCGCCGAACTGCTTAAACCATGCTTGCACGTCATCCGTCGCCAAATCCACATCCCAACGCCATTTTTGGGTCGTATAGAAGTAATAAATGGGATAAATGGCGGCGGTTTTGACGGAAATACCACGATTTTCATAATTCCACAAATCGACCCCGACGTGGAGCGCGGCTTCTGCCATCAGCGTTAATGCCGCGACAGACGCGATCTGACGATAGAGCGCGCCACCGTCACCGCCTTCAATGGCTTTGGTGATGTAGCCTTGGGGGCGAATATCGTGATCGATGGTTTGTTGAAAGACTTCCACGCCGATGGTGAAGACCTCTTCGCGTTCTAAAACGATGCCTCCTACTAGCACCAGCGCCGCCATCCATAAATTTTCCACATAGGACGATTTGTACGGGCTGATGCTCAGGTGATTGATTCGTTCCTCGAAGCGGTTTAACCAACCGGCTTTGCGGACGAAACTAAACGCTGGGTGGTCGCGCAGCAGCTCAAACGCTTGCGCCGCCATGATCGTGTCGCCCACACTTTGTAGGTAGGTCGAGTCTTCGCCGATGGGGGTTTGGAGGTGCTGTTCGAGCGCCTCAACCGCGTGTTCGCCGTCTTGCGGGTCGTTCAAGAAGCAGAAGCGCAAGGCAAGCCATAAGGGGCGTGCTTGATCGGGCGTTGAGTCATTCGCGAGGGCTGCAAAGGCTGCCGCAAACGGTTCTTGCCCTCGGTTGCTCTGAGCATGAGCCACCTGTTCAGGGGTGAAAAATAAACCACAATGGCGCGGAGAAAACATAACTAAACACAATGCCTCAATGCTAAGTCTGGGACAAGTATAACATGGGGTGTATGGAACACCTCTGATTTTTTACCAAAATCGGTTTGCGTTATTTTTCGTGCAGAAGTAAGGTTATAATATTGATAGGTTTTCGCGAGATGGATAATTGGCGTGGAAGAGCAAAAGCGTTTCCCACCGAAAGAATCAGAGCAGAAAGGCGATCCGATGCGTTCCCCCGTGCGCCCACCGCGCCCCGAAGATGCGTCGTCGGTGCCGAAGGAGGCTCAAGATGCGTCCGTTCCCCCCTCTAGTGTGGAGCAAGCGGCGACGACTTCCCTATCTGCTTTGGGGGCGATCCGCCAAAAGATGGAGGTGATCGCCGATGAGTTTGCCTCTGGCAAGCTCAACCGTGCGCAATTTTATGCCCTCTACCGACGGTATAGCGAGCAGCGCACCATCATTGAACGGTTGGTAGAGCGTAATCCTGATAGCCATGCGTGGAAACAAGTGATGACGCCGGGGCAGACCGGATTTTTGCGAACATATTTTGCGGCACAAATCTTATACTTTGTGATTTATCGCAATTTAGAGCGTCGTCCGATTTTGACGGCGGGTGTCGAGCCTGCCGACGTTCCCCTTTTAGATCCGATCCTCAACATGGTTTGGAAAATCGAAAACCCGCCTAAGCAGGGCTTGGGACGGCGACAATTGGGGGAACGTAAATGGTTGATTTTGGCGGTGGGGGGGCAATCTACGACCGCTGTCGTATGGTCAACCGAGCCTTCTATCGCCCAAGCACGGCTGGTCAAGGATTTGCACGCCGATTTTGAACGCGCCAATCAAACTGCACTCAAGCGGGGGTGGATCGCGCCTGACAA
Source organism: Aggregatilineales bacterium (assembly GCA_038248285.1). Classification (GTDB taxonomy): domain Bacteria; phylum Chloroflexota; class Anaerolineae; order Aggregatilineales; family Phototrophicaceae; genus Flexifilum. The sequence continues at coordinate 7,060 of JBBRTY010000055.1, forward strand.
AATGGTGTTTCCACAGCGGGCATTGTTGGATCAAAAACGCTAGGCTTGTGCCTAGTCAACGTGTTGCCTAAGCAACAAGGTTATGGCGAAAATATGCTTAATCGGTTTTGGCGATGCTTGGGCGGGGGACACTTTTCATACGGGCTAGGTTGGTCACGCATAACGTTCCCGCGATGGCAAATGCCAACACGCCTTTGCTGTTGATCGCCAGTGGACCCAATGCGGCGCGGGTGACTTCGGGCGTCGTCAAGAGTTGTATCTTTTTGGCTTCTGCCATCAGATCGACCGCGAAGCGTTGGTGGGTCGGGCGCAGATCGGTACCGCTGTGGATGCGGATTACATTGGCGTCTTGATCCCCGATGACCAAGCGCCTGCCATCGGATGAGCAATTTATCGCCCCAATGGTGTAATGCAATTCCACGCGCGATCTCAGCTTGCCCTCGCTATCAAAACTGACGATGTAGTGCCCATCGGTGGCGATGATTTTGCTGCTGCCTTTGGTGACCAGCAGAATCGGCTTAAATTCATCGTTGATTTTGAGCGTGCTAGGGAATTTGCCGACATAGACTTGTTTATTGTAGATCGATAGCTGCGCATCACGGTCTAGGGTCACGATCAAGCCCATTGCCCGATCCATCGCTGCCGAGACGGGAGGATTATTGCCGTTTTCGGCAGTGCTGTTCCCCGAAGCATTTATAGGGTCGAGGATGTTTTCTTGGTCATTGTCATAAAAATAGAGATTTTTGCCGCCGGAATTGTACAAGCGCAGGGTACCGTTGCTGCTGAAATAGATGGACGCGCCATTTTTCAAACGGACTTGGGGTGGGAATACGCCGTTCGGGGCTTTGAGCGAATCCATGAAGGATTTCCATACCCCATTCGATTGATAAGCTTCTTCTGGCGGGGTGACGGTTTGCTCGCTTTTTTGAATACCGGTTTGTAAATCTAAAAACACAATTTGGTTTGATCGCGTCCACACGGCAAGCAAGGAAGGGCGTCCAGAAAGAATTTCTAGCCGTTTGATATTGCTTTCACTGAGTTGTATGCGCCAAGCCATAGGCTTTTAAAGCCCCCGTGTCTTCTATAAATCGTTACACATGACATCATCGTGAGAACTATTTATATATCTTACACCCACATTGATGAGCGCCGCGTGACATTTAATAGTTTTGGATTGGAACCTTAACAACACCCTTACAGAATACCGTGGAAAGATCATGGAATGATAAATCATCGGATCATTACGAGGGCGAGTTTGATGGTGCCCCCGTGCCTGATGGATTAGGGTTGTGATGAGACTTGGATCCGACCGCGTGGCGCTGTGAGGGTATAGCGGATGAACTTCGTCGCAGAGGTGATATTGCGCGACTCCAGAATGTCGCCGACGAGGTAGTTGTAAGTAGCAGGGAAATCAGGTTGTATGCCGCTGTTGCCTCGGTTGAGTTCAAAGGTCGCACCGACTTCGGCAGGCACCAACACCGTGACATTGCCCGCTTCTGAGGTGATCGCTCCCAAAAGGGCATCCGCTTGCGAGTAGGCTGGGTCATAATTGGGCATCGTGACCACTATATCACCCAGTTGAGCGGTGACGTTTAAACGTTCTAGCTGTACATTGCCGAGGTTTAAGAGCGCATCCCCATCTTGTGCTACAAACTCGACATCCAGCGGAACGATACTGGGCAGTTCTAGCGTCAGTTGACCACGCCCCACACTTTCCAGCAACGGAAAATCCCCGCCAGCGCGTTCTTCGCGCAAAATCAACGTAGCAGAACCATCCCCAAGCACGGTAAAGTCTGTGACAATGGTGTTGCCGCTGCTGCCGATGAACTGTCCCGTGACGGCACTGCTGTTGGTACTACTGGAGGGCAACCCCAGCAATTCGACCTCGGTCGTTAGGGTATTGACGCGAACGCGCAGCAGGGTGATGTCGTTGCCAATTGCCTGATCAAGGGCTTGCTGATAATCGATGCGTTCTTGGGTCGCGCGTGAGGAATAAGCGACATAGCCGACCCCGCCCACAAGGGCAATGGTGAGTATCAGCGCGATCAGGTTGCCGACAGGTAAGCGATTGCGGAGCAACAGGGTCAAACCCGCCAAAATCAAAACACTAGGTAAGGCGCGTAGGATAAAATCATCAATGCCCAGTGGCACCACGCCCAACGTGCGTGCCAACCACCAACTCACCAGCGCGATGCCGATAGCACCCCATATGAATTCAGTTTGACGTCGCATCGCTTTGGCTCACAATAGCTGTCGCATGAAGAATATTACTGCAAGTACAAACGCCGCCCCCGGCAAATAGAGCGACTCGCCGTTGGGGGTGACGAGGAATCCATTTTGCCGCGCAAACCAAGTCGCGAATGCGGCGATGATCAAGAGCAAAACGAGGATGACAGGGAAACCGCCCCGTCGTTCAAGGGGAGATTCTAACGGAACCAGCCACCACAACAGCACATAAACGACGGCAAAAATCCCTAAGCTGGCGAGGCTAAGCACTACAAACAGCGCGCGCAAAGTCCACGCACTGATTTTAGTCGAAGTCGCTAACCCGCCGCACACGCCCGCAAAGACGCGATCTGTAAAACTTCGTCGCGTCATCGAAGCGACTACCCCTGTTATGGTGACTTTCAAGATAAATGGTGGTGCAAAGCTGATATGCTCAGTTTACAGCATAATTCATCTAAGACATAGGTTTGGGTGTTGAGGACTGGGGGTGGGTTACGCACGGGGAGGAATGCGGATCACATTGACAGCGACGCGCAATTGTCCTAATTCGACTTCATCACCATTGCGGAGCATGTAGGCGCGCCCCGGGGTAAGTTGGAGACCGTTGATCAGTGTGCCATTGGTACTGTTCAAGTCTTCGATGAACAGATCTCCACCCCGATAGCTAAGGGCGGCATGTTTTCGCGAGACGCCGCAGTTGCTTCCATCGACCCCTGTCAGATCGAGATGAGGCTGGAAATTCTCGGTAGTACGCCCCGCGATGATCGTCTCTCGATCCATAGGGATGGTCAGGGTTCGATTTTGATCGATCAGTTTCAAGACAATGCGCATATCATGCGACAACACCTCGGCTGATCCATTTCTAGACGTCGGGTTAAGTTCATCTGTTTGTTCTTTGCGATTTTTCGGAGCAGGAACCACCGCATTTCCTCATCGATCTGAATGTCTTTCACATTGGGGCACCAGTGGAAATCCCGTGCCAATTGAGAGTGCCCTCGATTAAAATATGTCTGATTGAAACGAAATTAGATGTCTCACGGTACACGCAGAATGATTATATTGTAAACAAGCTTGAGACTTTTAATCATTAGGGTTTGCATATGGGGTGAACTTGTTTCTACAATAGCATGTGCCCAATGAGGAGTAAATTATGCGAAAAATGATCATTGCGCTGCTATTTTTGCTAATCCCTAGCGTTTCTGCGCAAAATATCACCCGTGACGACACCTGCTATGTTCCGGCGGAAACGGTTATTGAAGGGGATTATTTTGTTTTATGCCGCACGTTGATCGTAGATGGGACGATCAACGGACGTTTATACGGAATCGCGGCGGCGGCACAATTAAACGGGCAGCTCAACGGCAATGTGTATTTGATCGCTGGACAGGCGGTCGTTCGTAGCGAAGTCGCGGGGGATGTCCATTTTGCTGGGGGGATATTGCAGTTCAGCCCCGAAAGCGCCCTGATTGCGCCGGGGGGCGGCATCAGCAGTTTGAGTTTGAGCACCCATATCCAAGCGCGCACCATTATGGGGAGTATCGCTGCGGCGGGCTATCAACTTCAAGTGGATGGGGAGATAGCGCGGGAGGTCAATTATTGGGGCACCGCTTTAGAACTCAATGGTGGGGTAGGTGGGGATTTTCAAGCCAATGTCGGCGGGCAGAATACTGCCGGCGTCCCTGAAATGCTGACCTTATTACGTATTCTGGCACCGGATACCCAACTGCTCGAACCGGGGTTGTTGGTGGGGGATGCTGCAACGGTCGGCGGCACCTTTACCTATACCGCACCCCTGCCAGCGACAATTTTGGCGACCTTGCCCCAAGCACCAACCTTCATTCAAAGTCAGCAAGTCGAATTTGGCTTACCCCCCGACGAGGATGTATCCACCCAGTATTCCGCCATTCTCTATCGGTTTCTGACCGAAATAGCGGTCATCTTTTTGTTGAGCATCTTACTTCTGACGGTTTCAACAGCGCGGATGCAACAATTAGAGGCAACCCTTTTGCAGAGTCCGGGGCGCAGTTTGGCGGTTGGGTTGGGGGCGTTCATCGTATTTTTGCCATTGATGTTTTTGATCTTTCTCGCCACTGTGATCGTTGCGCTGATGCTTTCAGCCGTGCAGTTGAATATCTTCGCGACTGCTTTTGTGATTGTCACCAATGTCTTCAATTTAGGCGTGTTTAGTATTGCTGGGTTTTCGGCAATCTATTTGGGACGGGCGCTAACAGCACTGGCGGTTGGACAATGGGTCATTCGCAGGTTGGTTTCTACAAAGGGGACAGACCGCCAGCGCGCGCTGGCGGCGCTCGTGGTAGGTGGGGTGATTTTGTCGATTTGCGTGTCCTTGCCCGCTGTGGGGTGGTTGGCGGCAACGCTCGCCGCCATGATGGGGACAGGCAGCACACTCTTAACTCTGGCGCGACAACGCATCCAGCAGCAGGCGCAAGCGACACAAGGGAAAAAAGGCGTGCGGCATACACCGCCCCCCATCACCGAGGATCGCCCTTTGCTCCCCGGCAACGAAAACTTGCCGGATGGTTTTCAATGGTGGGAGTAGGACGCACAAGGGGGTGTGCCTTCTCCCTATAAGGCGCTAGAGATCATCCAAGCCGCCATCGCGGAGCGAACTTTCAAAGGCGCGCCCCACCAACAACACATATTCGATCCAGACCGCTAAGGTATCTTCATCAATATGTTTTTTGATTTCCTCTAAAATCTCCGGCGGCGAGTCGTAGAGGATTTCGGTTGAAAGGCATGCCAACGCTTGTTGCACTGATGGCTTGGAATAGGGGGGCGCTTTTTGAAGCAGGTCATGGAACCAGCGTTCAACGACAGGATGCACCTGTTCGCACGATGCGCCTTCTTCCAGTTCTTCATTCGCTAGGTCTTCAAATTCGTGCAGCCAATCGGGTTCATCCGGGTGTTGCTGGTCGTCAGCCATGTCGTTTCACCTCATTTTCATCATGATCTTTAGTTTACTGAGATTGCGGGTAAATCTCAAAATATTGTGTATAAAAAAATCTGCAACGATAACCGCACTCTGGCTGAGCAAACGAGGTTCATCTTCTAAGGCGTGCCTATGCCTGTTAAAATCGCATGATGATCTGAATCAAAAAAAGAAAACTGGATGAACTCTCGACAGCGCATCATCGTTATTGTGGGGCTTGTGGTTAGCGCGCTTTTTCTGTTCCTCGCGTTTCGTGATTTGCAACCCGCTGAAGCATGGCAGGCGCTACAGAATGCGAATCTGCCGCTGTTGGCATTTGCCTGTGTTTGGTATTTTTCCGCAGTGGCGGTGATTACCTTACGGTGGCGGTTTTTGATGCGTGCTACCGCAATTGTCCCCTATCGCAATTTGTTTCAACTGGTGTGCATTGGGTATATGGGCAACAACGTCTATCCGCTACGGGCGGGTGAACTTTTGCGGATCGTGCTGCTGCAACGAGAGCATCAAGTGCCGGTGGCGCGCTCTACGACGATTGTATTGGCAGAACGCGCTTTTGACGGCATCGTCATGCTTAGTTTCATTTTGGTGGCTTTGTTGACGCTCAACATCACGACGTCGGATGTGCGTACCATCATGACGGTGACGGCACCGCTTTTTCTTGCGGCGATGGCGGTCTTTTTTGGACTGGCGTTGAATCAAAAATTGTCGCAAGGGTTATTGGTGTGGTTCACGAGCAAATTGCCTTCCCCCTTGAACGCCAAAGTACAGCACTTGGGTGAAGAATTGCTCTTGGGGTTGGCGGGTTTGCGGACGCCGCGTGATCTCGTTGGCACTGTGTTGACCTCCTATGGCAGTTGGATGCTGGAAGCGGGTACCTATTGGATCGTCGCGCAAGCCTTTAATCTGCCGATAGATTACATCACCGCTTTGTTGGTGGTGGGGGTCGTTAATCTGGCGGGGTTGCTGCCAGCATCGCCGGGGGGCTTTGGCGTCTACGAAGGGTTTGTGCGGATTGTTTTGACCAGCGTGGGCATCGCTGCTTCACCTGCAACGATTTACGGTTTGGCGATCCATATCGTGATTTGGTTGCCTGTGACCCTGCTTGGTTTTGTATTTCTCGCCCGTAAGGGCTTAAGCGTGCGCGCGGTTCGGCAAACAAGTGCCGCGCTACCGACAAATAACGAGGTCACTTTATGAAGGTTGCAATCATCGGCGCTGGGGTTACTGGGCTGAGCGCAGCGTGGGATCTCATCCGCGCCGGGCATCAAGTGGTTATTTACGAAGCGGGCGATAAAGTTGGCGGGTTAGCCAGCGGTTTTCGGGATGATGGATGGGATTGGGAACTGGAAAAGTTCTATCACCATTGGTTTACGACCGACAGTGAGATTTTGAAACTGGCGGAGGAACTTGGTGTCCGCGATAAAGTCGTCTTCAAACGTGCCAAGACCAGTTATCTGATCGATGGCAAGTTATGGCGGTCAGAAATTTCTCCGTCGGCGTTGTTTTTGCCACTCGCCCCCATCGCTAAAATACGTTTTGGCTTGGCAGGCGCTTTCTTGAAACTCACGCCCTCATGGCGGGCACTAGAACGGGTGACGGCGCATGAATGGTTGTTGCAATACATGGGCGCGCCCGGCTACGAGAAATTTTTCCGCCCGTTGCTGATCGGCAAATTTGGGGTGGATTACGATAAAGTCAATATGGCGTGGATGTGGGCACGCATCAAAACGCGGTCGCTGAAATTGGGGAATTTTGAGGGCGGTTTCCAAGCTTTTATGAATTGTCTTGCCGATGCTGTGACCAAACGCGGCGTCGAAATCAAACTGAATACCCCTGTGCAGAAGATTGAATTCAAAACGGGCAGTCCGCTGTTGACCGTTGGTGATGAGCAAATCGTTTATGATCGGGTGTTAAGCACCACGTCACCGGCATTGCTCTTAAAACTGGCACCGCAATTGCAAGAAACCAATTATGGCGACCAAGTGAAAGAGTTGTACAGCATCGGCGGTTTATGCGTGGTGGTATCGTTGCAAGAACAACTTTTGACGGATGGCACCTACTGGCTGAATCTGCCTGCCGCCAGTGCCGAGTCGAAAAAGAATGCCTATCCGTTCCTCGCGCTGGTCGAACACACCAATTTGTTTGATCGAGCGCATTATGGCGGCGATCACTTGGTGTACATGGGGGATTATGTGCCGCCGGGGCACGAGTATTTCCGGCTGAGCGAAGACGAATTGGCGGAACGTTTCATCGCGGTGCTGCCGAAATTTAATCCGGCATTCACGCGCGATTGGGTGAAAAAGGTCTGGGTGTTCCGCGCGCCTTATGCCCAACCGGTGCCGTTTAGACGACATAGCGAGGCAATTCCAGCTTTAGAAACACCCCTGCCGGGGGTGTTCTGGGCGAGCATGAGCCAAGTCTATCCGTGGGATCGCGGTACCAACTTTGCGGTCGAATTGGGGCGACGCACAGCGGCAAAAATGATGGCATAACGGCGTGTTTTTGCCCACTAATTTTGGGCAAAGACGCGGTTGAAGGTGGTGATTTCGGCTTCACCTAACTGAGCGATTAGATTGTTCCACAGGTCGAATTCCGCCGCTTTGGGCGCGCCGAAGTTTTCGTAAAACATGTAGTAATGATGACAAGCGACAAGGATGGCGTCGGCGTCCGCGCGTTGGGCAAGCCAACCCTCGAAACGTGGGAAACGAATCTCATCCGGTTGATTCATGCCATAATCGGATGTGTCCGAAATGAGAAATCGCCCCCCGCCTGTGTGCAATAGGGTACTGACGCGATTGCGCGGTTCGGGTTTATAGGGACTGGTAGGGGGGATATCTTTGGAATCCATATGAAAATGGAGACCTTCCCCCAAAATGACATCAATGGAACGGGCTGTGACCGCATTATAAGGCGCGATGAAGGTCGTGATATCGGCATGAGGGAAAGCTTTTTCAAGCTCTGCACGCCCGCGCTGGAGTTTGTCGCGCAGCACCGGGACATCATAAGAATTGAATTCATGAAAGAGGTGCGAATAACCATGCAGCAAAATTTCGACCAGCCCTTGCTGGACTAAACCATCGAGATAGTTGCACAGTTCTGGATTCTGCGAGATTGGAAAACCATGTTCTTGTCCACGATATGCCGGGGCGACATTCGGGTCTAAGTGCGGCGGGGGTTCCCACGGTACGAAAATATTGGCGTAATGTTCGGGAATGACCGATAAGCACACGGGCAACGCGCGTTCCCAGATCGGGCGATAGAGCGCTTCGAGCATCGCGGGTGTCGCGTAAAAACTAGGGTCATCGTCCCTGAAGATGATGGGCATGGTCATTTCCTCTGTGGGGTATGGGTATAGATGGCATTGGGGCGACGTTAGCCCTGTTTCAGTATACCCGACTCAGCGCGGGCTAAATGCGGTGCCCACGCGCTGAGTCAAGAGAGGTTGGGGGAAGCGTTAGGATTCTGTAGCGCTGATCGTGACAAAATCACCGGAGACAAAACCGAGATCATCCCCATATCGGATCTGAAACCAACCCGCTTGCTCGTCCAAGATCACAAACGACATGCCCGGCGCGATGGAGCCGATCACAGCGCTATCGGTGCCGGGCGCACTACGCACATTCAGGATGCTATCCGGCGTCAGATACGGCAAGGGCTCCGCGATAGTGGCGGTAGCCTCAGCGTCGGGGGTGTATGTTTCTGCCAACAATGCTTGAAGCGCCTGTTCGGTGGTGTCATAAGCGCCTTCACCGATGCGCATATAGCGAATATGCCCACGCTTGTCGATAGCGTAGAGGGTGGGCCAAAAGCGTTGATTGTAGGCGCTCCATGTGGCGGCGTCGTTGTCTAAACCGATAGGGTACGTCACGCCCAGTCGTTGGGCGGCTGCCACGACATTTTGAGGATCGCGTTCGTAATTGAATTCGGGGTAATGAATGCCGACAACGACCAACCCTTGATCGCGATAGGTTTGATACCATCGCTCCACATACGGCAGGGTGCGAATGCAATTAATGCAGTCGAATGTCCAAAATTCTAAGAGGACGACACTGCCCCGCAAATTGGCAAGCCGCAGGGGGATGTCACTATTGAGCCAAGCGGTGTTTAGGAATTCTGGAGCGATACCGCGATCCGGGAGCGCTGATGGATTGTCTTGGGTTTGGTTATTGGGCGCGGAATTCACCACTGTGAAACCCACAGCGATCAATATCGAGGCGACAACGCCGCCGACTTTTTGAAGGATTTTTATAGGTGATTGCAACGCGACTCTCCTTAACTATGGCTTAGGGACTACCTGATGCATATGGCGGAACAACCGCCGCCTTGGACCAACAGAACCATCTCACCATAGCTAATAAATCTATCCAAACCCTAACAACCAGATGAAAGCAAGACCAGAAGCGTGTCGCTAATCAATCCAGACAGGGAGGTGTCCCAAGGCGATAATGTTGCTCCATGCGGCGCGGTCACCTTCGGTGAGAATCGCCGCTTCTACGACGATGGTTGCGCCGGCTTTGTTGGCGATCAAGCGCATCCCTTGGAGGGTGCTGCCGGTGGAGATCACATCATCGACCAACGCCACGCGCTTGCCGTTGATCAAGGCGCGATCTTTTTCATCCAAAAACAAAGTTTGTGGTTCCCCTGTTGTGATGCTGAGCGTTTCGGAAGTCAGCGCATTGCCCATGTAAGGTTTTAAATTTTTACGCAGCACGATGTACGGTAAGCCCAGTTCCACAGCGAGGACATGGGCGATGGGGATGGCTTTGGCTTCCGCGGTGACGAGGACTTCAATGTCCTTATCACGCATCTTTTCGGCAAGGGCACTGGCGGCAGCGGCGACAAGTTCGGTATCGCCCAAGATATTGAGGATGGCAATGCGAATGCCGGGTTTGATTTGGAACAAACGCAGATCGCGGCGCACACCCGCGATCTCAATGGGATAGGTCGCAAGTTCTGTAGACATGAGGCATCTTTCTTGTAATGGGTATCGGGCAGAAACAGCGGTTATTTTAGCATGGGTCTGCGGCTTGAGGAGGGATTGTGCAGCACTGATTTTTAGGGCGCAGTCTAAAAATGGAGGACTGTCCTCGTAAAAATTATTGTTTCGAGTAAATCAGGGCAATGCGCCGCGATAATTCCAAAAATGCGGCGAGGATGTCCGAGGTGGTCAAGATGCCAACAACCGTTTCGCCAAGCATCACGGGTAGGCAACTGATACGATGATCCAACATCAAGCGCGTAGCGTCATCAACGGTAGCGTTGGGTTCAATCACGATGGGGGCGGGGGTCATGATGGCGCGCACGGACACACTATCGATTAGCTTTTCATCTTGCCAACGCTCACGCAAGGCGTGGGGGGAATTGAGGGCAGTACGAATATCGCGATCACTGAGGATGCCGACGATCTGTCCATGACTGTTCATCACGGGTAAATGCCGACACTGGCATTGTTCGAGCAGCTCTAATGCTTGTCGCAACAATCCATCCTGATGAATAGTGACGGGGCGCGCAGTCATAATTTCCGAAACGTTCATCGAATCCCTCCCTTGAGAAGCTACCTTCTCCCAAAGATACCTCAGTCTCGCTGGACAATGGTATCAAGCTTTGCGTGATGAACGTCATAAAACAGCGAGAGATCGCTCGTATTAGAGTTGTAAAGGCATTTTAAGTTCGATGCGCGTGCCTTTGCCTTTCGTGCTTTCGACGACTAAGGTGCCCTTGTTGAGTTCGGCGCGACGTTGTAAATTGTGCAACCCCAAACCGGAGGAGGAGCGAATTTCGGTGGAGTCAAAGCCGGTGCCATTGTCTTCAAAGGTGACGCGCACGCAATTATTTTCTGAGGCGATGGCAATTGTGAGTTGGGTCGCGTTGGCATGGCGGATTACATTGCTGATCGCTTCATTTGCCATTTGACAAACGGCTTCATAAACGTTTTCGTTCAGCCTGATGGGGGATTCAGTCACGATATCTATTGCCAATGTGGACGGGACGTGAAGGCGGGTGATGAGGTCGCGGAAACAGTGCTCAAGGGGTTGGGTAGCTTCATCGTTCGGTTTGAGATTTTGAATATATTTGCGAATGTCCGAGATGATGGAATCAAGATCGTGGACGATGTGGGCAAGATTTTGACCGGGTATTTGCGGTGCGCTCCGCTGGAGTTCGATATACATCCCGACGGCGTACAATGATTGAATCACGCCGTCGTGAAGTTCCATGCCAATCCGTTCCCGCTCTTCAAGTTGGGCAAGGCGGCGTTCGCCTTCGCGCAATTGCGCCCCGGCAATCGCGAGCGCGGCATAGCCAGCGACGGTTTCCACAATTTGCTGATCTTGTTCCGTGAATATTTCGCCGTTGATTTTATCAGTCAGGTACAACATGCCATAAAGTTTGTTGCTCACGATGATGGGGACACCCAAAAAACGACTCATCTCTGGGTGATGGTTCGGAAAGCCAATTGAGCGGGGATCGTCTTGCATATTGTCGAGGCGAATCGCCCGCCGTTCCCGGATGATGGCACCGAGCAACCCTTGTCCTTTAGGAGGATCGCCGATCTTTTCGACGAGGGTGGGGTCAATGCCAGCAAAACGAAAATGCTCCAGACCGCCTTTGCCATTGGGGATGCCTAGCGCCGCGTAACGCGCACCGACGAGATCTCGCGCAATGGTGGCAATACGTTCAAAAGTTCCATCAAGGGTATCTGCTTCAGTGGCATACATGGCGGCTGAAGCGATGGCTTTGAGGCTCGATAGGATAAACGTCATGTCGTAAATAGAACGAGCATCACTATTCACTGGTTTATTCGCTTGCTACACTGATTATGATTCCACTATTGTATCAAATAAATTGGACAGGATTTTCGCGATGACCCAAGTGATTCGTATTCTCATCGCCGATGATCATTCTGTAGTGCGGGCAGGATTACGCGCACTGCTAGAAAGACAAGGGCATCTTCGCGTTGTGGCAGAAGCATCCACCGGCGAGGAGGCGATCTCAAAAGCACAAGAATATCGCCCCGATGTCGCCGTGTTAGATATTCGGATGCCGGGGGTATCGGGCATTGAAGCGTGCCGCAAGATCGTTGAGACGGTAGAAGGCTGTCGGGTGATTATACTCACCTCGTATGCTGAGGATGAGTTATTGTTTACCGCGATTCAGGCAGGGGCATCGGGGTATCTGTTGAAGCGCATCGGTGACAACGATTTGGTGCAAGCGGTGGAACGGGTAAGCAGGGGAGAAGGGATGCTGGACCCGGCGATGACTTCAAGCGTGTTTGCGGAAATGCGCAAGGCGAACCAAGCGCAACATGCTGCCGCTTTTGCGGACTTGACTGCTCAAGAATTGTCGGTCTTGGCGTTGGTTGCCGAGGGATTGACCAATCGCCAGATCGCGGTTCGGCTCTATCTGGGCGAGGGCACAGTGCGCAATTATGTGAGTAGTGTGCTGGCGAAGATCGGCGTTTCCAACCGTGCCGAAGCCGCTGCCTATGCAGTGAAACACAATATCAGCGAATTGATCCCGCCGAGCGCGGGTAAAGCGAAGGACAACTAGGGTACCTAGAGCGCTTTATCAAATCACCATAGGTGACTACTCAGGTATAGAAACAGAATAAAATAAATAGAGAGGCATGAAGACGTGAAGAAAAA
>JBBRTY010000056.1:0-19851 GCA_038248285.1 Aggregatilineales bacterium
ACTGCTCAGGCTGAAAAACGGTCGGTAATAAAGGGAGAAATGACCGTTGGCGGCAAATGGGTGGATATTCGGCGCGCGAACTTTCATGTTAACGAGCGATTGACAAGCGCCTAATCCACCCCTACATCCACCTTTCGAGGGGTATTTTTCTGTTTTTCTTCACGTCTTCATGCCTCTGTGTTTATTTTATTCTGTTTCTATACCTAAGTAGTCACACGAATAGAGGATATGTGGGGTAGGCAACGATCAAAAACAATGCCTACCTTTAACCCCCTACTTTCATCTCATCATTTTGTGCAATTTGCCTATATTACTATTTGCCAATTACCTACTATCGGATGTATAATTGCTCCGTGTAGGTTTAATACATCTCCTACGTTTAGGCACTCTGTTTTATTTACAAGGAGCTTGATAGACGATGAAGAAATTTAGCTTGGTTCTTTTAGCATTGCTGGTACTTTCCCTCAGCGGGATGACGGTTGCGGCGCAAGATGCCCCCGCTGGCTGCCCTGAAGGTCTGTGGACGATGATGAGCGCTGAACTCACCTCGGCGTGCGCGGGTGAACTTGCCGGCACCGTCGTGAGCATGAACGGTCCGTTTGTGGACGAAGATGAAGCCAAATTCAATGCCTCCATCGCCGAATTTGAAGCATGGACCGGCATCGACATTCAATACACCGGCTCGAAAGAATTTGAAGCCGCCATCCGCGCTTCGGTCGAAGGTGGCGCTGCCCCCGATATTGTCGACTTCCCGCAACCCGGTTTACTCAAGAGCTTTGTTGACGGCGGCTATGTCGTCGATGTCAGCACCTTCCTTGATCCCGAATGGCTGAGCAGCAACTACCTGCAAAGCTGGCTGGACATGGGTCAAATCAACGGGATCACCGCGGGTGTGTGGAGCCGTTTCAACGGCAAGAGCCTTGTGTGGTATTCGATCCCCGCGTTCGAAGCCGCTGGTTACACCATCCCCACCACTTGGGACGAATTAATCGCCCTGTCTGACCAAATCGTCGCCGACGGCAGCTCGCCGTGGTGCGTCGGTATCGAATCCGGTGCGGCGACGGGCTGGCCCGCCACCGACTGGATGGAAGAAGTGATGTTGCGCACCACCTCGTTAGAAAACTACGATGCGTGGTCGTTCCCTGCCGATGCCTCCACCCGTTTGCCCTTCACTGATCCCACAGTCGTGAATGCCGCCGAAACACTGGCGAGCATTTGGTTCACCGAGAACTACGTCAATGGTGGACGTGAAGCCATCGCCGGCACCTCCTTCGGTGATGCGCCGACCGCCATGTTCGACGAAGTGCCCGGCTGCTACATGCACAAACAAGGCAACTTCATCACCAGCTTCTTCCCCGTAGGCTTGGTTGCCGGCACCGATTACGGCGTCTTCTATCTGCCGCCTATCGATGAAGCGTATGGTCGCCCCTTCTTGGTCGCTGGTGATATCTATGCCATGTTCAACGACCGTCCCGAAGTGCGCGCGACGCTGGATTATTTCAGCCGTGGCGAATCGGTCAAGGGTTGGTTGGCTGCTGGTGGTGCGTTGTCGCCCCACTTGGACGCCCAATTGGATTGGTACGGCACCGAACTTGACCGCAGCCTCGCGGAATTGGTCGCCGGTGCGACCAGCGTCCGCTTTGACGGTTCGGACTTGATGCCCGGCGTCGTTGGCGCAGGCTCGTTCTGGAAGGGCATGACCGATTGGGTCAGCGGTACCGTCGATTTGGAAACCGCCCTCACGGAAATTGACGCCGCGTGGCCGACTGAATAATCGCTACACCTGTTTGCCTTAGCTCGTCCGTTTGTTCAGCAGGGCAGCCCATGGGCTGCCCTGCTGTTTTTTTATTCTTTTATAGTCTTAGTCAAAGGTTTTGTGATGGAGAATATCAAGACCCGCAGCGACAACACCTTTAGCCCCTTCGATCTTGCCATCGCCTCGGTGCTGGTGCTGGTGGTGTTCGCCTTCTTGTACGGGGGCTTTATCTTTTTGCGCGAGAGTGGTGCCAAACACGTGCTCACCGCTTTTTTCGCCATCTTCTGGGGGGTGGGGGGCGTCGCGGCATTGTTTTACGTCGGCAATATGTTCATCGAAAAAATGCCCCATCAGTGGTCGGCACGGATGCAACCGGTGTTGTTCGTCGGTCCGGCGCTGGCATTGCTGGCATGGTATCTAGCGGTGCCCACCGTCCGCACCTTGTATTTGAGCTTTTTTGATAACAATTCCCAAAACTTCGTCGGGCTAAGAAATTATGAAGCGGTCTTCACCGAACGCATCATGATCGAAGCCTTCACCAACAACATCATGTGGATGGTGGTCGGCACCACACTCACCGTCGGATTTGCGCTCATGATCGCCATTCTTGCGGATCGCAGTAAGTTTGAGCGCGTCGCCAAGTCGTTGATCTTCCTGCCGATGGCGATCTCGATGGTCGGTGCGGGCGTTATTTGGAAATTTGTCTATGACTTCAACCCCGACATCGGCATGGTGAATGCAGTCGTCGCCAACAGTGGCAACGAGCCGCAAGCGTGGCTCAGCCTTGTGCAACCGTGGAACAATCTATTTTTGATCCTCGTCATGGTGTGGCTGCAAACCGGCTATGCGATGGTGCTGATCTCAGCGGCGATCAAGGGCATCCCCGATGAACTCTTGGAAGCCGCCCGCGTGGATGGTGCCAATGAGGTCACGATTTTCACCCGCATCATCATCCCCAACATCGCCGGCACCCTGCTGACGGTCATCACTACCGTGATCATCTTCACGCTCAAAATCTTCGATGTGGTCATGGTCATGACGGGCGGACAGTTTGGCACCGAGGTGATCGGCGTGCGCTTCTATCGCGAGATGTTCACTAACGGCAATGCCGGCTATGGCGCGGCTATCGCGATTGTGCTGTTGATCGCGGTCATTCCGGTCATGGTGTATAACCTGCGCGAATTTAACAAGCGCCGCGCGTTCTAGCAGAAAGGGACACAAAGGGACATCATGAATAGAACGAAACGACGCGCTTTATTGTTAGTCAACGGCATCTTGCTGATCATTGTGCTGCTCTGGACGGTTCCCACCCTCGGATTGCTGGTATCATCCTTCCGCGAGCGTAACGACATTCAAAGATCCGGCTGGTGGACAATTTTTCCGCATCAAGAATGGGTCTCCACGGGCGAAACTCGCCCCTTGCCCGAAGGACAAACGCGCGATCTGCCAATCACCATTGATGGCGTCAGTGCCAGCTATGACGAGTGGCGCGAAGGCGTGGACATGGGCAACAACACGCAAATCATTTGGACGGGCAACTTGCGGGCGGGCAACCTCACCGTGTTGCAGCAAGAGTGGCGTGCCAACCTGAACTTCACCACCGATAACTACAATCAAGTGCTATCGGGGCGCGAATACGTGCTGAACAACCCCGACGGCACCACTACTACCGTGCAGGGCGATAACTTGGTGGGGGCGTTCCTCAACTCCGTCACCGTCACCATCCCAGCGACGATCATCCCGATCTTGCTGGCAGCATTCGCGGCGTATGGCTTCGCATGGATGAACTTCCCCGGTCGGCGGATTCTGTTCATCATCGTGGTGGCGCTGTTGGTGGTGCCGCTGCAAATCGCGCTGATCCCGATCCTCAGAGATTATGTGGCGTTAGAGCTGAACGGCACCTATCTGGGCATCTGGCTGGCGCACACTGGCTTTGGCTTGCCGCTGGCGACCTATCTGCTCTATAACTATATCAGCGGGTTGCCGCGCGAAATTCTGGAATCGGCGTTCATTGATGGGGCGTCGCACTTCACGGTGTTTGTGCGCTTGGTCTTGCCGCTGTCGATTCCGGCGTTGGCGTCGTTCGCCATTTTTCAGTTCTTATGGGTGTGGAACGATTATCTGATCAGCTTGATCTTCCTCGGCATCGGCAACCGTGACGCACAAGTCTTGACGATGCGTATCGCCGCGTTGGTCGGTCAACGTGGACAAGACTGGCATCTGTTGACGGCAGCGGCGTTCGTGTCGATGGTCGTCCCGATTGCCGTCTTCTTCGGCTTGCAACGGTACTTCGTGCGCGGTTTGATGGCGGGGTCGGTCAAAGGCTAAATATCCCACGCAGCAGGCGAGTTATCCCAATGTTGTGGATTAAATTGGGATAACTCGATCTTGACACGGGAGGCGTCCATTTTTGTCATGAAGTCTAGAAAGATTGATTGCCCTGCTAAAACACGCTCATATTCGATTTTTGAGGGCGATGGGCAGATACGCGCCTTCACGACTCTCATTTATTTCACTTAGCTCGCTTAGCCCGATTTCATCCACAGAATGAGCCAAATCTTATGCCAACAACGCCACCGTCGGTAGAGAAAATTCATCTTATCTTCAAAACCCACCTCGATTTAGGTTTTACCGATCTGGCGAATACCGTCTTCCGCCGCTACATGGACGATTTTATTCCGGCGGCATTGCGCCTTGCACGAGAACTGCGCGTTCGCGGGGGGGAAGAACGTTTTTTGTGGACGACCGGCTCATGGCTGATCTATCATTATTTGGAACAGGCGACCCCCAGCGACCGCGCCCAAATGGAAGCGGCGATCCTCGCTGGCGATATCGTATGGCACGCGCTCCCCTTCACCACCCATTCCGAGCTGCTGGACGCGCACTTGTTTCGTTTTGGTCTCAGTTTGTCGCAACAGCTCGATGCTCGTTTTGGGCGCACCACCATCGCCGCCAAAATGACCGATGTGCCGGGGCATACCCGCGCCATTGTGCCGTTGATGGCAGAAGCAGGGATCAAACTGTTGCATCTGGGCGTCAACGAAGCCTCAACGCCTCCCAATGTCCCCCCCGTGTTCGTTTGGCGCGATGTAGCGAGTGGGCATGAATTGTTGGTCATCTACGAACATAGCTATGGCGATCTCGTGCAGGTGGCGGGATTGCCACAGGTCATGGTGCTGCGGATGATGGGCGACAATGTGGGCACCCCCACTGTGGATGATATTCAAGAAATTTATGATGATTTGCGCGCACGTTTCCCCACGGCTGACATCACCCCCACCACGATGGACACCTTCGCCAGCGCGCTCGATTCTGTCCGTGCGAGTTTGCCCGTCGTGACGGGCGAAATTGGCGATTCGTGGATTCATGGTGGGGGCACCAACTTTCCCCAATGGAATGACGGCGACGCGGATTTTGAATTTCAATTGCGTTGGTGACGCCTGAGTTAGGGATGTGTTGCGAACGGGCGGCGGTAAACGAGCGGACATACGGCGCATAACCCTATGGGGTTGATGATGTTTATACAAGCGCCTAGTCCACCCTACTACGACCCGCATTGCCAGAACCCATCAAGGGCGGGATCACAGTTGTTTTTGTGCGTCGCCTAATCCCTAATCCCTGTTCTTTCACATTATTCGGAACATTGTGAACAATTTTAACTTTGCGCAATGCGTCACAAATGCTATAATGAGGCGAAGATTAAGGCATTCTCTATGGAGCGATGTTCTGTCGGACGGCTGTCCTCAACACGAACGACCACCAGCAGCAATATCCCCCAAAGATAAGTCGATTAAGGAGTACAGACTTTGACCTCGCTCGTCCTCACTATTTCAGAAACATTACGTTATCGGGGCGCTCTCGGACAGTGGAGCTGGGTACTTCACCGCATCACCGGGTTAGGCGTCGTTTTTTTCCTCACTTTGCACGTCATTGATACCTCGTGGGCGGTCTTTTATCCGGCACTGTATGTCGATGCGGTTGCCGCGTACCAGTCTCCGATCTTCACGCTCGGCGAATTTGGGTTGGTGGCATCGGTGGTCTACCACGCCTTCAACGGCTTGCGCATCAGTATTTTCGACAACCGTCCCGCCATGTGGAAGCATCAAGCGCGCGCTGCGGTGATCGTGGTCGCCGCAACGATCATCATCTTGATCCCCACCTTCATCTTGATGTTCGATCACGTCTTAGATTTTTACAACGAAGGCAACGTGCCGATGAACGTCATCGACGCGGTGGTCAAACAGGCACCCTTCGGCGCGGGCATCGCTTTGGCGATCCTTGCGGCAGTGGCGGTGTCGGGCATCACGGGCGTCATCTTGCCGGATCAAAAAAGCAAAGGGCGCGGCAGTCGCTTGGAGCGCTTCTGGTGGTCGTTCATGCGCGTCAGCGGCGTCCTCATTCTGCCGTTGGTGTTTGGACATCTCGCCATGATCCACTTGGTGCAAGGCGTCTTTGATTTGACGCTGGCGGGTAGCGAAGTCGTGGGCACCACCGTCGCCAACACATCCGGCACGGCGGTCGAGTTCGTCGCCAGTCGTTGGAATTTCCTCGTCGGCGGGATCGCCGTTTGGAAACTCTATGATTTCGCGCTCTTGTCGCTGGTCACGGTTCACGGCTTCAACGGGTTGCGCTATGTATTGACCGATTACACCTCTGGCAATCGTCTCGCCCGCAACGCCGCCATTTACCTGTGCGTGATCGGCGCGGTCGTGTTGTTGGTTCTCGGCGGTTTAGCGCTGCTTAGCACCATCGGCGATGACGCCATCCGCTTGGCGGAAGAAGCGACGTTGGCATTGCGTTCGGGCGGGTAAATAAGGTTGGGACGCGATATGTTCCAGATTACGACTGAATAGATAGGCACTTCGGAATCCCTCACAAGTTCCGAACTCTGCGAGGAGTGATTAAAAAGGGGATTGGGAAAAGCCAGTGTCGTTCACATGAAACCAATGGCTCACTTTGTCGATATGAACTTTACCCGGCGCAAGCGGGGACGGTTTGACCGTTTTCCCTAGGGTACTTAAAAAACGGTCTCCCTTCGGGGATACACCCATCAGACGGTTACACCTATCAGAAAGGACACGGCGCTATCCCTCCCCATGCCTGAAGGCGGGGGTATCTCGCGCCAATTTTGATGAAGATACATCAATACGAATCCATCGTCGTGGGGGCAGGCGGCGCAGGCTTGATGGCGGCGTTGTATGCCACCAAAGGCGGCGCAAAGACTGCCGTGATCAGCAAGTTGTACCCCACCCGCAGCCACACCGGCACCGCGCAAGGCGGCATCGGCGCAGCGCTTGGCAATCTCGAACCGGATAGCCCGCTGTGGCACGCCTATGACACGGTGAAGGGCGGCGATTATCTCGCCGACCAAAACGCCGCGAAAGTCTTGGCGGAAAACGCTATCGAGGCGGTGATCGAGCTAGAACACATGGGCTTGCCCTTTGACCGTACCGATGAAGGCAAGATCAGCCAACGGCGGTTTGGGGGGCACACCAGCAACTTTGGCGAAAAACCAGTGCGCCGTGCGTGCCATGCCGCCGACCGCACGGGTCACATGATTTTGCAGACGTTGTACCAACAGTGCATCAAGCATGATGTGAAATTCTTCGATGAATTCCACGTTATCGACATTATTCGCAATCAAGGCGCGGTCGCGGGCGTGGTCGCCGTCGAACTGGGCACGGGTGAACTGCACGTCTTTCAATCGAAGGCGACCCTCTTCGCGACTGGCGGTTGGGGGCGCGTGTGGAGCGTGACCAGCAATGCCCATAGCCTGACCGGTGACGGCGCGGCAGTCGTGTATCGACGCGGCATTCCCCTGCAAGATATGGAGTTCTATCAGTTCCACCCCACCGGTATCTACAAGATGGGTATCCTCATCACCGAAGGTGTGCGCGGTGAAGGCGGCGTCTTGATCAACGGACGCGGCGAACGCTTCATGGAAAAATACGCCCCGAACATCAAAGACCTCGCCAGTCGTGATGTGGTGAGCCGTTCGATCTTCCTCGAAATTCGCGATGGACGTGGCATCAAGGGCAAAGATTACGTTTATTTGGATGTCACCCCCGATACCGTCAATCGTTATTTGGCGGAAGCGGGCGAATCGCGTCGGATCACGGGCGAGGACATCGAGAAGAAACTGCCGGATATCCTCGACTTCTGCCGCACCTATTTGGGTGTCGATCCTGTCAAAGAACCCATGCCGATCCAGCCGACCGCGCATTATGCGATGGGCGGCATCCCCACCAATATCAATGCCGAAGTGGTGATGGATGAAAACTGGACGGTGTTGCCCGGCTTATATGCTGCCGGTGAAGTGGCGTGTGTGAGTTGTCACGGGGCGAATCGCTTGGGCACCAATTCGTTGGTGGACTTGGTGGTGTTCGGTCGGCGCGGGGGCATTGCGATGGCGGATTACGTCAAACATGCTGATTATGTGCCGCTGCCCGCCAACCCAACCGCCGACATTGAAGCGGAAATGAATCGCATTCGCAACAGCAAAGGCAAAACCCGCCCCGGCGAACTGCGCCAGATGATGCAAAAGACGATGATGGAAAACGTCAGCGTGTTCCGCGAAGAAAAGCCGATGCAACAAAGCCTCGACATTTTGCGGGGACTACGCGAACGGTACATCAATGACTTGAGCATTGACGACAGGGGCTTCAAGTTCAATACCGATTTGCTCGAAGCGTGGGAACTCGGCTGCTTGCTGGACATGGCGGAAACGACCACACTCAGCGCGCTCAACCGCACCGAAAGTCGCGGGGGGCACAGCCGCGAGGACTTTAAGGCGCGTGATGATCAAAACTGGCTCGTCCACACCTTGATCAGCCGTGAAGAGGGCACCCCTGCCTACCCCACCAGCCAGATCACCCATACGCTGAACACCGCCAAGAAGGTCGATATGTCGCTTGCCGCCGAAGACGAACGTTTCGTACCTAAAGTGAGAACCTACTAGACGCATAGCGATGGCTGAAGGGCGACGGGTTTCACCCTGTCCCCCTCGGCGCGCTTTACCAGACAGGATTGACCGATGGATGTCACGTTTCGGATCCGACGCTTTAACCCAGAAGTACAAGGCAAGAATAAGCCTTATTGGCAAGAATTTGTCGTCAAAGATGTGGACGAAACCGACCGCGTTTTAGAACTGCTGCACCGCATCAAGTGGGAACAAGACGGCACCCTGACCTTGCGCCGCGCTTGTGCGCACGGGGTGTGCGGGTCGGACGCCATGCGCATCAACGGCGCGAATCGTTTGGCGTGCAAAATCCTCGTCAAAGATGTGGGCGACCGCATTCAGATCGAGCCGATTTTGGGCTTGCCCGTCCTCAAAGACCTTGTGGTCGATATGGAACCGTTCTTTGATCATTACCGCAGCGTGATGCCCTATTTCGTCAACAACCAACCCGTCCCGGCGAATGGGCGCGAACGCTTACAATCGCAAGAAGACCGCGAGAAGTTTGACGACTCGACCAAGTGTATTTTGTGCGCCGCCTGTACCACCTCGTGCCCGTCCTATTGGGCGAATGGCAAGTATGTTGGTCCTGCCGCCATCGTGCAAGCGCACCGCTTCGTCTTTGATACCCGTGATGAAGGGTGGGAAGAACGCCTCGAAGTTTTGGGCGAACCCAACGGCGTGTGGCGTTGCCGCACCATTTACAACTGCACCCCGGCGTGCCCGCGTGGTATACAAGTGACGCGCGCCATTGGTGAAGTCAAGTTAGCGATTCGGTCGGGCAAGCGCGACGGTATCATCACCGAAAGCGTGGGTCCGGTCGCCAGCAGCAATAGCTAAACGCCCCATCATTTTTGACGCCGGGGACAACGCCTAAGCGTAGGCGTTGCCCTCGGCGCGTATTGCCACTTGAGAAGTCCCCCGTTCATCCTTATAATTCTCAAACATTTCGAACATACCAAACACATCACAGATCGCGAATGGCGATCTGCAAAGGAACGGTTTCATGAAGATTATTCTCACTGCTGATGTATACAAGCACGGTGTCGCGGGCGAATTGATCGAAGTCGCCGACGGCTTCGCCCGGAACTGGCTGATCCCTCAGCGTCTTGCCAAGCGGGCAACCCCCGGCGCACTCCGTGAATTTGAATCGCTGCGCGCCCAAGCCGCTGAACGCAAAATGGAACTCGACGCCCGTTTGAACCACCTTGCCCGTCAAATCGACGGCGTGGAACTGTTCTTCGGTCGCCGTGCTTCGCCCACTGGCAAGCTATTCGGCTCGGTCACGACTGCCGAAATTGCCGTCGAATTGAACAATGTCACCCAAATCGACATCAATCGCCGCCGTATCAGCCAGACGGCATTGCGCGAATTGGGCACCCACAACGTCCCCGTGCGCTTGGGGAGCGAAAGCGCCCCCGTATTGAAGATCACGATTGTGCGCGAAGAACAATTTGACAAGTTTATGGAAGCGCGCGCCAACCGTGCCGCTGCCGACGCCGCTGCCCCTGTGGAAGCAGTCGCCGAAACAGCCGATGCCGTAGAAGCGACCGACGCTGTGGATACCCCCTCGAACGAGTAACCATCTTATCTCATACCCTGTGCTTTTCCCGGATGGGGCATCACCCCGGCTGTCGTTCGACTCTGCTTTGGAAGTCAGGGCAGCCGGATGCTTGTCATCGCACCGACGACGGGGCGCTGCTGCTGGTGCCCTGTTTCCGCCCGCTGTTCTTTGCCCTGCCTGTCGAGGGGCGGCACGATGAGACAGCCACCACGCCATTGTTGCTGAGTGCGAAACGCTGACCCTATGGATCCCCAAGCGCTAGGGCGTTACTTACGCCAGACTCGCGAGACCAAAGAGCTGACGCTGGATCAAGCGGAGTCGGCGCTTAAGATTCGCCGCCGCATTCTGGAATCGTTCGAGGTCGGTGATTTCAATCTGCCTGAGTTCGCCCCGATCCAGATTCGCGGTTTCGTCCGCAATTACGCCCGTTATTTGGCGCTCGACGAAGACCGCGTGATCGCCTTTTATGAAGAATCGTTGGCAGAAGCGGCAAACGGCGGCGGCTTATCGGGGCGGCGGCGTGCCCAAGCCAAGCGCAAAGCGAATAAACCGGGCAAGTCGAAAGCCAACGGGCGCAACCCAGTAGCACCCCGCGCGATCACCGATACCCAACCGACCTTACCCGTCAGCGCGCCTTATGATGCCAGCGGCACATCCGGCTTGCGCGATTCGCGGCAGGGCAGCGGGCTGTTGGGGGCGTTGATGCGCTTTTTGGTGGCGTTGGCGGCGCTAGCGGTGATCGCCTTTGTGATTTCGGAACTGTTGCGCTCGGAAACTGGCGAGTCGGTGCCGACCGATCCCGCGCTGGCGGACAACCTCGAAAGCGATATTTTCAGCCCCCTGCCCGACCAACCGATATTCACCATGATGCCGACCCTGCCTGCCGCCACGCCCACGTTTGCGTTGCCCTTACAACCGGCGTTCACCGGGGCGGGGGTCTTGGTCACGATTGAACTGACGCAGCGGGCATTTTTGCGGATCAGCGCCGACGGGGTGGAGCAGTTTGTGGGCTTGATGCGGGCGGGCGATGTCATAGAAATCCCCGCCAATGATAATGTCTCAATTATTTCAAGTAATGGCGAGGGGTTACGCATCGTCTATAATGGCGAGCGTCAGCCGATTTTTGGGGATCGCGGGCAGAAGGTCGAATTGGTGTTTGGGGTCACGGGGGTGCAAGTGGTGACCGGTGCCAATCTTGAGCCGACGCCGGAACTTAGCCCGACGCCCCTGCCGACTTCGACTGCCGAAGCAGGGGAATTGCTCGATCTATTGACGCCGACGGGCACGCCGACAGCCATCGAGTCGACCCCCGTCGCGCTGTTGCCCACCGCCGACACGTTGATCGCCGGAGTGACGGCAGCGGATCCGCCAACGGCACTGCCGATGATCCCGAACGCAGTCACGATCACGGACACGATCAGCCCATCGCCCACGTCGTTGGTTGTCCCAACAACGGTCGCGACCACGCTGCCATCGTTGACAACGGTGCCGCCGACGCTGACGGCGACGCTGGCACCCTCCTTTGCCCCCTCGGAGACGCTATTTCCGACAGCGACACGAACGGCGACGGCAACGATTGCCCCATCAGATACACCCATCCCAACCGCCACGATGACGGCTTCGCAAACGGCGATTCTGCCACCGCGCCAACCGCTGCCGGGCGCAACACCCACCAAAGTACGCTAACCGCCCGTTGTGGTAAGGTGCAGGGCGCACCACTGAGTAGCTTAAAGGTTTGCAAGGCATGGCATTAACAACGCGCATGAAAGACAAGTATTGTCTGGTAAGTTTGGGCTGCGCCAAGAACACGGTTGACAGCGAAAGCATGGCACAAGTATTGAATCAACACGGGATGCGCGCTGTGGGTGCCCCCGAATCAGCGGAATTCATCATCGTCAACACCTGCGGCTTTATCGACAGCGCCAAGCAAGAGTCGATTGACACCTTGCGCGAACTGGTCGATCACCGCCGCGCCGGTCAGTATGTGATCGCCGCGGGTTGTTTGTCGCAACGGTACGGGGCGAACCTTGTGCAGGAGATCCCCGGTCTCGATGGCGTGATCGGCACCCGTCGTTGGATGGACATTTTTGACTTGGTGTCGCGCGTGCGCACCCGCAAGCATCCCGAACCGCTCTATCACCTGCCCACCGATGCCGAAACTATGGGCACCGATGAGGGCACGGTGTTGCGCGTGGCACAGCAGGGCGCATCCGCCTATCTGAAGATCGCCGATGGCTGCCGCCGTCCGTGTGCCTTCTGCGCCATCCCCAAGATCAAGGGGACTGCCGTCAGCCGCCCGATTGCCAACATCGTCAACGAGGCAAAAGTGTTGGAAGCAGCGGGCGTCAAGGAATTGATCTTGATCGCGCAGGACACCACCGATTTTGGCTATGATCTCGGTCTTAAGGATGGGCTGGCGCACTTGCTGGACGCGATTGTGGCAGGGGCACCCGGCATTCCTTGGATCCGCGTGATGTATGCTTATCCGGGCTATGTCACCCCCGGACTGATTTCGACGATGGCGAGCCACCCACAAGTGTTGCATTATCTCGATATGCCCTTGCAGCATGGGCACCGCGAGACGCTGAAACGCATGAAGCGCCCCGCGAAGGTGGAATGGGTGTATGAGGCGCTGGCGTCGATGCGCGAAGTGATGCCCGATTTGGCGGTGCGCACCACCTTTATTGTGGGCTATCCGGGCGAGACCGACGAAGAATTTGAGGGGCTGCTCAAGTTTGTGCGTGACCTTGAATTTGATCGCGTGGGTGCCTTCAAATACAGCTACGAGATCGGCACCCCCAGCGCATTGCTGGCGAATCAGGTGCCTGATGAAGTGAAGGATGCGCGCTGGAATATCCTCATGGAGATGCAGCAAGCGATCAGCCTGAAGAAGAATCAAGCCTTCGTCGGCAAGACCTTGAACATCTTGGTGGATGGGCACGGCGAAGCCGAAGACGAAGACGGCAACGCGCTGGACAGCACGCTCAGCTTGGGGCGTAGCTATCGGGACGCACCGGAGATCGATGGCTATGTGATCGTCGAAGGGGAACTGCCTGTTGGGGAGATCGTGCCCGTGCGCATCACTGGGGCGACCACCTACGATCTGTTGGCGACGGTCGATACCGGCGCGCCGATGATCATCGAGCCGGGCAAGATTTACAGCGCGGGGATGATCCCGACGAACGATTGAGGCAAAAAAGCGTCTCACTGGTGACTTTGGGGGGGGGGGGATCACCAATGAGACGCACTAGAAGGATACCCGATTCTTGGCGCGAGAGACAACCAATAATTGGGGGACATTTTTAGTGAAAACGCTGGGGCAGCGGGCTGCTCTGGCGTTTTTTTGTTCTGTGTTATGCTTAGCAGAAATGAAATTAGGTGTCACGATAAGTGAGGGGAAACGATGCTCACGCGCTTAAAAGTCTCTGGATTTAAGAATTTGGTGGATGTCGATGTCCGTTTTGGACCGTTCACCTGCATTGCCGGGGGGAACGGGGTTGGCAAGTCTAATTTGTTCGACGCCATCCGTTTTTTGAGCGTGTTGGCGGATAAATCCTTAATTCAGGCGGCGCAACTCGTGCGCAATGAAGATGAACGAAGGAGCGGGGATATTCACGGCATCTTTCATCATGTGGGGGATAAGTACGCCTCGAGCATGTCGTTTGAAGCGGATATGATCATTCCGTCCACAGGGGTGGATGATCTCAATCAACCAGCAGTCGCAACGACAACAGTTTTGCGGTACATCCTTACGCTTGGATATCGTGAAAAAAATCAAAGCTTAGGCGAACTGGAATTATTGAGTGAGGAGTTAACCTACCTCAAAAAAGACCAAGCGATCAAAAACTTGGGATTTTCAACAACTACTGATTGGCGCGATTCTGTGATTATTGGCAAGGGGCGGCAATCTCCATTTATCTCTACGACCCAAGACAATAACGATAAGGTCATCCGGCAGCATCAAGATGGTGGAACCAGTGGACGCCCTTTTCCGCACAGTGCTACACGCTTACCTCGTACTGTCCTGTCTGCGACCAATGCCCGCGAAAGTCCTACTGCGTTGTTGGCGCGGCGCGAGATGCAATCATGGCGCTTGTTGCAATTGGAACCAAAGGCGATGCGCCAGCCCGATGATTTTAGTGCTGCCCGTCGTATCGGCATGGATGGGTCACACTTGGCGGCGACGATCTATGCGTTGGCGGCACAAATGCCAGAGGGGATGCTCTACGCACGCATGGCGAACGAACTGTCTGAGTTGCTAGACGACGTAAAAGCGATCACCGTTGATCGTGACGAGAAGCGTGAATTGTATACACTGATGGTCACGCATCACGATGGCACAACGATGCCCGCCAAAGCCTTGTCGGACGGTACCCTCCGCTTTTTGGCGCTCAGCGCGCTCGGCTTTGACCCCAATGCCGGCGGAGTGCTGTGCATGGAGGAACCTGAAAACGGGATTCATCCCAAGCGCATTCCGGCGATCCTTGAATTGTTGCAGAATATCGCCGTTGATGCGACGATGGCGGTTGATGCCGACAATCCTCTACGGCAGGTGATCATCAATACGCACTCCCCCGCTGTCGTGCAGCAAGTCCCACAAGAGAGTTTACTGTTCGCCGATTCCGTTGAACAAAAGAACGAGGCACTCGGCATTTTTCGAGGCGTTCGCTTCAGCAGTTTATCGGGCACATGGCGGCAAAAAGCGTCCGATGCCCCGCCATCCGTCGCGCTTGGGGATGTGCTGGCATACTTGAATCCGGTGCCTGTGCATCCGACGGATGAGCAAGACGATTTGACACAGGGAGAAAGCGCTCCTCGGCGCATTATTGACCGCCCCGATGTTCAGGAACTTCAGATGCCCTTGCCCTTTGAGGTTGAAAGCGAATGACAGCAGTTCGTTTTACGCTCATCACCGATGGCAGTTCCGATAAGATATTGCTGCCTGTTTTGAGCTGGTTGCTTAAAACATGGCTGCCTGATATGTCGCTGCAAGAGCGTTGGGTGGATTTTGGCTCACTGCCTAATCGACCGATAACCCTTGAAGGTCAATGGTGCTTCGGTGCTGGGCAACTATATTGGTACCGATGCGAGCGGTCTAGCGCCCTTGCAAAATGACAGGGGCGGGGTGGAAATTTTCCCCGGTTCTAATAATTTCATTGAATCACAGATTTGATTATCCCCACCCCGTCTGACCTTCGGTCAGCGCCCCCTCCCCATTGGTCGCTTCGCTTATGTAGAGGGGGAGAGAACGGCTCACAACAGTTCTTAAAAGTCTCCTCTCTACGAAGTGGGGGGCGTCTGCCCATAAGCCGGTTGCTCGTTAGGAAATATCTGCGAGTAAGGTGGGGCAATGTCCCTGCCCCGCTCAAAATCATAGGGGCGACCTCCAATTGGAGATCGCCCCTATAAAATCGCCGCGACCCGAAATGATATCGTGGCGTATTTTTGATGCAATGGCGCTCGGTGACTAGCTGCCGAGCATCGACAAGTCCATGGCAGCGAACGGCACGCCCAAATTGTCGTAGCCGATATTGGCGATTTGCGCACGGACGCCGGCAATGTCATCGGCGGTCGGGGGGGCAATCGGACCCACGAAGCCCTCGCCGGAACCATCAAGGAAGGGCAGCAAGGGGGTAGCAGCATCGGAGACGTTCAAGAACAGGTATTGGGCATAGCTTTGGTTGCTGGAAGGACGGTTGCCCAAATCACGCGCAAAGGCGCGGTGTTCGGCTTCGGTCGCCAAAATCTGGGCGGCAGTCACGGCGAAGGGTGCAGTTGCGGCACCGCCTTCAGCCCAGGTGCGGACGGCAGCCAAGTAAGCGGCGATGAACACGGTCTCCGCAGTTTCGGTGGTCGCCGAGAAGAGCGCACGGTCGGCGAACAGGGTTTCGGGGACATAAAATTCGGTGAACAGGGGCACCGCGCCCAAGGAGGTCAACAGTTCAAAGTGGTCTTGCTCTGCCAAGAAACCGGCTTGCATGTACGCCACTTCTTCGGGGGAGAGTTCCAACGCGGCGGCGTTGTTGATGGCAGCGAGGTAGTGGGTGGTGGCGAACAATTCGGCGGTGGCGGCGACGTTGATGATGGTGGCAGTATCGTTATTTTCCACCATATCCTGACCGAGAACCTTGTTGAAGCCGTAGAAGCTGTTGAAAATGCCGACGGCACCCACACCGGCGAGGGCGCTGCTCTTGAGGAATAAACGACGCGAAAGACTAGCCATGAGAAACCACTCCTAAAGTAAATGTTCAAACTAAGGATGAAGCATTGAGTGCTTCATGACACCATTCGCGCCGGATCAGCGGGTTGGATGAGGGCGACGGCACTTCTCATGACTCGCTTAGAATTGACCCCCTTCCTCATCCCCGTTATAATCTCTGTGAATTCCTCAACTCCTTTTGTGAAGACTCGAAAAAGGCGCTTCAATACCAGATGTCTGACCTGATCGCGGGGTACACTTCATAAAAATGCCATGACCGATCAGACGCCGCTTGCCGAGAAATACCTGATGCAGCGCATTGTCGCCCGCGACCAAAAAGCGCTGGCGGAGATGTACGATCTCTTTGGCGCGATGGTCTATGGCATGGCGCTCCGGGTCTTGGGCAGTAGCGCGCTTGCCGAAGAAGTCGCCCAAGACACCTTCCTAAAAGTGTGGAATCAAGCGGCGGAGTGGGATGCCGGACGCGGCAAGCTCGTCACTTGGTTGTTGACAATTACCCGCTACACCGCCATCGATCACCTGCGCAAAGAATTGCGGCGCAATGCCGATAGCACCGTCGATATCGAGACCGTGTTTAATGTCTTAAGCCAATCCAGCCTCGTCGAAGGTGATCAATGGGCAAACGCGCAGGTGTTGAAAAAACTCATCGCGCAACTATCCGCCGAACAAATCCAAGCGATTGAGATGGCATTCTTCAAAGGCATGTCCCATAGCGAGATCGCCGAACAGCTCCAGATCCCACTAGGCACCATCAAGAGCCGGATTCGACAGGGGTTGCAAACCCTAAAAAAACTCTGGTTAGACTCGGTCGAATGAATTTTCCCTTAATTTTCAATCCATTGATGACCACGCAGACGAACAATGAAATATAATCGCATCACGCGATAAGTCGTATTTGAGGATATAAGCTAAAACAAGACGATGGATGTAAACAAGTCGGGTACCCCCTTAGCTGTTGACTGTGATGAACTGCGCGACTTGCTCCCTGCGTATGGTTTTGGCTTGCTGACCCCCGCCGAAACAGCGCGGGTCGACTCTTTATTGCCCTACTGTCCCGAAGTCGCGGCGGAACTGCCGGATTATGCGGCGATGAGCGCCAGCCTCCTCTTGAGTACGGAAGCCGTAGCGCCCCCGCCATCGCTGCGTGGATCGTTGTTGGCACGCCTTGGCGAGCAAGAATCGGGGTCAAGCGCGCCCGCGTCTGTGCCCATCATCGCCCTTATCCCGCCGCCAGCACACCCACGCCGCGTCCCGCGTTGGTTGTGGGGGGCGGTGGCGGCAGCGGTGCTGCTGCTCGTGGCGACCAATGCCCTATGGTTTACGCAATGGCGCGAGACGCGCACCGCGTTGGAGACGGCACAGCTTCAGGTATCACTCTATCAACAGCGACAAACCAACCTCATACGGGCGGCGGCGGGCGACACGCCGACGGTGCGCCTGTTCTCGACGACGGACAGCGCTCAACCGATTGGCACGGTCTTTTGGGACGCGCAAGCCGGATCTGCCACCTTGATCAGCGATCAACTGACGGCATTATCCCCCGCCGAAACCTACCAATTGTGGCTGATCGACGGGGCACAGGTGAACAGCGCGGGTGTATTCGCGGTCGGCGAAACAGGCGAAACGGTCTACACCTTTGACGGCGCGCAAGTGTTGGCGACCGGGCAACTCATCGCTATTTCGGTGGAACCCGCGGGCGGCAGCCCCGCCCCCACACGCGATCCACTGGCGGTGGGCGAAGTGTGACAAGGGCAGGGGTTAGGGATTGGGGTTTAGGGGTTAGCGAAAAGCGTAACCCCTAAACCACTTTTCGCCTTTACGCCCGCCCCACTAAGCGTTATGCTTTTCCCCAATCCCTACCCCCTAAATCCTGATCCCTGAAACGGACTCCCATGAACATTAATTACAATGCCCGTATTGAACAACTGCAAACTTTTGACGGGGTGGATGTCGTCGCCATCGTCCCCGGATCGAATATGGTCTACTTCACCGGCTTGGACTATCACCTGTCCGAACGCCCGATCATCGCCCTCGTCAACAGCGATGGCTTATCGTTGATCGTGCCGCGCTTGGAGGTGCCCACCATTCAAAAGCGCCCCGATCTCGAAGCCCGCTTGTTCATGTGGGATGACGCTGACGGCTATGAGGGCGCGTTTCGCGAAGCGGTCGAGGCGCTCGGCTTAGACGGCAAGACCATCGGCGTGGATGGCTTAACTATGCGCATCACCGAATGGCTGGCGTTCCTTAAGGTCGATCCGTCCATCAAGGTGAAGCCGGTTGAGCGGGACCTGATCGGCATCCGCGCTCGCAAGACCGCCGAAGAAGTCGCCCTGATGCGCCAAGCCATTGCCATCAGCGAGACGGCGTTAGAGACGCTGATCAGCGAAGTGCGCCCCGGCATGACCGAACGCCAAATCGCCGCCCGCCTCGAAGCCTTGATGCTGGCGGGCGGGGCAGAGGGTTTATCGTTTGGGACGTTGGTGCAAACCGGTGCCAACAGCGATAACCCGCACGGCACCACCACCGACCGCGCGATCCACGCCGGTGAATTTTTGCTGATCGATTACGGCTGTAAAGTTGGGGGCTACCCGTCCGACATCACCCGCACGTTTGTGATGGGGGCACCGACCGACGAGATGCGCCGCATTTACGAGACGGTGTACGCCGCCAATGCAGCGGGCAAAGCCGCCGCCCAGCCGGGCGTGACGATGGGCGCGGTCGATGCCGCTACCCGTGCCGTGATCGAAGCGGCGGGCTATGGCGACTACTTCACCCACCGCACGGGGCACGGCTTGGGCTTGGATGTCCACGAGCCGATCCCGCAGATCGCCCCGCGTGTCGAGGATGTGCTGGAAGCTGGCATGGTGTTCACCATCGAGCCGGGCATTTATATCCCCGGCATGGGTGGCGTCCGCATTGAGGATAACGTCCTCGTGACCGCCGACGGTCTCGACGTGTTGACCAGCTTCCCGCGGGAGCTGCGGACGCTGTAGAGTCTGTTGCAAAAGTCGGGCAGCCACATTGGGTTGCCCCTACGAGACCCGCTGTTGTAGGGGCGACCCAATGGGGTTGCCCGCCGATTCAAACCTTTTTGCAACAGACTCGTAACTACTCAGGCTGAAAAACGGTCGGTAATAAAGGGAGAAATGACCGTTGGCGGCAAATGGGTGGATATTCGGCGCGCGAACTTTCATGTTAATGTACGATTGACAAGCGCCTAATCCACCCCTACATCCACGTTTCGGGGGGTATTTTCCTTTTTTTCTTCACGTCTTCATGCCTCTCTGTTTATTTTATTCTGTTTCGTAGTAACTGCTCAGGCTGAAAAACGGTCGGTAATAAAGGGAGAAATGACC
>JBBRTY010000057.1:0-19781 GCA_038248285.1 Aggregatilineales bacterium
AACAACTCTACAATCATTTATTAAAGGGAAATTTCCAAATGGAAAACCCTTTATTCTTACAAAAGTTGAGGACGAATTTAATGGAAAAAGCTTCAACCATCTATCACATGGCGATCAAAGAGTGATTTTGGATTATGTCATTCATGCGACCATTATCAAACAGGAAAAACCTGATAAAGATAAATCTGGTATCTACGCTGTCTTTAGAAGACTGAATACCAATGGTACACCTCTCACCCCCCAAGAGATTCGCTCAGCAATTTATCAGGGGACGTTTAACAAACTTTTGGAAGAACTCAAAGAAACAAATGAATGGAGCAAAATTTTTCTGGGACGCGGTGTTCGTAAAGAAAATGAGGAGTTAATTCTTCGTTTCCTAGCTTTATATGACAATCACGTAAGATATGAAAAACCGTTAGAGACTTTCTTAAATGTTTTTATGAGTGAACATAAGAACGCCTCAACGAGTTTCCTCGAAAAGCAACGCAAGCTTTTTATGGACACAATTTCTCTAGTCTATAGAGAGATTGGCGATAAAGCTTTCCGTATCGTCATCAGCGTAAATCGTCAATTTAACCGCGCCGCCTATGATTCGATAATGGTAGGCTTAGCGACTCGGTTAGAGCGCGGTTCTATTAAAGATGTAAATGGATTTCGCGAACGTTATGATAAACTCATCGCAGACCCTGAATATATTCGACTAGTGACAGGCTCTACAACAGATGAAAATAATCTGCGCGGACGCATCAAAATGGCAATCAATGCTTTTGTGGATCTGGAATAATCTGAATGAATTTGACAGATATAATACGGTCGGATAAAGATCGGATAGATAAGCTATTAAAAGCACTTCGCAATCTCGATCCTCTTTCAGATGATATTTTGTATCCAGCGCTATCAGAATACATCTGTGTAAGAATTACAGGCTATTTGGAAGTTGGAGTCGATAGCCTGTTAATTGCTTTTGTTGAGCGAAGCACAAAAGACCTTAAATTGCGAAATATCGCGATCCAACATATTAAAGGCTATCACTCAGCCAATTATCAAAAAATTCGTCAACTTTTAGCCACTTTTGATAAAGAATTAGACATAGCCTTTCAGGCTGAAATTACAAAAGAACGCCGCACTATTCCGGCAGATATTAACAATTTATTCGAAGCGCGCAATCTAATCGCTCATGGAGGTAGAACAGATTTAGGACGCGAGAAACTCAACGCATATTTTAGCGCCGCTCAAAAAGTTCTTGAGATTATCGCCGATTTGTTGAATTGAGCTCTCTTGGTGGCTTTTCTCGACGCGCGAGCATCTTTAGGAACGTGCAAAGACAGATTCCCTCACCCCCTCACCCATATCCCTGTACAATACGCTCCACACACACAAACATCCTAACGGAGGCGCGGCATGACGAGCGATCTGCTCGATATTCTCAATCCACAACAGCGCGAGGCGGTCACGGCGGGAGACGGTCCGACGCTGGTCTTGGCGGGTCCCGGCAGCGGTAAGACGCGCGTCCTCACCCATCGTATCGCTTATTTAGTCCAAGACATGGGCGTCTATGCCTCCAATATCGTCTCGGTGACGTTTACCAACAAAGCCGCCGCCGAAATGCGCGAACGAGTCGAAACCATCTTGGGCGGCAGGCTCGACGGCTTGCAAATCGGCACCTTCCACGCCATCTGCGCGCGCTTGCTGCGCTTTGAAGCCGATCACACCCCGTACGGGCGCGATTATGTGATTTACGATAGCGATGATCAGTCGGGGGTCGTCAAAGGCATCTTGACCGAACTCAATGTCGATCTCAAACGCTTCAAGCCGGGCGTGGTCTTGGGGGCGATCAGCAGCGCGAAAAATGAACTCATCGGACCGACCGAATTCATGGCTGCCGATTATTTTGGCGAGATCGTGGCGCGCGTCTATCCCCGTTACCAAAACGCCCTGCTCGCCAGCAATGCGATGGACTTCGACGATCTGCTCATGCAGACCGTCTTGCTGATGCGCGACAATGCCACCGTGCGCGAAAAATACCAGTCGCGCTGGCGTTATGTCTTGGTCGATGAGTTCCAAGACACCAACACGGCTCAATTTGAACTAGTGCGCCAGTTCAGCAACCCCCAACGTAATGTCTTTGTGGTGGGCGATGAAGATCAGGGCATTTATGCCTTTCGCGGTGCCGATTACCGCAACGTCATGACGTTTAGGCGCGAATACCCCACCGCCAAAGTGATCTTACTGGAACAAAATTATCGTTCGACGCAAAACGTCTTGGACGTGGCGCGGGCGGTCATCGACAAAAACGGCAATCGCACCCCCAAAAAATTGTTCACCGAACATGGTGCTGGTGCCAAAGTCATGATTCAGGAAGTGTATAGCGAAAGCGAAGAGGCGCAGTTTGTGGTCGAAACCATCCGCCAACTGATCCGCACCGAAGACCGCACCTTCCGCGACTTTGCCATCATGTACCGCACCAATGCCCAATCACGGTCGCTGGAAGAAGCGTGCGTCAAGTTCAACATGCCCTACAAGTTGATCGGCGGAGTAGGCTTTTATAAGCGGCGGGAAATCCGCGATATCGTCGCCTACCTGCGGGTGATCAACAACCCCAACGATGCCGTCAGTTTTGACCGGATCGTCAACACCCCCGCGCGCGGCATCGGCGAAAAGACCATCGCCACCCTGCGCGCGTGGTGCGCGGCACAAGGCTGGACGATTGCCGAGGCGCTGGACGCGCTGGTACGCGGCGTGCCCTCACCCTTGACGGGCAGGGCGGCGAAAGGCTTGGCGGAGTTTGCGCGGTTGGTGACTCACCTGCAAGCCTTTGCCGAGCTAAACACGCTTGATCTACTCTTTGACGAGATCATCAAACAGGTCAATTATTACCGCCACGCCCAAGAGATCAGCGAGACCGACGAGCAGCACGAAGAACGCATGGAAAACTTGGCGGCGCTGCGCGGCATTATGTCGGAAAAGAAAGATTTGGCGCTGCGCGACTTCTTGGAGGAAACCGCCCTCGTTGCCGAGATCGACTCGCTCGATACCACCAAGAACGGCATCACCTTGTTGACCTTGCACGCCGCCAAAGGCTTAGAATACCCAGTCGTGTTTATCACTGGCGTCGAGGACGGCTTGTTGCCCCATTCGCGCTCGATTGGCGAGGTCGAACCGATGGCGGAAGAACGCCGTTTGCTGTATGTCGGCATCACCCGCGCGCGCGAACGCCTGTATCTGACCTATGCTTTCCGCCGCTCGCTGTATGGCGAAAGTAGCGAAGTCACCCCGTCCCGCTTCTTGGTCGATATCCCGCCCGCGCTGACGACCGGCGAATGGTTCCGCATCAACACCATGCGCGAACGCGCCGCCGTCAAACAAGCCACCACCTGGGATCGCCCCAAAGCGGCGACGACACCCCCACACGCGCCGACGGTGGTCTCGTTTCAGCAGGGCGTCGATAAATTGATCGCCAACAAACGCGCGGGCATCACCGTGCCAGTGGCGGGCGTCACCCTGCCAGCGGCGGGCTTGCGCTTTACGACAGGCACCAAAGTGCAACACGCCAAATTTGGCGAGGGTGTCGTGGTCTCCAGCAAGAAGGTGGGCGATGATGAGGAAGTCGAGATCGATTTCTCGGTGGCGGGGCGGCGCGTGTTGAGCGCCAATTTCGCCAAGCTGGTCATCACCGGAAAATAGCGTTTTGGACATTCGGCACTACAAAATTTGAGCAATCCGCCCTATAATGGGGTCTTGTACGACCCCGGGTGTTGTTGGGTCTTTTTTCTTGTGGAGATGAAACGCCAATGCAAATCGCAGATGGTAAGGTCGTCAGCCTGAGCTACACGCTGACAGTTGATGGCGTCGAGATCGCCCGCACAGAAACGGGTGAGCCGATGGAATATCTGCATGGATTCGCAGAAATCCTGCCCGGGTTAGAAGCTGCACTGACTGGTAAAAATGTCGGCGACGCCTTGTCGATCACGTTGGCACCCGCTGATGCCTATGGCGAGTACGACGAAGAAGACATGGAAGAAATCGATCGTAGCGACATCCCCAACGCCGAAGACCTCGAAGTCGGCATGATTGTCGAAGTGGAAGACGAAGATGGCTATGCGTATACCGCCACCGTCGCCGAAGTCCGTGATGATGTCATGATCTTGGATTTCAACCCGCCCCTTGCGGGCAAAACCTTGAGCTATGATGTCGAAGTCCTCGCCG
Source organism: Aggregatilineales bacterium (assembly GCA_038248285.1). Lineage (GTDB taxonomy): Bacteria > Chloroflexota > Anaerolineae > Aggregatilineales > Phototrophicaceae > Flexifilum. The sequence goes on from JBBRTY010000057.1 coordinate 4,207, forward strand.
TGCGCGACGCCACCGAAGATGAACTTGAGCATGGTCATGCTCATGATGAATTTGACGACGACGATGACGATGACGAATGGGATGGCTATGAGGATGACGATGAGGAGTATGACGCAGACGCAGACGCAGACGCAGACGCAGACGTAGATCCCAAAACCGTCTAGCGCTTCCTCCTTCGCCAGTCACACCACCTCGTGAAATTGTAGAGGCAGAGCGGGCATAAGTTTTTGCCCCCTGCCTTTACTCATATCAATATCCCAAGTTCCGTAAATTTTTATTCCTCAACGCTTGTTTAGACAACCAAAAAACAGTCCCATGCTATAATCACTTGCAACTACTCATTGATGCGGCGTGTCCTTCACAAACCCGTTGCCATACGCTTTACCGAAGCGAAAATGATAGCGGCTTGTGAAGATAAATTAATGGAAGCCCTCCGATGAAATCCGATCTTGATCAACTGATGGCAAAACGTGGCTTAGATGCCATTCTTGTGACCGGCGATGAGGGCGATAACCCGATGTTGTCCTACCTCGCCAATGATGCCCATATCACCGGCGGCTATGCCCTCAAGCGGCAGGGTGCCGAAGTCGTGTTGGTCGTTAACGCGATGGAAACAGAAGAAGCCGCCAAAAGTGGGCTAACGGTCTTGTCCTATTATGATTTGGGCTATGCCCAAATGACGGAGGCGGCACAGGGCAACCGCACCCAAGCCAGCATTACCCTTGTGCAAGCGATGTTGACTCATATCGATTTGCCAGCGGGTAGAATCGGTCTCTACGGGCGCGGCGCGATCAACCATTTCATCGAATGGGTACGGTCGTTGACGACGGCACTGCCAAATTATGAATTTGTAGGCGAAACCGAAAAGACGCTTTTTGAAGAAGCCTATATGACCAAAGATGCTGCCGAACTCGAACGCTTACGTTCTATCGGGGTACGCACTTCCGAAGTCTTAAGCGCAACATGGGATTTCATCAGTGGGCACCGTGCCGAGGGCGAGCGCGTGGTGGATGCCGACGGGCGCGCCTTGACCATTGGCGGGGTCAAACGGTTTGTGCGCCGCGCCTTGCTAGATCGCGATCTCGAAGATACCGATATGATTTTTGCACAAGGGCGCGATGCCGGCTTCCCGCACAGCAGGGGCGATGCCGAAACGCCGTTGCAATTAGGGCGATCGATTGTTTTCGACTTGTTCCCGCGCGAACTGGGCGGCGGCTACTTCCACGACTGCACCCGCACTTGGTCGATTGACTATGCCACGCCCGAAGTGCAGCAGGCATTTGATGAAGTGACCGAGGCGTTTGACATTGCCGTCGATAATTTCCGCGTCAATATGCCCGCCAAACACCTGCAAGAAGCGGTGCAAAGCTATTTTGAGGACAAAGGGCACCCGACTTCGCGCAGTCAACCCGGCACCACGAACGGCTATGTCCATAGTTTAGGGCATGGCGTCGGCTTGAATATCCATGAGCGCCCCGCCTTAGGGCACCTTTCGGAAGATGTGTTGGCGGCGGGCAGCGTGGTCAGCATCGAGCCGGGGCTATATTATCCAGATCAGGGCTTTGGCGTCCGTCTTGAAGACTTGGTTTATGTCGCGCCCGATGGACAACTGATCACTTTAACAGATTTTCATAAGCGGCTTGTCTTGCCGTTGCTAGGCTAACCGGAAATGCCCATCCATCAGTTTGTCAAACTCGCTGCCCAAGTCATGAATGTGGACGCCATTTTCCTGAGTATTGTCGCGAATGGTGCTTATTATGTCGCCGCCGTCGCCGGTTTGACCGATCTGCAAATCATTCATAAGTTGATGCCGTTTGTCGCCACAGGCGATCAACCGGTCTTTATTGAAAACCTCCACGAGCCGCGCCCCATCGCTGACATCGCGGTAGCGGCGCTGGCAGGGATGCCTTTGTATCGCAGCGGGGTTTTGGTTGGCTTTTTGGGGGTAGCGCATGGGATGCCGATTGCTTGGAACGAAGCGCATCAGGACCAACTGAGCAATCTTGCCGTCATCGGCGCAGATTTGTTGAGTTTACACAGCATCACGGATTATTTTCTGCCGAGCATGGGACGCGGTATAGGGGATGAGGACAGGGGCGAGGAACGCCTGCGCGAGAACGGGTTGACCGATGAGCAGCGCTTGATCTTGAAACGGTTAGAGCGCGAATTGATGGAAACGCTCGATATCAACGTGGTGTATGCCTTCATCATGGATGCCGCGTGGCGCGCCACCCGCGCCGAAAACGGCTATCTGGCGTTGATCAGTGCCCAAGAAACCACCGAGATCGTGCATGTGTTGGGGGATCACTATCGGCGCAGACTAGTGGTCGCAAAAGATGTCCTCAATAAGCCGGATCAGTTTTTGAATCAATGGATCGTGAGCCAAAAACAGGCGCAAATCATCCCCGATATCCATCGGTTGCTCATCAGTTTTCTGCCTACACCGAACGACCGTAACCCGTATGCGGTGTTTTTTGCCCCCCACACCAGCGCTGCCATGTTTTTGCCGATCACCTATCGGGGCAAAATCATCGGGATACTGAGTTTAGAAACGCAGCACGCCAAAAATTTTACGCCTTCATCGTTAGAGTTCCTCAAATTGCTGATGGATCGTGTCGGGTTAGCGATTGATAACGCGCATACCCACCAGACCGTGCAAGACCAATTGGTCGAACTGCAACGGTTATATGAACAAGTCAAAGGCTTGGAACGCATGAAGTCCACCCTGCTGGACTTGGCGGCGCATGATTTGCGCAACCAGATCAGTGTCGTCAATACCAACATCGGGCTGGCACAGCGGATCGATGAACTGAGCGAAGAGCGGCGCAGTCACTTTTTGACACAAGCATTGCAAGCCAGCAAAAATGCCGCTCATATCCTCGATGATTTGATGGTGCTTCAGCGGATTGAAAAAGGCGGCAAAGATTCGACCTTCCAACTCTTGGACTTTAACGCCGTCATCAAGAGCGTCGTGAACCAACAATCGCCCCGTGCCGAAGCGCGCAAACAAGCCATTATCGCCAACTTGAACAGCCGCCCGTTGATGATCTTGGGGGAGCCAGCGTTGTTACGGCAAGCATTGGCAAATTTGGTCGATAACGCCATGAAATACAGCCCAGAGGGGGGCACGATTGATGTTTCCTCCATGACTGAAGGCGACGACGCTATGATCACGATCCGCGACAACGGTTATGGCATTGCCCCCGCCGACGCGGTTCATGTTTTCGACGCTTTTTATCGCTCCCCCGATGCCGTCAAACGCGGGATCAGCGGCACGGGCTTGGGCTTGCACATTGTTCAGCAGATCGTGGAACAACACGGCGGCACCATCAGCGTGCAGAGCAAAACCAGTGATATCGAGCCGGGCACGACCTTCAAGATCGTCCTGCCGATGACCTCTAAACTTTTTGCGATATGAGTTTTATCGCCCCACCCCTAAGTTCTCGCGTCTGGGATGTGATCTTCATCACGCTCTCGACGTGATGCCCTCCTGATTTTGCGCCATACGCCTCGTGTTCGTGTTATAGTCTAAGGGTTGGCATCAGTTAAATTGCCGGCAACAGAACGTTGCCTGTGAGGTGTCTGTCCCCTAAGCTTTCGCATCCTATGATAAGGAATTTGTCGGTATGACTCTTCCAGTCAGCGCTCAATCGTTGCGCATCGCCATCATCGGTTCCGGCCCATCGGCGTTTTATGCAGCCGAATATTTGCAAAAGCAGTCCCCGACCCCCGTCAGCATCGATATGTTTGAACGTCTGCCGACCCCGTTCGGCTTGGTGCGGGGCGGGGTCGCGCCGGATCACCCCAAAATTAAGACGGTGACGAAGGTCTACGAGAAAATCGCCACGCAGCCGGGCTTTCGCTTTTTCGGCAATGTCACGTTGGGGCAGGATATCCGCCATGATGAACTGACCGCGCGCTATCATGCCATCATTTATGCGGTCGGTGCCCAAACGGATCGCCGCATGGGGATCGAGGGCGAAGATTTATCCGGCAGCCACCCCGCGACGACGTTCGTCGGGTGGTATAACGCGCATCCCGATTATCGTCACCTCAGTTTTGATTTAACCCAGTCCGCGGTCGCGGTGGTCGGCAATGGCAATGTGGCGATGGATGTCGCGCGAATCCTCGCCAGCACGCCCGAAGAACTGGCGCAGACCGATATCGCCGATTATGCGTTGGCGGCATTGCGCGCCAGCCGCGTGACCGATATTTATGTATTGGGGCGGCGCGGACCGGCACAGTCAGCATTCACCAACCCAGAGCTGAAAGAATTGGGTGAACTGGCGGATGCCGAGGTGATCGTTAAGCCCGAAGATATCGACCTTGACCCGTTGAGCGCTGCGTATATCGTCAACGACAATGATCGCACTGCCGAACGCAACTACCAAACGTTACTGCGCTACAGCCACCAACCCCTACAGGGCAAAAGCAAGCGGATTCATATGCGTTTTCTGGTCTCGCCCACCCGTTTGTTGGGGCATGACTGCCTAGAGGAGATGGAACTGGTGCATAACGAATTAGTGCAAGCCGAAGATGGCAGCCTCCGCCCGCGCCCGACGACGATCACCGAAACCTTGCCTGTTGGCTTGGTGTTTCGGTCGATTGGCTATATGGGCGTGGCGCTAGAGGATGTGCCGTTTGATGCCCGCAAAGGCGTGATCCCCAATATCGATGGGCGCGTCACCCGTGACGGCGCGGTCGTCATAGGGGAATACGCCGTCGGCTGGATCAAGCGGGGACCGTCGGGCATTATCGGCACCAACAAGCCGGATTCGCAAAGCACCTGCGAGCAACTGTTGGCGGATGCCGCCGACGGCAAGCTGTTGACACCAGTGTCGGAAAGGGTCGATATCAGCGCCTTGTTAGAAGCACGGGGTATCGAGGTGGTCACGTTTGCCGATTGGCAACATCTGGATGCTGCCGAGCAAGCGCGCGGGCAAGCCGAAAATCGGGTGCGCGCCAAGTTTAGTGATGTGGATGAGATGTTGGCGGTGATCCGCGCGGCGCGCGGCTAACTGTTCAGGGGGAGATGTGTGGTTCAAACGGGCGGACATACGGCGCGCAACCGTCAATAATCATGAAAGGCTCCCCATACGCCTAGTCCGCACCCTACGACGACTCGCGTTGCGGGCATCCTCCAAGGGTGAGGATCACGGTTTTTTTTGGGCGTCGCCTACTCCATGTGTCCCATTAACGTAAATGTAGGGGCGGATTAGGCGCTTGTCGAACGTTGCCAACGGGAGCGTTCCCGCGCCGTATATCCGCCCGTTTACCACCGACGGTCATTTTCCCCTTTATGATCACCCATTTTCTAGCCTGTGTAGTTACACCAAAACTCGCAATTAGGACACAAAACTCATGACCGATTTTGAAAACAGCTCTCGATCCCCCACCGAACTTTTAGCGACGTTGCGCCAATTGCGTAGCACTGTTGCCGCACAGGGCGCGGAACGGGTCGGACGTTGGTCCGCCCATATTGACCGCCGCGCCGGGTGCCTCAGCGCCACCAACATGGCGGATTATCTGGCATTGCGCAGTGTCGATCTGCGCCCCTTACAACCGTTGCTAAGCCGTTTTGGGATTTCCTCGTTGGGGCGTGCCGAGGGGCGCGTCTTGGCAAACTTAGATGCCGTGATCGCGGCGCTAGAGGCGATCTGTGGCGCGCCGGATATGCGCCACTTCCCGCGTGAACAGCGGCTTTTGCGCGGGGTGCGGATGCTGCATCACAACAGCGAACAAGTTTTTGGGGCAGAACCCGTCGAGCGCAGCGTCCGCGTGATGGTCACGTATCCCAGCGAAGCCGCGCAGGATTACGATTTTGTGCGGGATTTGGTGGTGCGCGGTATGGATTGTGCCCGCATCAATTGTGCCCATGATGACGCCACCCAATGGGGGGCGATGATTTCTTATACCCACCAAGCCGCCGCCGAGGTCGGGCGCAACGTCAAAATTTTGATGGACTTGGGCGGTCCCAAAGTACGTACACAGGAGGTGACGCTCCATAAAAAGCGCTTGTTCACGGGCGATGCGCTCTTGTTACGGCGCGATGCCCCTAGCAAAGACTCGCGCTATGTCAACCAAGTACGGTGCAGCCTGCCCGAAGTGATCGATCAATTGGCGGTCGGGCAAGCTGTGTGGATGGACGACGGCAAGATCGGCGCGGTTATCACTCAGATCGAAGACGAGGGCGCGTTGTTGCGCATCACCCATGTGGAAGACGAGGGCGCACGTTTGCGCGATGAAAAAGGCTTGAACTTCCCCGATACCCTCTTAAATTTATCGCCCTTGACGCCCGACGACTTGAGCGCGCTCGATTTTGTCGTGCATCACGCCGACATGATCGGCTATTCGTTCGTGCAAAACCCCGACGATATCGATTTACTTCAGCGCGAGATGGCGGCACGGCGCGCCGACTGGCAACGGGTGGCGATCATCGCCAAGATCGAGACGCGGCGCGCCATCCATAACCTGCCCGATCTGATCGTGCGGGCGATGGGCAAGCAACCGTTTGGGGTCATGATCGCGCGCGGCGATCTGGCGGTGGAGGTCGGCTATCAGCGGATGGCGGAAATCCAAGAACAGATTTTGTGGCTGTGCGAGGCGGCACACGTCCCCGTGATTTGGGCGACCCAAGTCATGGAAAGTTTCGTCAAGAAGGGCACGCCCTCACGCGGGGAAATGACCGATGCGGCGATGTCCGCGCGTGCCGAATGTGTGATGCTGAATAAGGGCCCGCATGTGGGCGAGGCGATCTCGATATTGAACGATCTGCTCTCGCGCATGCAGGGGCACCAGTTGAAGAAAACCCCGCAACTCCGCCAATTGAAGGTGTGGGCGGATGTGTTGCGGGATTAACCGCACGGGTGGCTAATCTGCCGCTGTCTCTGCCAAGAACGCCGCCACCGTCGTGTCCACATTGAGCGCCGCCCCACGCGCCCGTGCCGCTTCAATGATCACCGTATCTGCACTAGGGTGGGCGCGCAAGGCGTCAAGGATCGGCTCGGCAGTGTTCTTGACATCGGCGCTCGCCAGCGGATGTGCCAGCGCCAAGCCGAGCAGTTCTGCCGCCTGTATGAGATCGCCTTGCAGCAACTTGAGTAGTGCCACACCGCACAAGACATCCAGCGTCATTGAAGATCGCCCGAATCTCTTGCGTGATCGGTAGCGCCCGCCGGAAATAACCAGCGGCAGCGTCCAAATCGCCTTGATCACAGGCGATAAAACCCAATAAATTCGTGAGGTTGGCAACTTGCCAGCGTCGCCCCATTTGTTCACTGGCACGCAATGCCAGTTGGGTATAGGTGATGGCTTCCCGCGACCATGACGGATGGACAGGAAGCCGTGATCGTGTCTTGCCGCAAGTTGCGCAGTGACCGACTCCAGCACGGTGATGATGCTGGGGTGCCACAACGACGCCAGCAACCGAAATTCGTTGGCGAGTTGGTGCCGGAGGCGTTGGTCATGGGCGTTGAGCGCGGCGGCATCGAACGAGACCCGCTTCAGGGCGATCACACGGTCAAACAAGCGATCACGGACGCGAAAAACGACGCCCATGCCGCCGCGCCCGATCTCGCCTAGAATATGATAGCGCCCATCAAGCGCGTTTTGAAGCGAGGGTGTGGAAACCATAGCGGTTGTCGATCCTGTGATCTGTGATTGGGATGTCCCCAAAGTTTACCCCAAGATCGGAGAAAAATAGCAACTTTAGCGGATTGCACCGTTCGTCCGCAAATGGGCTAGCGCGGCGGGCGTCAGCGCCAGCCGTTCTGTCAATACGGCGTCGGTGTGTTCGCCCAAATCGGGCGGGGGCAGCCGAAACGAGGGCGGCGTCTCGGAAAAACCAACGGCGTGCCCGACCATGCGCAACGGCGCGTCGGCGGTGCCCACATCCCAAACCAAACCCCGTGCGGCGATATGCGGATCGTTCAAAGCAGCGCGCACCCCGTTGATACGTCCACAGGGGATGCCCGCCGCCAAAATCTGCTCGATCCAGTGATCGACCGGATGCCGCGCGAACACCGCCGCCAATAAATCCACCAGCACGACTCGGTGGCGCACGCGCATCGGGTTGCTGGCAAAACGCGGGTCATGCGCCCAATCGCGGTGCCCGACCAGCCCACACAATGCCGCAAACTGGCGATCATTGCCGACTGCCAGCGCGAAGGCACCATCGGCGGCGTCAAACGGTTGATAGGGCACGATACTAGGATGGGCATTGCCATAGCGCTGTGCCTCGCGGTCACTGACCAGCACGCTGCTGGCGACATTGACCAGCGCCGCGATCTGCGAGTCGAGCAAATTGATATCCAGATGTTGCCCGATGCCCGTGTGTTCGGCATGACGCAACGCCGCCAAAATCGACGCGGTGGCGAACATGCCCGCAAAGACATCGCTGACGGCGACGCCGACCTTGTTGGGGATGCCGTCCGGTTCGCCCGTGATCGCCATGAGTCCGCTCATGGCTTGGATGGCGAAATCATAGCCGGGGCGCTCAGCATAGGGTCCGGTTTGCCCAAAGCCGGTGATGCTGGCATAGACGACCGCCGGATTGAGCGCCCGCACGTCTTCAAAGCCCAAGCCGAAGGATGCCATGCCGCCGACACGGAAGTTTTCGACCACGATGTGCGCTTGTGCCGCCAGTTGCTGCGCGATCTGTCGCCCGTCGGGGTGTTTCAGGTCAAGGGCGATCCCGCGCTTGTTACGGTTGATGCTCAGGTAGTAGGCGCTGCGCCCTTTGGCGTCAAACGGGGGACCCCAAGTGCGGGTGTCATCGCCGTCGAAGCTTTCGACCTTGATGACATCCGCGCCCATGTCGGCAAGCTGCATAGTGCAAAAGGGTCCCGCCAAGATGCGGGTGAAATCCAGCACGCGCACGCCAGCGAGCGGGAGGGTGGGGGTGGAAGGTGTAGGCATTATTCAGCTTCTTGCACCGTGACCGGCAATAAGCCCCGTAAGCGTTCATAATCGCGGTGGGTGCGGTTGGTCAGCCCGATGGCACCATGAAAACCCTCCCCCGCGAACAAGCCATGACATTGGTAGGGCAGCCCCAGCGACGGGATGACCAGCATCACGCCTTCGGCAGCCTTAAATTTGCGCCGACCGACGAGCGCCTTGCGGGTGATCTCGGTATCGGGTGACGGCAACAGCGGGTAGGGCTTCGCTTGGGTGATGGCACCCCATGCGACGAACTGATCACGCCAGATGAGCGGGTGCAAGGTGATGCCCTCGTCACTCACGCTCACGCCCGGCGTCGCCGCCGTCCACATCAAGCTGACGGGCAGCATCAGCACACAGGTCACGACGATCAAAATCACGATCAACAGCGGAAAGCCGAGCAAGAGCGCTGGAATCTGCACGGCGATCAAGCCGCCGAGGAGAACAGAGACGCCCAAGCCAAGATATTGCGTCGTGCGATCTGCCAGCGGGTTGGGATGATCAAAGGTTTGGGATTTGGTCACGGAATAATGACCTCGACCCAATAGCGCCCACCCGCGCCCTCGGCGATCCAACCCGTCGTGCCCGTCGCGACGATGCGCACATTCCACCAGTTGTAGCCACCGCTGCACACGGCGGTTCCGTCGATCACGTCAAAGGCGATGCCGTCAAGCAGTTCTAGCACCAAAGGCGCAGTCGGGTTGGGGGCAGCGCGCAACCGACGCGGGACGCCATCGTTGTAGCTGACCGCCGCACGGGTGCCGACATCCCAACTGAGCGGACGCACACACGGGAGCAGTGTGGCGGCTTCGCTGCTGAGCGCGCGAATCCAGTATTCGCCCGGATAGCCTTCGCCGACCCAGCCTTCGATAGGGGTGTTGGTCGTCTCGAAGGGGGTACGCACGCGCCACCAGATCAAGCCGTCATTGCAGACCGGACCGTCGATCACGGTGACGACTCGTTCGGCAGGGGTCACGGTGATGACTTGGGAGGTCGAGTTGGCTTCGGCACGCACGCGCACATTGTTCAAAATACGAATTTGCTCCCCCACCGCCACGCCCGTCGCAGGGGCGAAACAATTGATGGTATCGGGGTCGTTGTATTGCTGGATGAGATAGCGATTGGGCGTGCCCTCGATCACCCAACCCGGTTCACCGATGCCGGCGATGCGCCACCAGTTGTAGCCGTTGGTGCAAACCGGACCATCGATTAGGCGGACGAGTTTTTCCTCGGCGAAATAATTGAGCAAGACGCCCGATACCGACGGCGTGGCGCGGATGTTGACGCCGCTGGTGACGATCACTTGACCGCCGATGCGCAAGCTCAAGGGGGCAGCACAGCCTGCCGCTGGCGTGACCAACAGGACGGGTAGCCCCGGCGTCGCGGTGACGAATAGCGTCGGCGTGGCGCTGTCGAGGACGGGGGTGACGGTGGCGGTATTTTGTGCCAGCACGGGCGCGCCCAAAAGCGCGATCATGACGAACACGATACCGAGCAGGAAAATAGGTATGGCAAACGTGAGCGGGTTCCGATTCATCGCATGGCACCGTCTAATGATCTGTGAATGCCCCCATTGTAACGGCAAGTCACGGCAAAAGAAAAAAAGCCGACGTGAAGACAAAGGCGCACAACAAAAAAGGCAACCTCTTGGCTGCCTTCCCTGCTGAAAAATGTTCGAGTCTGATCCCACTAGGTGAGGATGGTGGGAGTCGAACCCACACGTCCGTAAGGACAGGTGATTTTAAGTCACACGCGTCTGCCATTCCGCCACACCCCCAATGGAATTTATGAAGTGTATCAAACCACCCCGCCATTCGTCAATTGGTAGGGGAGGCTATCTTCGCAAACAACACTTGCGCGATGCGGGCGATATTGCGCGCATCATCGATCCCGCGATGATGTGTCCCCTCTAGCGGCAACCCCAGCGTCGCCAACGCCTCCGTCATGCCCACGCGCTTCTTATGCACCGTCTTGAACAATTTCTTCAAATTGAGGTGATTTTCGAAACTTTCGGGGAACGCTAGTCCCACCCGTCCGCAATCGCGCTTGAGTTGGGCATAATCGTAATCGCCCCACGAGCAAAACAAAAAGGGGGCATCCCCGATCCACTCGACAAAATCGGGGAACACCTCGACAAATAAGCCCGCCGCATCGACATCCTGCTGCTGTATCGAGGTGAGTGCCACGCAAAAATCGCTCAGAATCGGATGCGTGAAGGGGCGCACAAACCGTTGATACTCCGGCGCGGGCAAGCTCAAATCGGGCGACATCATCACCGCCCCGATCTCGATGGTCTCCATTTTGCTGTTGTCGCCGTTCCGGTGCCAGCAGGTGGCTTCTAAATCGACGATCAAGACGCGCATATCGGGGAGAAGTTTACGCATCGGGTGTCCTATTTTCTGCGGCGTGCAACAATGCGGCGGCACGGGCGATGATCGCCTCGCTCACCTGTGCTTTGGACATCAAGTCCAACGGCGTAACGGCATCGGGCGTCAGCAAAATCACGCGGTTGGTATCGACATCAAAACCAGCATCAGGCGCGCTGATATCATTGACTACCAACAGATCGACCCCCTTACGCGCCAATTTTGCTTGCCCATACGCTAACACCTGCTCGCTTTCGGCAGCGAACCCGATCACCACCGTCGGGCGGCGCGTTTCGGCACGCACGGCTTTGACCTCCAGCAAAATATCGGGGTTTTGCGTTAGTTCCAAATGCAACCCCGCCGCACCGTCTTGTTTCTTGATCTTCTGTTCCGACGCAGCAAGGGGGCGAAAGTCCGCGACTGCTGCCGCCATGATCAGCAGATCGGCGTCGGACAACCGCGCCATGACCGCATCCCGCAGATCGCGCGCCGACTCGATCAGCACGATATCCGCGCCCATGGGCATGGGCAATGTGCGCGCCGCCGTGATCAGCGTGACCTGCGCCCCGGCATCAAGCGCGGCTTGTGCCAAGGTATGCCCCTGCTTGCCACTTGAGCGGTTGGTGATATAGCGCACCGGATCAAGCGCCTCGCGCGTGCCGCCCGCCGTGACGATCACCCGCCGCCCTGCGAGTGCGCCGCCCCGCCCCAACGCAGCACGGAGTGCGCCCATCAGCGTCGGGGTTTCGGGCAAGCGCCCCCGCACGACCAATCCGGACGCGAACCGCCCGACTTCTGGTTCGATCACCCACGCCCCCCGTGCCTTCAGCAGATCAAGGTTGGCGACCACCGCCGGATGGCTATACATCGATCCATCCATCGCCGGCGCGATCACCAGTGGGCACCGTGCCGCCAGCGCCGAAACCGTCAACAAGTCATTGGCGAACCCATGCGCAAGGCGGGCGATGGTGTCGGCGGTGGCGGGGATCACCGCCAGCAGATCGGCACCTTCCGCCAAGCCGACATGGGCAATATGCGTGGGCAAGTCACTGCCGGGTGCCATTTGCCATAAATCACTGTAGACCGGACGCCCCGTGACCGCCTGAAACGTGAGCGGCGTGACGAACTCGCGGGCGGCGGCGGTCATGATGACATCAACCAACGCGCCCGCTTGCGTCAGTTTGCTGGCGAGATCGACGGCTTTATAACTGGCGATGCTGCCCGTCACGCCCAGCAGAATCCGTTTTTGGCTCAGGACGGTGATCGCTTCCGCTATCATCGCACTGCCACGCGCCGCGCGATCTCTTCCCGCACAACCGGCGCAACCTTGGTGCCCAACAATTCAATGGCGTGCATCACCTTGTCATGGGGGATGGTGCCCACGCTCATTTGCAACAAGAAGCGCTGATGATTGAAGATGTTGTGTTGGAACAAAAGTTTCTCGATGATCTCATCCGGCGTGCCGACAAAATTAGACCCGCGCAATGCCGCCGCTGCCTCATATTGCTCTTTGCGCATCGGTGCCCACCCGCGCTCCCGCCCGATCTTGTTCATGACCGCTTGGACAGCCGCAAACGAATCGTCAATCGCTTTTTGGCGGGTATCGCCGATAAACCCATGCGAATTGATGCTCAGCGGCAACTTGGCGAGATCGTGCCCGTATTCGTGCGCCGTCTGCCGATACAGATCAAGAAAGGGCGCGAACCGTTCTGGCATCCCCCCGATGATCGCCAGCGCCATCGGCAGTGCCTTACTCGCCGCCCGCACCACCGACTCCGGCGTGCCGCCCACACCGACCCAAATGGGGAGCGATTCTTGTACCGGACGCGGATAGACGGGTTGGTCTTTTAGCGCTGCCCGATGCCGCCCGTTCCATGTGACGCGGTCGTGATCCCGTAATTGGATCAGCAGATCGAGTTTTTCGCTGAACAAGGCATCATAATCATTCAGGTTATAGCCGAACAAGGGAAACGACTCGATGAATGATCCCCGTCCGGCGATGATCTCGGCACGTCCGTTGGAGATGAGATCGAGCGTGGCGAAGCGTTGAAACACGCGCACCGGATCATCCGAACTGAGGACGGTGACGGCGCTCGTTAATTTGATGCGTTTGGTGCGCGCCGCCGCCGCCGCCAAGACGACTTCGGGCGCGGACACGACAAACTCGTCGCGGTGATGTTCGCCCAGCCCGAACACGTCTAAGCCCACTTGATCCGCCAGTTCAATCTCTTCTAAGAGATGAGCGGTCCGTTCTACCGCGCTCAGTTTACGCCCGGTGACGGGGTCGGGCGTGAGTTCGCCAAAAGAATAGAGTCCAATTTCAAAGGGGTGTGCTGCGATCCCTGTTTCTACGGGGGTAGTTGTCATCTTGAAGTCCTTTTTTGACACCTTCATCATATATTCTGTCGTTGGCTGATCCCACAATCTTACCTTCGTTTTCAACCCTAGCGATGAGAAATCACTTTGTAAATGGGTCTCCCCATAGAACAAATTTACTAATCCCTGATTGACCCAATGGCGTTTCGGGGTTATAATAAAGAGATAACAACCTGACGAAATGATTTGTTTTATCAAAAAGGGAAAACCCTATGCCGCCTAGAAAACCTGCCAAAGAGAGAGTATCAGAGCATATCGAGAATGCCTTCACGCCGATGGATCAAGAAGGGCGCAAAAAAGCCCTTGAATCCGCACTGGAGGACTTGACCAAACGTTTCGGCGATGGCACGGTTATTCGTTTGGGCGATGCCACGCATATGGTGGTGGACACCATCTCCAGCGGCTCATTGACCATCGATATTGCGCTGGGCGTGGGCGGGATGCCGCGTGGTCGCGTGGTGGAAATTTACGGACCGGAAAGCTCCGGCAAAACGACCCTCTGCTTGCATGTGATCGCCGAGGCGCAAAAGCGCGGTGGTTTGGCAGCATTTGTGGATATGGAACACGCGCTCGACCCCAGCTATGCCAAGCGTTTGGGCGTCAATGTCGATACCCTCTATGTGTCGCAGCCGGACACTGCCGAGCAAGCATTAGAGATCACCGAGGCGTTGGTGCGTTCCAGTGCGCTGGATGTGGTGGTGCTGGACAGTGTGGCGGCGTTGGTGCCGCGCGTGGAAATCGAAGGCGAGATGGGGGATAGCCATGTCGGGGTGCAAGCGCGTTTGATGAGCCAAGCGCTCCGCAAGTTATCGGGCGCGATCAAGCAATCCAATGTGTGTGTGCTGTTCACCAATCAAATCCGCGAAAAGATCGGCGTGATGTATGGCAGTCCCGAAACGCAACCGGGTGGACGGGCGCTCAAATTCTACGCCACCATTCGCTTGGATGTCCGCAAGCTCGAATCGATCAAGGGCAGTGGCGGCGAAGTCCTCGGTTCCCGCACCCGCGTGCGTGTGACCAAGAATAAGGTCGCGCCCCCCTTCCGTGAAGCCGAATTTGACATCATGTTCATCGAAGGCGGTATCAGCAAGACGGGGGAAGTCCTCGATCTCGCCACCGATCTCGGCATTATCGAAAAGCGCGGTGCCTTCTACCGTTATAACGATGGGCTGCTGGGTCAAGGACGCGAGAATTCGAAAGTGTATCTGTTGGAAAACCTTGCGATCCGCGACGAAATCGAGAACAAGGTGCGCGTGCATTTTGGCTTGGCGGCGATGAAGTAAAAAGACGGGGCTTAGGCGGGCGCGCAAGGGCGCGTCCGCCGGCACAATGCAAAAAGCTATTGTTGAGGGACAAGTAGTGGAGAATTTTGCATGGAAACCATGTTGTCACGCATCACCGTAGACCCCGACGTGTGTCATGGCAAGCCCGTCATTCGGGGGTTACGCTACCCCGTGCAGATCATCCTTGAACAGCTGAGTTCGGGAATGACATTTGAAGACATTCTTGAGGATTATCCCGACTTGGAACACGAAGACTTATTGGCGGCATTGGCGTTTGCAGCAAAAATGACTTATCCCCAACAGCTATGCCAACCGTGTGGGCAAAGGCACACTTGAACTTCACCCCCGCCCCGCCAGCAAAAACCGCAACGCCGACGGCAAACGTCGCGCCCACGCCGTCTCGTTGTGCATCGCGCCTTTTTCTTCGACATACAGCAACGAGACGCCGGAGCGGTACCCCCCTGCGATCAGGCTGTTGCGGAGCGCTTGCACCCCGCGCACATACTCGCCATGTGACACTCCGCAACCGCTAAAGCGGCGCGGCTTCTTGTGGAGCCGTGTCTCTGGCGAGCCTTTCGGCTCCAAATAGCCGCGACACTGACAGCAAGCGATC
>JBBRTY010000058.1:0-19718 GCA_038248285.1 Aggregatilineales bacterium
GAGATCGTTGGTGGGGCGGATTAGGCGCTTGTCAAATGTTATCAACTCACATTGTCCCCGCGCCGAATATCCGCCCTTTGAAACCCCACATTTCCCCCAGTACCATGACGAGCATATTTTGCACTAAAGTGAAATGCACCCGATACTGTATCAGTTTATCGTGGGAGTTGGGTTTATAATGAGGATAATTGCCGATGAAGCCATCATCCCACGCGAGAAGCTGACGAAGTACCTGCTGGTCTATCAACCGGAGAACGACAAGTCAAAGTTTCTGACGCAGGCAGGGTATACACAGGATAATCCTGATGCGCTCGAAGCCGCCCTGCGTGAGATGCTCACAACCCATGATGCACAGTTCGACCAGCATAATCGTTTCGGCGATGTGTATCGGGTGAAAGGCGCACTCAAAGGCGTCAATGAGTGTGATCTGCTGGTGATAAGCATCTGGATGATGCGAACGGAAGAAGATGGTCTTTATCGCTTTGTGACGTTAAAGCCTTGGAGGAAAACGAATGACTCTGCCTGAACTCTATACCCGTGTGGCACTCACTCACGATATTCCCGAAGCCAATCTCAAACGCGGCGACACCGCCATGTATATAGACTACCTGCCTGTTAAAGCAGGTGAAGCAGGCGCGATTCTGGAAGTCTTCAATGTGCTGGGCGAATCGATTGATGTCGTCACGGTGCCGATCTCGGCTATCGAGCCTTTACGGGCAGAGTATATGCCATCGGTGCGTTTGCTGGAAAAAACCCTGTCAACGGGACTGTGACCACCATGACTACCGCCAGCGGGCAAACACTGACCACCGAAACCGTCTTGCCCGTCGGCGCGCAGATCAGCGTCAGCCCGTTGGTGGATGAGGTCAGCAGCCCGCCCGCCAACTTGGAACCGATGCGCTATCGGTTGCAGGTCAGCGCCCCGGAGGGCATGGGCACGGCTCGATTTTTGCACGTCTTGCAAGGTGGCGACGCAGGCACGACACCGCAAGCCGTCGGCGGCATCGACAGTGCCGGCGTGCAAGGCGTGATGGTCGGCACGATGGCGGTTGTGTTTCCAGTGGAACTGGGCGCGGGGGTGGGGGGCTATTCGTACTTCGCCAGCGTGCCCGAACACATCCTCACGGGGTTAACGCCGGGGGCGGGCTACACGGTCAGTTTTGTGCCTAGTGCCGACGGCTTGCAGGTGGTCGTGACGCCCAACGGCAGTTTCATAGCGGATAGCGGCGGGGTGATTTATACGGTCTTTGAGTGAGGCAACACGGGCGGGGCATGAATGTTCATCCCCCGCCCCATGACGATTAGGGTGCTGCCGTCGCCTCAGCCGTTGCCTCGGCGGTGGTTTCCGCTGTCACTTCGACCGTTGCTTCGGCGGTGGCTTCCGCTGTCACTTCGGGGATGGGTGTCAAGGTCGGGGGGAGCGTCGCGGTCGGCGGGGGCAAATAGGGTGGTGCGGTCAGCCAGCCCGTCAGCGTGGTGATCACCGTTTGCGGGATCACGTAGATCGTCTTGGTGCCGCTGAGCGCAGGCAGTGCCGGGCGACCGGCGACCGTCGGGGGCTGCAAGCCCGCAAACGGATCAAATTCGAGCGTCACTTCGGGAGTGGCTTCGCCATCATCCAACGGCAGCGCGCCGGTTTCCAACACGGCGTAATAACGCGGGTTGGTGGGTGTCCTTGCGCCGATGTAGAGCGTATAGGCTGCGCCCGCGCCCGTTTCGACCACAACCGCATATTGGGGCGCGGTCAAGCCAAAATCTGCCAGCGCCTCCGATTCAAAACTGCTGGTGTATTCTACGGTACTCAACTGGGTGGCGGTGGTTTCGATTTGCGTCGAGTTGGCATCGCGATCTGCCAGCGCGCCCGTGCCGCTGATCGCCCACGTTTGCACGTCGCGGCGCGTCAGTTCGACAAAGCTGCTCGTCACGGCTTCGCGTACTTCGATGCGGGCGATCACGCCGCTGTTGGCGACCTCGGCGAATAAGATGCCGCTCGCCGGATTCGGCGTCGCTGTCGTCGCGGGCACACTCGCCTGTTGATTGGTGACGAACAAGGCACCTGCCACAACCGCAAGTAAGACGACGATTAAAATCAGGGTGTTTCGATCTAAGCGCATAGCTTGGCTCCTGTGAAGATAGGGGGTAGGGGGCAGAGATTAGGCATTGGGGTTTAGGAGTTAGGAAGGGGTGATGAGTCGCGCGTCCTCGTCTTTCCTAACCCCTAACTCCCAATGGTTTAGCGCGCGCGGGGGCGGTTAGACCACCACACATAAATGCCCACGAACAACACCGCAAAGGGCAACAATGTCACCACGCCCGTCGCCGTCGCGAGGGTGGCTTCGCTGGCGAACATCGGCTGATCTTGCGGGCGCTGTTGTTGCAGCACCGTGATATCTTGGAAATAGTTGACGAAATCCGTCACCCACACCAAGCTGTTAAAGGTCAAGCTGAGGTTATCGACATTCAAGACCGAGAACGTGTCCAGCGCGGGCGCGGTGCTGCCCATGACCACCAAGCGCGCCCCGGTTTGGCTGTTTTCTGCTTGTGCCATGACCACCAGCGGACCTGTTGGATCAGTGTCGGCGCGGGTGACGGTGCCGCTGAGGATACCTTCAATGTCGCTCTTGCTGAACGACGACGCCGACGTGCGCGCCAATGCTGTGACCGTCACATTGGCGGGTGTCGGTTGGCTCAGCGCGAGGCTATTGGTCAGTTCAAAGACGGCGGCGGCTTGTCCACCCGGCGGGATGCCATTGGTGGTGATGAAGCTGGTGGTGTCAAAATCGTTCACGACGGGCGCAATCGGCGATTGGAAAGCCTGTTCGGTGTCAAAGACCACATCCGGCAGCACGCTGATGCCGAAATTAGCGGCGAGATAGGTCGTCAATGCCGGATCAGTGGCGAGCGAGGTGCGATCATCATTGAGGTTGGTGCCCGCAAACAAGATGACATTGCCGCCCGCGTTCAGATAATTGGTCAAGACCGCCAATTCTTGTTCGCTCAACGCTTGGCTGCCGCCCGGAATGATCATGACTTCGCCGTCAAGATTGGGGTCATTGAGCGTGATCGTGCTTTCGGGGTTGGTCAGTTCGATCAGCGTGACTTCTTCGACCGTCCAGTCGAAGCGTGAAGTGAGGGTGTCTTTCAGCGACGCCATGCCTTCGGATTCGCCGTCCGCGACGGTGATGAAGTAAGCGCGGAAATTGCCCTGTGCCGCCACGCTCAAAATGGCGTTGGTCAGCTCTTCTTGGCTGGCACTACTGACGCGCTCAGCATTTTCGAGGTCAAGTTCGCCCGTTTCGCTATCGATAGCGGCGACGACGATCTGCCCGTTGGTGGTCACACTATAGCTTTGCACGAGTCCCGGTTGCAGGTCAGGATCGACAAATTCATATTCGATCTTACCGCCGCTAGTGGTGGCGTAATCTTGCAAGAGCGGTTGCCCTTGGTCGCGCAATCCGATCTGCTGGCTGCTGTAAAAGCCCACCAACTTGATGCGCGGCAGCGACGGGTCGGCACCCAACGCGGTGATGGCTTGGCGCGATTCGGTCGTCAGCGAAAAGTCGTTGCGTTCGGTCAAGTCGATACGTGCGCCAAAGCTGCGCACTGCCACATAGACGAACACCAACGCCACGATCAACAGCAACGTGATCAACAGGCTGGTGCCGCCATACCGTGCCGTGCGTCCGGTGAGGGTGCCGCGCGCTTGATCCGGCGCGAGGACCACCCACAGCACCAACGCCAGCACGCCGAGTACGAGGGCACCGATACCCACCACGCTAAACTCCGCTTGGGTCAGGGCGACGAAAGCGGCGACCAAAAACGAGATAAAGGACAATCCCAGTAAATAACTGGGGGGGATGATCGGGTCTTGGGCTTCGGGCTGGCTGTTCTTTGGGTCTTCAGTCATTTGCGTCATCGTTTATGCTCTCCAACGGCGAATTTCAATGAGGCGGGTGGTGATGAACAACGCCGCGATGATCAAAAACAGGAAATAGAGGATATCTTCCGGGCGGATGATGCCCCGCGCCATAGTGTAGTCATAATGGGCTTGCATCCCCAGTTCGCGCACGAAATCGGCTGCGCCCGCCAAAGACCCCTGACCTGCCACCCACGACGCTGCTAGTTCTGCCAGATACAAGACCAGCACGGTCGCCACGCCCAAAAAGGCAGCGACGATCTGTTCTTCGGCGACGGCAGACCAAATCATCGAGACCGCCAGCACTGCCCCACCCAGCAACCACGCGCCCAGATACGCGCCAAACGCCGCCCCTAGATCGGGCACGCCCAGCGTCGTCAGGATGATGTGGTAGACGATGGTCAACAGCAAAATGACGGTGTAATATGCCCACGCCGCCAAAAATTTACCGATCACGAATTGCCCCTCGCCCATCGGCAAGGTCATCAAAACTTCGAGCGTGCCCTCGCGGGCTTCTTCGGCGATCAAGCGCATCGTCAGCAAGGGTGCGAAAAAGACCATCAGGAAGGTGAGCAAACCGGGAACGACGGTCGAATCAGCGGGCGCGCTACCTGCCGCGACACCGCTGGTGATATAACCGTTAAAGACCACGCCCAAGATCAAGAGCAGCGCAAAGGCGATGCCATAGGCGATGGGCGAACGGAAATAGCCCGTGAACTCGCGTTTAAAGACCGTCCAAAAGGGGAACGCTGCCCCCATCTCGACGTGCTGCTCTGGGGTGCTATGGGCGGGTGCGTTGGTTATTGTGTCTGTCATGACGAAGCCTCCATCAGGGGTGTTTCGGCGCTGGTTTCTTGCTGGCGCGTTAATTCTAAGAAGATGTCTTCGAGATTGACCGCCAGCGGACGCAGTTCGATCAGGTTCCAGCCTTTTTCAAGGATCGCCTGGGCGATATAGGGGCTGGCATCGACCTGGGCATCAGCGGGGGTGGCGATCACGCCATCCATGCCGACTTCGGCAATATTGACACTGCGCAAGCCCGCGATCAGGGCACGCACTTGGTCGGGTGGGGCTTCGGCACGCACTAAGACGCGCCCCCCGCGCGAAAGTTCCGCCCGCAAGGTTTGT
This sequence comes from Aggregatilineales bacterium, assembly GCA_038248285.1. Taxonomy (GTDB): domain Bacteria; phylum Chloroflexota; class Anaerolineae; order Aggregatilineales; family Phototrophicaceae; genus Flexifilum. The sequence continues at coordinate 5,045 of JBBRTY010000058.1, forward strand.
GGTGCGCCCTGCGCGATGATCTGTCCGCTGTTGATGATCACCACTTTATCGCAGACCTGTTCGGCTTCCGACAAAATGTGCGTGCTAAACAAGACCGTGTGTTCGCGCCCCAAGTCGGAGACCAACTGGCGCAACTCCACCACTTGACGCGGATCTAAGCCGATGGTCGGCTCATCCAAGATCAAGACGGGGGGATTATGGATGAGCGCCTGTGCCAAGCCCACGCGCTGCTTCATCCCTTTGGACAAGGTGCGAATTTGGCTGTCCGCGCGATCCAATAAGCCCACGCGATCCAAGACGGCATCGGCACGCTGACGGGGATTCTTGACCCCGCGAATTTCGCCGATATACGCCAAATACGCCCGCGCCGTCATGTCTCGGTACAGGGGGACGTTTTCGGGCAGATAGCCGACGCGCCGCCGCACTTCTAAACTATGCTCAAAAACGTTAAAGCCCGCGACTGTGGCTTTGCCATCGCTGGGGGGCATAAAGCCTGTGAGCATACGCATGGTCGTGGTTTTGCCCGCCCCGTTGGGTCCCAAAAAGCCGGTGACTTTGCCCGGTTGGGCGCTGAAGGTGATGCCTTTTACTGCGGTGAATTCGCCATACCTTTTTACGAGATTTTCGACTTCGATCATACTGAGTCGTGCCCCATTCTGGAATATTGATTATGACACTTTGTTATTTTACGTTTAGCGGGCAGAGGTGTGCAGGGGCAATCATAACAACGGGATGCTGGATTTTGCACCAGCATCCCGTAATTTACAGAGTTTTTACATCTACGATGGTGGAAAAGGGAGCCTTTACCCGGTAATGGGGATAATCCCGACATTGGAGGTACCGCTGATCACCGCGTATTGAGCGCTGACCCAACCGACCAAGCCGTTGTAATTGATCTGCCACCAAGTGTTGCTGCTGTTGCGCCCGATCACCGGCGCAGAGGCCCCGGTCGGCAACAAGCCAATGCGGGCGTTTTGGGTGCCCACACCGCCGCGAATGACCACGCTATAGGGGCTGGCAGTGACCGCGTTGCCCGTCACTGGGGAGGGCGACTGGGCGGTGGCGTTGCCGCTGACCACCGGGATATTCACGCCCAAGGGCGAGATATTGACCCAGCGCGTTGTGACCCAGCCCGGCACACCGTTGACCGTGATCTGCACCCAACCCGAGTTGGCAGTACGTCCGGTGATGCTGTATTGCTCAAAACGGCTGATCCGCGTGATCACTGCGCCGTTGATGCCGTCGGGGGCATTGCGCACGTTGAGGCGGTATGCTGTCACGGTCGCGGTTGCGCCAGTGGGCGAGGCATACGTCGGTTGCAACGTTGGAAACTGCCCGCCGCTCGTCACTTGGCTGAAGTTGTAATCCAAGAACGCTTCAGCAGTGGAGTCGTAAAATTCCACGACGAAGGTATTTTGCCCGCCGCCCAGCGTGATATTGCTGGTATAGGTCAAGCCGCTGGCACCGTGAAACTCGTTGATCAACAACTGCCCGTTGATGTACACGCGCACGCCATCATCGGCACGGACGTTGACGACATATGCGCCGCCCGCCAAGTTTTGCACGCTTGACCAGCGCGCCGACCAGTTATCTGCCGGAATACTTCCTAAGGGTGCGCCCGTGCCCCAATTGTGCGTCGGGGTGGACTCGGTGAAGATCGCCGAGGGGTCGCCGAGCAAATTGTTGTTGGCGTAATACTGTGCCGTCCAAGTTGCGCCCGTCACCGGCGTGGTGCCACTGCCCGGCGGCAGCGTCGGCACGGCTTGCCCCGGAAAACCGGGGAAATTGGGGGTGGTGGCAAGGTTGGCATAGGTCAAGAAGGCGAAAGCCTGATTGCTCAGCTCGCGATAATCGATCTGAATGTGATAGGTGCCGTTAGCGGGCACGACCACATCACCGGTGACTAATTGGCTGATTTGCGCGGTATTGGTGAAGGTGTCGATCACCGGACGGAAGCCAAAGTTGAAAATAACGCGGATGTTGTCATCCGCCTGTGCGTAAAAACGATAGGTGCCTGCCGTCAACGCGACATCGGCAGACCAACGCACCGAAAAGTCATCCGACGGCACCGACACATCGGGCGAACCCGTGCCCCAGTTGTAACTGATCTGATTATCGGTGCGTACCAAGACAGGTGCCCCGTTCAGTGTGCCATTGTTGAAATACTCACCACGCCATGCGGGTGTTTGGGCGACAGCGGGTTGGAAAGCGATTGCTGTGAGTGCCAGCAACAGCATCAATACAAAAAGTCGACGTCCCATGTTCTTGAAACCTCCTGATCGTGTCAAATGATAATGCTGAAATGAGCGATCCTAGTGCGCGGTAAACGTGTGTTCGCTTCAACGTTTATCATAATGCACTTTTTGCGCGCGCGTGTAATACAGAGGGTAATCGTTAGAAAGCGGTGGGTAAACGCCAGATCATCGCCCCCCACAAGACCGCCCCAATCGGCAGATCGTCCGCGCCGCTGCCCGTACCGGGAATGGCGATGAAGTCCGTGCCATTGAATACGCCCGCCGTCCCAAACGAGGGCACCCCCGCGACCGCAAGGCGGGTGCCGTCAGCGGACAAGGCGACTCGGTTCGGTTCACCCATGGCGGCGATGTTGGTATCGGCGATCTCCCAATAAAAGCCTAACGAGGGATCGACACCAAAACGCAGTGCCCAGCCGGTCGCGCCGTCTTCTAGCGGCGCATTATGGGTCAATACTGGCACCGCGCTATAAGGCACGGCGGAGCCATTCACAGGGTCGAACAATACCCACCCGCCCGATTCGTACAACAGCCCCAAGACTTCGCGGTCGCCCACCTGTACCCAGGTGACGAGGCGCACGGCGTCATCGGGCACGGCGGCGATTCCGACCATCGTCATCAGCGCCCCTTGCGCATCAAAAATGGGGTGAATTTGATCACTGGCGGCGTCGGCGGACAAATTGACGCTGATGCCGCTACGCCCCCAGGTGACGGCGGGCGGGAGCTGGCGATTGGGCTGCGGCGGCAGGTCGGCAAGCACACGCGCTTGGGCAGCGGCGACTTCATAACGGACGAGGTGCGCCGTGCCCACCGGATAGGCGATTTCTGACCATGCCACCGCCGCGCCATCGGGCGACCACGCCGGCGCAGAACGCAAGATCGCGTTGTCGGTTTGACCGTCTACGAACAGCGACGCCCCCTCCGGTTGGGTCGTCACAGGCAGCGCGAAGCCAGCGTCAAGGTTGAACAGCACGATATCCGACGGCAGGTCAAATTCCGCGATCTCGCCTTCGGCTTCGATCTGCGCCAGTGCCGCCAGCCCGATGGGGGACGCCGTTTTATAGGCGATCCACGCGGCATCGGGCGATAATGCCGGTCCCGAAATGTTGCCGTCGTCGGTCAATTTCACGGGGAGGGCGGTCAGGTCTACGGTCGCGTACAAGTCGCCTCGGCTCCATAAGATCAACGGCTCGGCGCTGTCTTGGGCGTGCGCGGGCAACAGGGATATCACCCAAAAGCTGAGGAAAAGCACAAGTTTTTTCGCCATAAGCTGCATCACCCGTGGGTTTTTTCGGTACGAAGCCAGTCGTGGAGCGCTTTCAACCATTGGTTGAGGAACAACGGGCGCATGTCGACGGACGCCCGTTCACGACTGCCTGACTTGTACACGGGCGGCACGGCATCGCGCCGGACATACTGGGCCAGTTCGGGCACGGGTTCCCAGGCGTCCAGCCATTCGCCACCGGGCTGGCTGGTGAAGGCGACACCTGTGCCGGATAACCCCGTCTTGGGGCGGCGCAGGACTTCGGTCGGCAATTTACCCGTCATCGCTTCCCGCAGCATCAGCTTACGGCGGTTCCACGGTGTGGGCGGCACCGACAAGATAAAGCGGATCAGCCGGAGGTCGATGAACGGCAATGTCGTCTCCACTGGGGTATGGTCATGGGGGGTGATGAACTCGGAACGCATATTCCACGCCCCCAAGCCGACATAAATCGGGAGTTCCGGCTGGGTGGGGTGGGACTTCTTGAGGCTCACATTCCACGGCACCTGCAAGCGTTCCTTTAAGTGGAGGCGGTCGGCAAATTCGGGTTGCAGCCACACCGGGTACGGAAAGCTCGACGGTACGACGGATTCGCGCCCAAACATCAAGAGTTGCTGAAGATAGGCGCGGGTGCCGTCCAAGCCGGGACGCCGTCCGGTCATCTTCCAAAGCCAGCGGTAGAGCGCGAAGGCTTCGGGCAGCGGGTGAAGCAGCAAGACTTGATAGAGGGGGGTGTTGGTGAAGACCTCATCACCGCCGTTGCCAGAGACCGAACGTTTGCCCAAACTCGCCAAGCGTCCATCCAAGGTTCTGGTGAAACCGGTCGAAAAATCAGGCATCGGTTCCATGCGGGTGGGCAACGGATCGCACGGGTAGAAACCATCACACGCCAAAAACTCGGTGGGGATCTCCAAAAATTGCGCGGTTAGGTTGGCAAAATAGGCTTCGTTGTCGGACACGATACGGTCATAGACGGCGCTGATGAGCGACAACTTGGTTTGAATCGCGCCCGAACGGATCAGCCCCGCGATGGTGGCGGCAATCGAGGTCGAATCCATCCCGCCGCTCATTTGCACGACGACGCTATCGATATTTTCTACCCGTTCTTTGACGACTTGGGTGAACAACGCCGAAAAATGTTCGACGTATGCCTGTGGATGATCATAACGCAGCATCGGCTCATCATAGGGGAAATTCCAATACTGATGCAGCCGCAGGGCGCGCTCGTGGACGATGAGCGCGTGACCAATCGGCACCCGCTCGATATCGGCGAAGATGGTTTTGTTTTTGATGTGGCGGTCGGTGGTCGAAAACAGCAAGAAATCACCGATCATCGCTTCATTGAGCGCCGCCGACACCGCCGGATGTAACAGCACCGCCGCGATCTCATTGGCGATGATCACCGTGTCGCCGACCTGGGCATAATACAATTCGCGCACCCGCAGCGGGTCGGGCGCTGCCAACAATTTGCGCTGGTGGGCATCCCAAAGGATGAAGGCGAATTCGCCCATGATGTGCTGGAGGCAATCCTCCCCCCAGACCTGATATGCCGCCAAAATCAGTTCCGAGTCGGGCGTCGCCAGCGTCACGGCGTGGCGTTGGGCATTCAACGCTGCCACCAACTCGGCACGGGCGACCAAGCCGGAATCCGCCACGATGGTCACGCCGTCGCGCGTGACGGGTTGGCGGTCATGGGCATCAAAAGAGGTCACTTGCGCTTGGGTGTGCCCCAGCGCCAGCGCGCCCTCATGCCAGAGGGTCTGGGCATCCATCCCCCGATAGCGGAGGCGGTTGAGCATTTTTTGCGCCACTGCGTCATCGACCGGGCGGTCATTTAGGTTTAATACTGCAAAGAGTCCGCTCATTAGATTTTGGCTGCCATTTCGGGGGAAAGTTGATCACCATAGAGGATGGGATAATGCGCCGCGATATCCGGCAGATCATTGATCACTTGCGCGTGATGTTCTACCCACGCATGACCGTCGGCTTTGCCGTTCGCCAGCCGAAACGCCAGCCGCACCTCAGACGGAATCCGCAACCAACGCAAAAGCCACCACAACGCCAGCGAGCGCCGTAAGCAAGTGACATCGACGAGGCGTTGGGTGGCGGCGCTATCCACCGCCAACGCCAAAATGCGGGCGCGCTTGCTGTCGGAGCGCGCGGCATCGGGCGTGGGCGAGAACCGCACCAGCCAGCGACTCGTCCGCCGATAGCCCCAGGTGCGCAGCATCCAATCGATGATCTTGAGAAGTGCCAGCGATCCTAGATAGGCGAGGCGACGCTTTAACCGGAACCACTGGTTGCGTAACCCGAAGTTCCGGCGGTGCGGATCGCTCTCGTTAGCTGGGCGCGGATTGGGAATGTTGGACAATGCCCGCCTCTTGCAGCGATTTGATGAATACCGTCACGTCGGCTTGGATCACATCGAGCGGTGCTTCGTATTCGTCCGCGATGAGGGCACACGCGCTCTCGAACGACTCGGTGGTGCTTAAGACATCCCACATGCGAATGGCGATTTCGTTGAGGCTGAAATAGCGTTCGGTATTGAGATTGAGAATGACGGCTTCTTCGCCATAATGATGAAACAGAATATTGGTGATCGGTTGAATGACCATGTGCGTTATGATCTCCTCATAAAAAGGATGGTAGCGATGAGTGCTTGGGGGGGGTTGCACCATTTGACGGCGCACACGCCCACCCCCATTTTCGTGTTAAACCAATGATAGCCCCATTAACTGCTATATTGTTGTGACAAACTGGCAACAAATGACAGTGCCTCGGCGGGATCGCGGAACAACGCTGGGAATTCGGCGGCGATGTTCCCCGCCACGCTGCTCAGTGCCGTGCCGTCTTGCATCAAGACCAATGCCCGCGCCACCGCTTTGCCCTCGATTTTCACGGTGGGCACAAAATTTGCCGACCGTTTGCGCACCCCGGTCAAGGGGGTGGCGAACAAGGTCGATTGCTTAAAGTCGATGCGCGGCTTGGGCGCTTCGGCATTGGCAAAGACTTGGGTTTGCCAAACATAGGTGTGATCATTGCTGAGCGCGGGGCTGACGGTCAAGGTCAAAGAGACGATCTCACCCGCTGCCAGTGCCAGCGGTGCTTGGAAAGGCAACAACAGGCGTTGATACACTTGGGGCGATTTGGCACCGGGGGCATTGCTAAAGCCGATATCCTCGAACAAGACGGCATCGAACCATAACGCCACGAAGTGCAAGGTTTCGGGCTGCGTGACCTCCCAGCGCATCGGTTGGGGGGCAAACGCCAGCGTGCCCGCGTCATAATCCAGTGTTGCAAAGACTTGCGGCGTCAACAGTGCCTGCGGGTGGTCGATGGGATCGGGCAAGACCGAATTGCGGATGATCGACATCACGGTATCCATTTTGACGCCGGCAAGGTTTTGCACCCACGGCTTCAGGATTTCATTGGTATAGGTATCGGGCGCGCCCACCAATGCCGCATAGACGGTATCGCGCTGGGGGATGACGAGCGCCCCCGGTTTTAGATAGCGCGCGCGGGCATCCACAAAGGCATCGACCATCAGTTGAAAAGGCGGCAAGCGTCCGCGTAAATCCCCGATCATGACATCGGCGCGTTCTGGCAGTTCGACTTGCGAAGACATGCCGCGTATGAACGTCATGCGGTCACCAAAGCCATTGGCTGCCGCCATTGCCGGACCGAGATCGATCAGCGGGTTGGGTTCAATGGCGTAGACATGCCGCGCCCCATATTGGCACGCCATCAAGGCAAAAATGCCCGTCCCCGCGCCGACATCCACCACCACATCGCCGGGTTTGATGGCGCGGCGAAGCGCTTGCTCATAGGCGGTGATACGTACCGTGTCGCGGATCATGTGTCCATATTGTTGAAGTGAATACATCGGGACTCTACTTTTCTGGTGAGGCGACGACCATATCGTGAACCGCTTGGTAGCACTCTTCGATGCGCTCCATGTCTTCGGGGCGAATCATGGAATAGACCGGCACGCTGTGCGTAAGCCGCGACAACCAGCGGAAGTCGTCGCTGCGCATTTTGTGGTCGATCATGTAATTGAGGTAGGTGTTGTTCATCAACGTCATCAGTGCGAGACGGTTGGGGATGGGCACGATACTCACCCGGTCACTAAACCCATCCAGCATGAAGACCGCCCCCAAAGGCACAGGGGAAGCGGCAAAAGTATACTCGGATCGGTTGAGATCGACATAGCGTTTTTCCCAGTCGGGGGCGATCAGGGGCAAAGCATTTTCGTCCCCTAGCAATTCTTCGACCGTCCACGACCACAGGCGCAGATGAGGATAGCCCGGCAAGATCGAGAGACCTTCGGGGGTGTCGACTAGGGTGCAAATATCATCGGACAGGATGGTGTGCCCGTGTTTGGCAAATTGGAAGGCAAAGGTCGATTTGCCCGACCCAGACGGTGCCACAAAGATAAGTGCCCGTCCATTGACCACGACGCCGCTGGCATGAAGGCACGTCAACCCGCGCGACCGCAAACAAAACGCTAAGACCGGATTGACGAAATAGGCGCAGATCATTTCCAGCGCCGTATCGGGCGGGGCTTGCACAAAAATTTGGGTCGCCTGACGGTTGACGGTGAAGATCACATCGGTCGAATAATGAAGGCGGGTGTACTCCCCATCGGGGCTGACGAAAATGCGCATCCCTTGTTGTTGTTCATCCTGAGGGCGGCGATCTTGATACAAAGGATGGTCTGCCCATGCTTGTTCGCGGCTATAAACAGCCGCATACTCGGCGGGTTCACGAAACCAAACGTGGATATCAACCGCATTGAGGTTGGGTTCCGCAACACGGAAACCGGGCAGGAGGGTGTCGGCTTGGATGGTGAGCCCGTAAAAAAAATATGTCGCGGTCATAGCTTGTTGTCTTATCCAATCAGGGCGAAATAACGTGGTCACTGCCCGCCACTGGGCGCTCAAAATCGGTCTATCGGTTTAGGTGTTGGGATAGATACAGTGCGCGTATTGTACGCGATCATATTTGAAATGAGCAATGGCAAATCAAGAGGGAGGCGTTGGGGGGTGTTAAGAAAACAAAATGCCGAGGGACACTCGGCATTTTGTTTTGTCAAACTGGAGCCAAATTATTGCGAGAAAGTCAACAGAATGAGGACCATGTTGCCACGGATCGGCGGTGCGCCATCCGGGTCAAAGCTGTCACGTTGGGTATTGATGACTTCATTCAGACGGCCGATTTCGTTGATTTCCGGCTTGTTATAGGACTTTTTCTGCATGGTGTTCCTCCCCAGAAGGAAAAATGGTTGACAACTTGAATTATATACATTTTGGAACATGAGTCAAGATAGGTTAAGGCAAAAGCAACTGAAAACCGTAAAATTTCCACGAAATGCCTATTGACATTGCACTTTTACAGCCCTCTTGACTGTTATTATAGGGGAAAGATCGTGTCGCCGCAAGTCAAACTCAGTGAATCAGGTGCATTTCACTTTGGTGCATCGCTATGATTTCATAACAAAACACCGGACTTAAGACTCTGATTCAGTTCAAAATACATCACCCTGTTTGATTACGAGCGCGTTTTGCACCAACGTGAAATGCACCCTCAGTGAGTCACGAAAGTATGTCCCCACCCCGTCCGACCGAAGGTCGGCATCCCCTCCCCACTTCGTAGCTGCTGAGGGGATTTTTAAGAACTTTTGTGGACCGGTTTCTCCCTCTCTCTATGCAATGGCAATCTGGTCTCTCACTCATCCCCTGTCCCCCTCAAAAAAGATGTGGGTAATGTATAGCCATACGCGCAAAAAAAGGCGGCGCACCGTGTCGTGCGCCGCCTTTTCAAAACCAAGGTTGAAGAATCGAGTTAGTTGGTGCCGGTTTCGACAGCGCCGTCACCTTCGGGGGTGATAATTTCAGTTTCGGCACCGCGATCCAAGTTGATCATGTTGCCGGTGATGCTCAGCGCGTCAATCGTCCAAGAAGCACCCGCCACCGAACCTTCGGCAGCCGCAGTGGAGACGAAGCGCAGGTGAACCACGCGCCCGACATAGCTATCCAGCGCCACCACCACGCTGGCGAGTTCCGCCGACGGGTTGACAAACGCGATGGGCAGCCACACGCCATTGCCTTCGACCATCAATTCGATCTGTCCTTGTACGCCCGATGTATAGCTGAGCGCGACATTTGCCGACGCCAAGCCGTTCAGGTCAATCGGTTGTGCCAAACGCAACGCCGACGCGCTCGACGCGCTATTTAACGACCAAGCCGTGCTGCCATCGGCTGCGACTGCTTGTGCCCACGCGCCTTCTGCCACCCAGAACGACGGATCGCTCAGATTGGCAGCATAAGGAGGAGCCACTGGGGCGAGGGTGGAAATGCCCGGAACAACATCCGCGCCGGGAAGTTGAATAATCGCAGCATTGCCGATTTGACCCGTGCCTTCGGTGATCACCGGTGCGGTGACATTTTCAATTGCGGGGGCGGCATCTTTGGTGATCATCACCATCGCGCCGACCGCTTCCGCCATCACCGATTGACCCGCGAAAACGACATCGGTCTGACGACGGCTGTCGAAGCTCAACGAGATCAACGCGGCGTCGGATTCAGCAATCGCGCGCAAGGTAACCGTCGCCAGTGTGAACGAACCCGTGGGGTAAGCACTGGGGAATTGACCGGCGGCAAAGTTGACCGTACCAGCGACGTTATCCATCTCGCTCTGAAGGAAGATGGGCAGGGAGGTGCCGGGTTGGACGCGCACCACTTGGAACACAGCCGGATCAAAGTTGAGATAAGCAGCGGCAGCATCCACAGGTAAACCACCCGCTTCAACTTGGATCAGCACATTAAATTCAGAATCCAAACCAACAGGGGCATTAGGCGTAATCAAATTGAGCGCTGCCCGGCTTTCTTGCGCGGCGACCGGCAGAACGGCAAATGCCATCACTACCACGATGAAAGTAATGAAACGTATCAAAGTTCGCATGTTTAGTTCCCTCATCCTCGATATTCAACATCCACAAGTCTACAATAGAATGGTGTTGATTCAAACAAGCATTGGTGCAATTATCAACTCTTTCGCTTGCTTAATTGATTATATGCTAGTTTTTTGTTTTGTGATCCACACTTTTAGCGACAACTATCTTCCACTCCATAATTAACGGGAAAATAGCGATAAAGACACCTTCATTAGGATCGCCCGTAGACCTCGATACTGGCACCGTGAATAGCATTGGCGGCAGACGAGGTCAGAAATAGGATCGTTTCCGCAATCTGCTCCGGCGTCACCCATTTGCTGAAATCAGCGTTGGGCATGTCTTCGCGATTGCGCCCCGTGTCGATGATACTTGGCAAAACCCCGTTGACATTAATCTGAAAATCGCGCAGTTCTAGCGACATACTTTCGATCAAACGCAATGCTGCGGCTTTGCTGGCGGTGTACGCCCCTCCATTTTTCTGTCCCTTTAACGCCGCTTTGGCAAGAATGACGACGATCTTGCCGCCCTGCCCTCGTTCGACTAGATGTGCCGCCATGCGCCCAGCCGTGATAAACACGGGACGGACATTGAGGTTATACATCTGATCTAAAACATCGATACTTGATTCGTGAATGGGTGTACCCGCCGCGTACCCACCGACTGTATGAACGAGCGCGTCAATGCCGCCGAAACGCGCTACCGCCCGCGTGATAATGCCATCGATGGCAGCCGGATCGCCGAGGTCACCCCCGTCGCAATGCGACTCCACAGCGAGCGTAGCGGCAAGCGCCTCGCAATCACTGGCTTGGCGATCCACCAAGACGAGACGGGCACCTGTGGCGGCGTAAGCGCGGGCGACGGCAGCCCCCAAATTGCCACGCGCACCGGTGATCATGACGACTGTTGCGTTAGACATGAAAAAATCCTCTGGTAGGGATGATAGGGTTGTTGCCAGCAATCTTAGCACGCAATTCTTAAGAAACACTCACTCTGTCGGGCGCAGTTCCACGATCAAGCCATCGCTCCACCCGTATTTCGCATTCATCAGCGCGCTAACAGCGGCGGCGCGCTCTGGTTCTTCGTCAGGATCGACCGTCCGCCCGTGTGCGACGACGCCTGTGCCATCGCGCCCCCCAAGGCGCACGATCACCGACGGTTGCGCTTCAATATTCTTGACCCATTGCGCTTCGCCGCGTGCCTCGGACACCAAATAGTAGGCATCCTCGAACGCCACATACCAGATTTCGATCTGGCGCGGTTCGCCGCTCACGCGCCCAATAGTCGTCAGATAGAGGTAGTCATTGGGATGCGCCATCGTTGCCCCTTCCTAAGCTTATATCTTACTGCCGTTGATCGACACGCCCCTATAGGACAATGGTCTGCACGGACGATTGTAACTGCGACGCCAATGTCATATTACACAAAAGTTGTAAAAAACACGACAACCGTAGGGACGCGCAACGGGGTGTCCGACTTTTTCAACAGAATCCCGTTGGGTGTCCCTACGGGGCAAATCGTCGAACGGATTTCTAATGTGACATTGGCGTAAGATATCGAGGATACCATCGACATATGGGTCGGCGGAGCCTTGTTGTGGGGCTTCGTTGGGGGTGCAAATGGGGATACCGTTGACGGTGACGCCGATACTGCTGATCAGTTGAATGGTGATGTCGGCTTCGTCTTTCAAAACGGGATTGAGCGGCAGGGTGTAGGTTTTGTCTTGTTCGGCGAGGGCGTTGGGGGTCATGGCGACGAATTCGTAATTGATCATACCGTTCGACTCGATGATGAGCGAGTCGGCGACGCAACTGACTCTCACCCGTGCCGGAGCGTAGCCCGCGCCCGCACTGCCTTGCGCTACATCGGGGAAGTTGGCGAGGGCGGCGCAATCGGCAGGGGCTTGGCTGGCAACTGGGGCAGCGAGATTCCCGAAGGAGAGGGCAAGGGCGAAGGCGGCGGCTGGTGCTACGGAAAGGGTTGCGCCAGCAAACGAGATCAGACGATAGACATTCACAGAGAGATACTCCTTCACCGTGGATCAGGCATTCTCCACAGTGTAGCGGAGAGTTGTTCAGAGAATGTTCATGATTTGCGGCGAGTTTTTTTGGAGGTGGGAAAAATGTTTCAGCAAGAGGGGGATTAACGTTTTATAAGTTTCCCTTGTGCATCTGCCTCACGAATGAGTCGACTATTTGCCGTGAAGACGGTAACGCCAGCGACTCGTCCAAAATCACCATCATCTGTGATCACTTGGGTGATGCCAGCAGCAAAAAGGGCTTCAACAATGAAGGCGTCATAGCCATCTAGTTCTTGTGTTTTGATACGTTTCAACGAGTCTTTAACCATTGCTGAGGTGACGTGGGCTTCGACGGTCAAGCCATTGGTTGCCGCTTCGACGATGACCCAAGCATTTTCGATTGCAGTGATTACCTTAGCACGTTCAAGCGGGAAATTGTGTCGAAAGGCTTTGTCTGCCACTTCTAAAAAACCAGACGCTTTACGCTTGGCATTGAAGATAACTTTTTCAGAGCGCTCAATACTATGGGCAAGTTCTGAAAAAGAGAGGGTACATTTGTAGAGTTCACTTTGGATATTATCCGCCGATTTTAGGTAATGGGGATAATCATTAATTTGGTAGGGTTTTAAATTATCGCTTGTCTTCGTGTAACCCATCCAATACCAAACATTGCTGTCTACCAAGAATTTATCACTTGCTTTGGGAATATCTTGCCTGAGATCGACTATTAAAGCCTCAATCGCCATAATTATCGGATGCCTGTTGTTTTACGGCTTCATCAACGGCATGGCGAACCAACTCGCTGCTATAGTAATCGCGCGCATTCTCGATGACACTTTTCAGAATAGGTCTGGATATTGAGGACAAGTTTCGGATTTTTAGATAGTGATTGAGATCATCTGGCGTAAAGTCGCGTAGCAATTGCCCGATTGCAGCATTGAGAAAAGGCGAGGCAACAATACGCACATCAGTGAAGTCTAACTCAATTTCACGCTTAGCTTGCAATTCCGAGAAAATGACAGCATACACTTTTTGGCCATCTTCGAGTGTAATGCCATTTTTGCCGATGTTTTCCTTGATGTTGTAGATCATGATTTCGCCTTATCAACTAGAAAAAAATATCATCTTGCGGGTTTTCATCAGGAAGCGTGTAGTATCTCGCATCACAATTTAGGGTTATTTGAACTAAAGTCCCCTTAAACCCTGTGGGCTTATCTACAAAATGCGTTTTACCGGTGTCAATAGACATGTATCCGCGCTCACTATAGATTTTTAAATTACCTTTATTTACCTCGATAAAAGATTTTAATATATCTAATCCAATCCCTCGTGCGACGCCTGCGTTGTTTTGAGTGGAATTCTGCGGCTGAAATGCCCACTTTAGTGCTTCGCTGGCGGACATATTAGGCTGTTGAAGATAGTTGCGCACAGTGTGAGGTATGCCAACTCCAAAATCAACCAAAGCTATTTTCAGTAAATGCTTATTGGGATAATGTTGTCCGCAGGTGATCACTCCAATCGGCGACTTTGCATGATAGAAAACATTGACATAAGCTTCTATAACAGGATTAGCAATATATTGTTTTAATCTATCGCTAATATTTATCCAACCAAATCTCAACCATTTATTGGAGAGATAATCTTCATAGTCATCAGACTTAAAAGTCCTATCTTCGCGGTATGGAATGGAGTTACCGTTCCATGTTTGTCCACCAACTCCAAGTATGTGCAAAAAACCATTCTGCTCAAGGTTAGTTCGCACCTGCGACATGATAGTATTGATATCAAAATGAACAATATTGTCATTTATCTGCAATAATCGAACCAAAGCTCCTAGAAACGCAACAGCATTTTGTTGAAGAAAATTACAGCCCGAAAATTCAAAATATACTTTATACCCACGAATATCCTTCAACCGCCCATAAATTTGGAACAATTTTTCAAAGCTTTCAGAGTCATCATTGAGATTTCCACTAATCTGGATATTGATTGAATCAGAACTCATGTTCTATCCTTGGACTTTATCATGACAATCATTACAAGTAAACCTCATTCTATATTTTATCAGTGTGTCACTTTTTTGCCATCATTTTGTAACGAGACAACCAGACCGCCCCCACCGTCTGGTTGTTTCCTGTCATAAGTATCCCCATGTTATCGCACCGAGCAAGTATCCCCCGGCACGATGA
>JBBRTY010000059.1:0-19668 GCA_038248285.1 Aggregatilineales bacterium
CCCTATTTATTTTATTCTGTTTCTATACCTGAGTAGTCACGGTGAACTTTACACCCGTAAGGGAAGAAAAGTTGAGGTAACTCAAATGCAACGTGTATTGGTGACCGACAAAAACAAGCAACCGCTCATGCCCTGTCATCCGGCATGGGCGAGAGAAGTGCCCCATAAGGGGAAAGCGGCGGTCTACCGTACTTTTCCTTTTACCATCATCTTGAAAGAACGTGAGGGCTACCGTCTTCGTCAGAAGCGCCATTTCGGTTTTCAAACGGGCGACATGGTTAAAGCCATCGTCCCTGCTGGCAAGGTTGTGGGAACGCATAGTGGTCGCGTGGCTTGCCGTGCGACAGGCAGTTTCGACATCAGCACCTCTTTGGGAAAAGCAGCCGGCGTTTCACACCGTCACTGCCGCGTGCTACACCATTCGGACGGTTACACTTATAAGAAAGGACAAGGCGCTATCCCTCCCCACGCCTGAAGGCGGGGGTATCTCGCGCCAATTTTGATGAAATTGCGAGCGCGGCTGACGAAACCCTTTAGTGTGCGCTTCTGGGATGCCATCCAACGCCCACCGGTGTATCATCCGTTTTTTCGCAAAATCGCGGTGTATCAATTTCGCTCCGCCTTTTGGGATGCCTTGTGGACGAGTTGGACACCTCAGACTCGTAAAATCGCGGGAGCAGCCTTCGGGATCGTGGCACTGGTGGGGGTTTTCACTGTGCCTCAGTTGTTGACCTTCATGATTTTTGTCCTGCCGATCATCAGCAGTGTCCTGACCATTTTTCTCTATGGCACATGGAATGGACTTCAACAATGTTTGCGCGTCAGTGGCATGATCGCTCGCTCACGCGCCAGCGGCATGTTTGACTTGTTGGCGGTCGCGCCCCTCGGTGGGTTCGGCGTCAGTTGGATTCTCTCAACGGGCAGTATTTATTATGCGTTGCCCGCCGGCGGTAATTATTCGGCACACCGCATTTGGATATCACGCATCCTCTTTCTGGCGCTGTTCCTGCTTATTTCGTTGATGACGCTCGCCACTCCTTACCGCCTTGGTCAAAGCGCGTCGGATACCTTGTTTGGTGTCATTCTAACGGTCGCTTTCATGAGCTATGCTTTTCATGTTGATGATGTTTTGTCGTCGGTACTCGGCGTCCTCACAGGCATGATCACGCCGCTGATGATACGTGGGGTGATCAACAGTCAAGCCGTTGCTGTCGCCAGCTATCTATGTTTGCAAATTCTCGCTTATTTATCATCATGGTTTATGGGCTTCGTCTTGCTACCTAGCCTTGCGCCAGCACACGCCGATCAAACGGAATGGGCGATCATCAGCATTAAAATCGCCCAAATTGCCCTGTTCTTCTTCATCCGTGACACTATTGCCCGCATTTTATGGGTTGCCCTACACCGTATGATGAGCGACACGGTTGGGCATCTTCAGCAACCTGCGTGAGGATGATGAAACCCAATGACACCATCGAAAACCTATTTTCGGTGCGCCAATGTCTCGAAACAGATCAAAACTCGCCCGATGCAACCTTGCAGTGGCGCATCAACGGGATGAAAATATGGGGATGCTATCGATTAGGGTGGAAAAATGAGCTTTTGCCCACTGCCCAAACCCTAATCCCCAACCCCTGCCCCTTATACTAGAGGAGTCATCCCAAAATGACCGATGTCATTACCCCGGATGCAATTCCCGTCGAGCCGACCGAATGGAAGCCCGACCCTGAACATCCGCGCCGTCGTCCGCCGTGGATCAAAGTCCGCGCGCCGAGTGGTGAAAATTATGAGCGCGTCTACGGTTTGATGCGCGAACAAAAACTGCATACCGTTTGCGAAGAAGCACAGTGCCCCAATATCGGCGAATGTTGGGGGCGCGGCACCGCTACCTTCTTGATGATGGGCGATACCTGCACCCGTTCCTGCGGTTTCTGCGACATCAAGACCGGTCGCCCCAGCCCACTTGATTGGGCGGAACCGAATCGCGTTGCCGAATCCGTGCGGGCGCTTAACCTGCGCCACGTCGTCATTACCAGTGTAAACCGCGACGAACGCGCAGACGGGGGCGCACCCATCTTCGCAATGGTCATCCGCCGCATCCGCCAAGTCCAACCGGGATGCAGCATCGAAGTCCTAATCCCGGACTTCAAGGGCAATGAAACCGCCTTGAAGATTGTCATGGATGCCCAACCAGAAATCCTGAATCACAATGTCGAAACCGTCCCCCGCTTGTTCCGCAAGGTACAGCCCCAAGATCATTACGAATGGGCAATGGCGACGTTGACCAACGCCAAACAGATGGATCCGTTGGTCTTGACCAAGAGCGGCATCATGGTTGGTTTGGGCGAGACCTTTGATGAAGTAGTGGAAGTGATGCACGATCTGGCGCGTTGTGGCGTCGATATCTTGACCATCGGGCAGTACCTACAACCCAGCAAAAAGCATCTCTCCGTCGAACGTTTTTACACGCCCGATGAGTTTGATCGCTTTATTGAAATTGGACGGGCAATTGGCTTCAAGTGGGTGGAGAGCGGACCGCTGGTGCGCAGTAGTTACCGCGCTGACCAGCAAGTCCGTGAACTCTCGAAACTGAACTATATTCGTGTCCATCAGGAACAACCTGCGGAATAACGCCAGCGCTTAGTTCTCGATGATCTTCTCATCAATAAGCTGCTGTTGCACTTTCTGACCGCGTGGGTCGAAGGTGAAGTGCTGACCATGGAGTTGAAATTCCATGTCGTACATCGCCCGACCTGCGCGATTTTTTTCGATGGTGAACACCACCCAATCGCGGAACTGCTTCGCCGTATAGGGGTTGAAGGTCACATGATCCTTTGACAAGATTTGGTACTTGTTGTTCATGATGATGGCGATGTCCGACTCGTAATCGAGTGCGCTGCTACCGCGCAAATGGAACAGATGAATGCGCTTGCTCTTTAAGCCCTCGCGATCTGCCGCCACAATCGACCAAATCGGGATATCCAAGGTCATGGCGATGTCTTTCAGCCCTTCAACGATGATCGTGACCTTATCGTTCTCATCGCGCGGGCGTTCTGGATGAACCGCAATTTTCTGCAAATAATCGATAAACAAAACGACATTACCGCCGGTCGCGTCGCACAACCGCGCTGTCATTTCTTTGATGGCACGCAAAGTCGTCACCGCAGGGCTGGCTTTCACCAAAATCATGCGGTCAGAATAGCGTTGCATCCGTAACAATCCCGGTGCAGTACGCGGATCATCACGCAAAATTGCCTGTAGTGACCCAGCGCCGCCTTCCCGCCCCATAAATCCTTTGGCTCGTTGGGCGACGATGATTTGATACAAGTCACGCAGCTTGACACCCCGACTCAGATCAAGTTCTGGCGGATTGACGCTTTCTAAGCATAACAACCGATGCAGTAGATGAGTCTCGGTATGTTCATAGGAGAGATAAAACACATACTGGTCAGGACGCAGCGCAATATTACGGGCAATCTGCAAGGTCGCGATGGTTTTGCCAATCCCCTGTGCCCCGCCCAACAAGATAAGTTCAGTTTTGCGCAACCCGCCGCCGATAAACCCGTCTAATGGGTCTAAACCAGTGGGCATGGGCACATAATCTACGAGATCGCCCTGCATCAAGCGCTCGTTAGCTTCGTTCAAGACTTGTGTCAAAGTACGGGGCAAATGTGCGTTGCCGGTACGACTACTACTCGTGCTAGAAGCGTTGCGAGTAGGTTCGCGCCGAACAGAAGCCACACGCCCACCCGCCGCCGGGCGATCCCCTGCACCATCGGGGGGTTCTGGATCTGGTAGTTCGTCCGTAAAGCGCCGCGTACTCATCAAAAACACCCATTCATGATTTGGCACATTTCAACTTTATCATATATGCAGTCAAGAAATTGAGCAACCGCAGACGCAGAAAAAATTAGGCGCTTAGCAGCATAATTCACAAATTCATTGGATTTGTGTTAAAATGAGTCAGTTTTTGTCGGAAGTAAGCTCGTTTTTTTGTATCGGCGAGCCAATGCAGTTTCCTTTACAAACAACTTTTGGGTTTTTCGCCGTTCCTACCCCGAGGAGGCAGAGAATACGTCGTGTTACAAGAACTTCTAATCAGAGCTGACCAGCGTGGTTATGTCACTTTTGAAGATGTTCTTGAAGTGATGGATGAAGATGGTGATGACTCCACTGCGATTGAAGCGGTATTGTACGAGTTAGACGAATTGGGCATTGAACTACGCCACGAAAGCGAGAATATGGACGCCATTTTGCTTTCGGAGGACACGGAGCCAGAGTTCGAAACGGAAGAAATGCTGCCAGACTCAACTATTGGGGACATCAATACGATTTCAGCCGATGATCCTGTTGGGCTGTATTTCCGGCAAATGGCACAAGAACCCTTGTTGTCAGCACGAGACGAAATCGATCTCGCAAAACGTATTGAAGCTGGCAAGCGGTCGCGTGACGTTTCGGCGAATTTAGGCGCGCGTGAACTCTGTAATGAGACTTGGTTGGTACATTTAGAACGGACAATTTATGATGGACAAGCCGCCCGCGAGCATCTTGGGCGTGCCAATACCCGCCTCGTCGTCAGTATCGCCAAACGCTATATGGGTCAAGGGTTGCCGTTCCCAGATTTAATCCAAGAAGGCAATGTTGGTTTGATGCGGGCGGTCGATAAGTATGATTATCGGCGCGGCAATCGCTTTAGCACCTATGCAACTTGGTGGATCCGCCAAGCAATCACACGGGCACTCGCTCAAAAAACCAGAACCATTCGCATCCCGCTTCATATGACGGAGCGCATCCGTCAAATGTATCGCACGGCTCAGGGGCTTGAACAATCCCTCGGGCGGCGTCCCTCTCCTGAAGAAATTGCTTTTGAAATGAATCTCCCTGCCGACAATATCCGCTCCATGATGGATGCCAGCCAACACGCGATTGCGCTGGAACGTCCCATTGGCGATGATGGCGATAGCGAATTTGGGGACTTCATCGAAGATCAGGACTCGCCCAACCCAGTCGATTCTGCGACACAACATCTCCTTGAAGAAACCATCGAAGAAGTATTGAACGAACTTACACCGCGTCAAAGCCACATTTTACGACTACGCTTTGGGCTTGGGGGCGGTGAACCGCATACCCTTGAAGAAATTGCTAATAAATTCGGTCTCAGCCGTGAACGCATACGCCAGCTTGAAAAAGAGGCGCTCCGTCGGCTACGCAACCCTCGTTTAGCGCATAATCTCCGGGATTATCTCGGCTAAAGGGGACACCGACTCTTTGAATGCTGCTTCTCACAATTGAATAGCTCCTGAAAAAAGATAACCGGGCATCAGCCCGGTTTTCATTTCCCCTACAAAAAGTTAGAATCATCCCTTATGTAGAGATTGCAACAGGGTGACTACTCAGGTATGGAAACAGAACAAAATAAACAGAGAGGCATGAAGACGTGAAGAAAAACAGAAAAATACCCCTCGCAATCGTGATGAGGCAGAAACCCCGTTTTGGCATTACCCCATTTTGACAGTAAACAAAACGAGGCAGGGGTTTGTGATGCCCCCTGCCTCGTCGCTCGTGCTGTTTCTAACGTCGCTTACGCCATAATCATCGGCGCTTGAACAGCAACATCTTGCAATCCCTCGAAATCCATCTCTTTTTCGCGACGGAACTGTTGGGTGTACAAGCGGTAGTAATGTCCGCGTGCGCGGATCAGTTCAGCGTGGGTGCCCATTTCTGATACGCCGCCATTCTCGATCACAAGAATGCGATCCGCACGACGAATCGTGGATAAACGATGGGCGATGATGAAACTGGTACGCCCGCGCATCATAACTTCCATACCCCGTTGGATCAGCGCCTCGGTCAGCGTATCGACCGAACTGGTCGCCTCATCCATGACGAATAATTCTGGTTGCGCCAACATCGCCCGCGCCAAGCTGATCAACTGCTTCTGCCCGACTGACAAACGATTGCCGCCTTCGCCCACTTCGCCGTCATAGCCGCCGTTCAATGCCATGATGAATTCATGGGCACTTGCTAACTTGGCAGCCTCTTCAATTTCCGCATCGGTCGCATTCAAGCGCCCATAACGGATATTGTCGCGGATGCTGCCGCTAAAGAGATGCGGCGTTTGCAACACCATGCCGATCCGAGATTGAATCGCATGTTGGGTGAAGTCGGTATAATCTCGCCCGCCGATTAAAATCCGCCCCGCCTTCGGTTCAAAGAAGCGGCAGACCAAATTAACGAGGGTAGACTTCCCTGCTCCCGTCGGACCGACCAGCGCGATGGTCTCGCCATGCTTGATGGTAAGATTGAAATTCTTCAAGATCGCCGTTTGTGGCTCATAGTAGAAATCGACATTCTCGAACACAATATCACCCGCAATCGTGCCGGGGTTGATGGCTTGCAGCTTATCCACCACATCTGGTTGCGCATCCACCAGCGAAAAGATACGTTCCGCCGAAGCAATCGCTTGCTGCATAGAGGCAAACACACGGGCGATATCTTGCACTGGCCACAACATAAACGTGACATAGGTGATAAAGGCTTGAATACCGCCCACCGTCATCACGCCTAGTTCTACCTGCGCCCCACCAAAATTGACAATACTCGCCAATGCCAGCGCACTGATGATCTGCACGGCAGGCAAGAACAATGCCGAAAACCACGCTGCCCGATATGACGCCCGATACATCGCATTCGTCAATTGTCCGAATTCTTCTAAATTACGTGCTTCGCGATTCATCGCTTTGACCACACGCACGCCCGTGATGTTCTCGTTAAACGCGCCTGTGATCTTAGAGTTGGTCTTGCGGGCAATACGGAACTGCACCACAATCCGCCGTTCAAACCACATCGCCACCCCGATCAACACGGGAATGATCGAGAAAACGATCAGGGCAAGCTGCCAGTTGATGCTGAGCATAAACGCGAATGCCGTGAAAATGTTGATCACTGCCCACGCACTATCCAGCATCCCCCACGTCACCAAATCAGCGATCCGCTCGGTGTCCGAAGTCACGCGCGACATGATCCAACCGACGGGCGTCTTGTTGTAGTATCCCAACGAGAGCGTTTGCAAATGATTGAAAATCGTCTGCCGCATCTCGTATTCCACCCGCTGCCCAAGCATCCCCGTCAGAAAGATAAATGCAAAGACGAACACTGCTTGCACAAAGACTGAGATACCGTAAATCAGGGCGAGATCCCCCAGCACATCAGGGTTGCCCACCAAAATACCATCATCCACCATCCGCATCACCAAAAAGGTGAAAAACGAATTTAGGAACGAGACCACCGCGACTGAGGCAAGGAAACCCAAGACCAAGCGCCAATGGGGTTTGATATAACCAAAGATGCGTAACAGCGTCCGCCCGTTAAACTTCGCGTCAAACTCTTCTTCATGGAAACCGGTGTCAGACATTGGCGATTTCCCTTTCTAGTTCATTCTCAATACGCGCTTGCAAATCGAAAATACGTTGGTAGAAACCGTCTTCGGCAACCAATTCTTCATGGGTGCCCCGTTGCACAATATGCCCTTGATCCAAGACAAGGATGAGGTCGGCATTCATCACCGTTTGGACACGATGGGCGATGATAAAGGTCGTCCTATTAGACTTCAATCCATCCATTGCCTCGCGAATATTCGCTTCTGTCTCAGTATCAACCGATGAGGTCGAATCATCCAAGATCAGGATCGGCGGGTCTTTCAAAATAGCGCGGGCAATAGCGACTCGTTGTTTTTGCCCACCAGACAAGGTGACGCCTTTTTCTCCCACCACCGTCTCGTAACCTTCTGGGAAAGACAAGGCGACATGGTGAAAATCAGCGGCACGCGCTACTGCAAACACTTCTTCATCGCTGACCTCACGGCTCACCCCATAGGTGATATTCTCTCGCAGGGTGCGCGAAAACAAGAAAGGTTCCTGCTCGACAATACCGATATTTGTGCGCAAAAATTCACGCGAGATCGTCTTGATGTCGATGCCATCCAACGTGATTTTACCGCTGGTGTACTCATAAAAGCGCGTCAGCAAGCTCACCAGCGAAGTTTTGCCCGATCCGGTCGAGCCGATCAAAGCGACACTCTGCCCCGGCTTTACGGTGAAGCTGATGTCACTCAGCACTGCGCCGCCCGTCTCATAATTGAAGCTCACATGTTCAAAGCGAATCTCACCTTGCACAGGCGCACCCAAGTCCTGTAAGCCCTCAGTCAGGGGTTCACGGATTTCGTTGATGATGCCCGTGACTCGTTCATAGGACACCAAGCCTTCGGACGCCGCGACGATGATCCGCCCCAAACTGCGCATCGGTTCGATAATCCAAATGATCATCCCCACATAGGCGAGATATGATCCAATGGACAGCGTGCCGTTCAAGACCATCAACGCACCGATCACATACCCCACCAACAATTGAAAGCCCGCCAAAAGATCAGTGAGGGGCCAATAGAACGAGTGCAACGTCAACAGCTTAATGCCACGACGGTAATGTTCAAGGTTATCAGCATCAAACTTTTCGCGCTCAAAGGCTTGCCGCGCAAACGCTTTGACGACCCGCACCCCCGACAAATTCTCTTGCAGGGTGGTGGATAACTTGCCTTCCTGCTCTTGATAACGGGCGTATTCTTTCTGAATCTTCCCGAAGAAAAATACTGAAAGCACCGCCAAAAATGGCACGATGACGACGGAAATGAGCGCCAGTTCGACATTGATCGTCAACAAAGCCAACCAGTTGACGCCAAACAACAATAAGATCCGTCCTAAACCAATGGCTTGTTCCGAGTAAAAACGACGTACCGCATCGACATCTGAAGTCACCCGTTGAATCAGTTCACCCGTCTTGTTGCGGTCGTGATAGGTGAAGTTGAGCCGCTGCAAATGATCGTACAAATAATTGCGGATACGAAGCGTCATCCCTTCGGCGGTGCGGGCGGCTAAAGTGCCACTGATAAAGGTAAAGGTGCCTTCGACAAACGAAAGCGCAATAAAGCTGAGCGCCATCAAGAGCAGCGCTTGTCCTATTTGGTCACGCAGCAATACATCGTCTACGAGATAACGAAGCAGTAATGAGGTGGTAGTCTTGGATGCTGCGCTCAACCCTAGCGCGACGATTGCCCCCAAGTAAGTCCAACGATAGCCTTGCATCAACTGAATGAGACCGGCAAGACGGTTTCGGGATGTTTTGGGTTGCCAATTGTCGATAGTTGGAAGCGATGATACGGTCGAAGTCAAAGCATTGTCTCCAGGGTACACTGCACACTTTGCGCTGTGCGCCCAAGGGACTGAGCAATCGTTATACACAACGCAACCTTCACAATATAGTACGTTTTCAAAAATAACACAAGAGGGTAAAAAAACGTTCAAAGGTCTATAAAGGCTCACTAAGGTTCAAAATTTGTGTTAACTTTCGAATATCATGCGCTTTGGATCAAGGCTGCCACTTGCCGTTTATGCCCACCTTCATTTAAGCTCACATAATCTTTTTGTAGAGAAATGAAACCTGCCCATGACCACTCACAAATCCTCATCATCTCGACTTAGCGCACCCGGCATAATGTTGATCGCGCTCTTGCTGCTGCTCATCGCCGCGAGTCGTGCCATGCGCTTAAATGTCAATTTCAATGAGGTGACGGTTGATGAGGTATGGTCGGTGTGGCAGACGTTGGGTTCGCCCAACGACATCATCCGTTGGACGCCCTACGATTGGACACCGCTGTACTATCTCGGATTAGGGGCATGGCGCGGGCTGGTCGGGATTCATCCGGTGGTACTCCGTTGGTTATCGCTCTTATGCTTCGTGATCGGCGCGGCGGCGATGATTCGCGTTGCGCAGCGCTTGAAGGCATCGCCGTTGATCACGATGTTGGCATTTGCCGTCCCCAATTATCTCATCTTTATGAGCGTCGAACTGCGCGGCTATGTTTTTTTGCTCGCGCTCTACCCGCTGGCGATCTGGTTCGCCTTACGCTATTTGGCGGTTCCGCACTGGCGCAGGATGCTCCCCTTAGTGCTGGCGATGACCGCCATGATTTATACATCCCTGACCAGTATGATGGCATTACCCATGATGGGCTTATTCACTTTATTTCTGTATCCCCGCCGTCTATGGCGCTGGTTCATGCCCGTGATAGCAACCATTATTTTGTGCATCCCCGAAATCCTGAACAAAGCTGAATTAATCGTCAACCGCACCCGCGCGACCTTCACCATCGATCTGCCCCCTGTCATCGAAGCCTTGGCGGCTATTTATCGCACATGGGCATCAGACTTGGTGGTGGGGTGGATCATCCTCTTGGGAATCGCGCTCTTTTTCATCCGACGAGATACCCGCAAGGCGCTGATCGCAGGGTTGTTGATGTGGGGGACATTTCCGATCATCCTCTACGTCACCAACGGTCAGATTGGCTTTTTCAATCAACGTTATGCGTGGTGGGTGATGGTGGGCTTAGCACTCTTGATTGGCGTGGGCAGCGCCCATAGCCCTCGGTGGTTACGCCAAATGGTCGTCGCAGCGTTAACACTCTGCCTATTCATCCCATTGTCGATTGAGCCATATCAAATTTTGACCACCCGGCTGGGCTGGGCTTTTCAATGGTTAGAAACGCGGGTCCAGCCCGGTGATGTCATTCTGCTCGATCCCCAATGTAACTGCGGCGATCTCGAAATTTTCGATTATTACAGCCAAGTTTATTTAGCTCAGCGGGCACAATTCGTGCAAGCACCGCGCGTCTATCGTCGTGTTTGGTACATAACGGGTGCCGCCGGAGCGACACCAGATGTGTTGGCGCAAGTCCAGCAAGGGCGGCGGGCTGATGTTTTTTTCGGTCCCCCCGAAGGCTTGTTTCGGCTGTATGAAGCGCCTCCCAATGCCGAGGGCATCCTGTTTGCTAACGGGATGCGCTTTCACGGCATTGATGTACTCAGTTCGACGGTGTTGCCTCTGTATCATGAGGGCGACACTGTTCGCTTCCGTTTATGGTGGTCTGTTGATCAGCAAGTACTCTTGGATTACAGTGTGTCGATCCTGCTCAGTAATCCAACTGGAACCACTATCGTCCAACAAGACAGCGCCCCACAAATTATGTCGGCGCTCGATCTGCCGCATGAAACCAGTCAATGGATCATCAATCAATTCTATATCGAGGAACGCACCCTTCAACTCCCCGATACCTTGGGGAGGGCTGTGTATCCTCTGGTGATGGCAGTCTACTGGTATGGCGACCAAGTACGATTGAATGCTCCCGGTATCTCGGCAGAAGGGCTTTTGCATTTGGCGGATATCACCGTCTTGTCGTGGTGACGATCACTCCCAAAGTAATCCTGAAAAATGAGAAAACTCTCATGCTCTTTTGAATATATACCCCTAGCTTGTAGGGGGTAACGATTCTTAAGATGCTTATAAAATGACGCTACGTTATTCTTGCATTATCAACACTAGAAACTGAGACGGGAACTTATGCTGGCAAAACAGGCACAAACACCTGCTGTTGCGATGTGGCACACGCGCGAAGCGTCCGCAATCCTCACCGAATTGAATGTGAAACCCGATCATGGGCTGGCAGACTCCGAAGTACAAACGCGCCTAGAGCAATATGGCGCTAATGAACTCGTCGAGTCCAAACTTAAATCGCCTTTCGCGATTTTGTGGGAACAGATTACCAATCCCCTCGTCCTGCTGCTGATCTTTGCCGCTGTCTTGTCCGCCTTTTTAGGGAAAGCGGATAGCTTCATCGCGATCACCGCCATCGTTATCCTCAACGCGATCTTGGGTGTGGTTCAAGAGTATCGTGCGGAACAAGCGATGGCGGCGCTTAAGAAAATGGCGGCACCCATGGTGCGCGTGCGCCGGAGCGGGAGCGTGATCGATACCAATCCGGCTACGCTCGTGCCCGGTGATATCGTTCTCCTGGAAGCAGGTTCGGTCGTCCCCGCCGACGCGCGCTTGGTCGAAGTCGCCAATTTGCGCGTGCAAGAGGCGTCGCTCACAGGCGAATCACAACCGGTAGACAAAAAAGAAATCGTCATTAAAGAAGCCAACGCTTCTTTAGGCGACCGCTTCAATATGATCTATATGGGCACCTCGGTCACCTATGGACGAGGCACTGCGGTCATCGTTGAAACCGGGATGCGCACCCAACTAGGAAATATCGCCAACCTTATCCAAAGCGTCGAAAGCGAAAAGACTCCATTACAACGACGCATGGATGAACTGGGCATTGTCCTGATTCGCGCGGCGATTGCCGTCATGCTGGTCGCGCTTGTTGTCGGCTTGCTCGTGGGTGATGCCTTTGAAGAGGTGCTCTTAAATGCCGTCGCGATTGCCGTCGCTGTCGTGCCCGAAGGCTTGCCCGCCGTCGTGACCATTGCCTTGGCATTGGGGGCACAACGCATGTTGAAGCGCAACGCCCTCATCCGCAAACTGCCCGCTGTCGAAACACTCGGCTCGGTGACGACGATTTGCTCGGACAAAACCGGCACCTTAACGGAAAACCGGATGACGGTCACGACGATTGATGTCGCTGGCGATATCTCGCGCATTGAGGATGTGGTCAAAATTGGGTATAACGCCCTCTTGAGTACCAATGGCAAACTCACCAACACTCCCAAAGCGGCACAAGCGATCCTGCTGGCGGGTGACACCCTTTGCAATGATACCATTCTGGAACAGACTGCCGATAACTATTCAACCTTCAGGCTTTTGGGCGATCCGACCGAAACCGCGCTGGTCGATGCTGCCGCCAAATACGGCTTAGTCAAACCACGTTTGGAAACCTTCATGCCGCGCGTGGGCGAAGTCCCGTTTGACTCGGATCGCAAACGCATGACGACAGTACATCAGATGTCGGCCACCGTCACGCCCACCGAAGCAGAACAATATCTCATCGATCTGTTGGGCTTAACCCCCACACAGTCCGTCAGCTTTACCAAAGGCGCGGTCGATGGCTTACTGAATATCAGCACCCAAGTATGGCATGATGGACAAGTCAAACCCATTGATCCCAACTGGCGCGAGCGCATCCTGAGCGCCAACAATGAACTGGCACAACAAGGCTTGCGCGTCTTGGGGTTGGCATACCGCCATCTCGATCCCCAAACCCCGATCAGCGAAGCGACCGTCGAAAATGGATTAATTTTCGTGGGTATGGTCGGCATTATCGACCCGCCCCGCGCCGAAGTGAAAGAAGCAGTGCGCGTCTGTAAAGGAGCCGGCATTCGTCCGGTGATGATCACGGGGGATCACCCGTTGACCGCCTTCGCCATCGCGCGCGAGTTGGGCATCGCCAAAGATGGCGACCGCGTACTCACGGGGCAAGACTTGGCGAAAATGAGCGAGGCGGAACTGGAAGATGTCGTTGAAAAAGTCGCCCTTTATGCCCGCGTCTCCCCCGAACACAAACTCAATATCGTACATGCCTTACAAAAACGCGGACATATCGTCGCCATGACGGGGGACGGTGTGAACGATGCCCCCGCTTTGAAGCGCAGCAACATCGGCGTGGCAATGGGCATCACCGGCACCGCTGTCTCGAAAGAAGCGTCGGACATGGTAATCCTTGACGACAACTTCACCACCATCGTCGCCGCAGTCGAAGAAGGGCGTACTATTTATGACAATGTGCGTCGTTTCATCAAATACCTGCTCGCCAGTAACACGGGCGAACTCATCGTCTTGCTAACTACCCAGTTGATCGTTGGCATGAGCCTACCGCTGACCACATTACAAATCTTGTGGATGAACTTGATCACCGATGGGGTACCCGCGTTGGCGCTCGGTGTCGAAAAATCAGAACCGGGTGGCATGAAACGCCCCCCCTATGCCCCCAATGAAAGCTTGTTCGGGCGCGGTTTGGGGCGTCACATCGGGATTGTCGGCATTATCCTCGGCGTGACCGGCGTCGCGCTCGGGTATTGGGCATTTTCCTCCAATCTGCTGGCAGTCAATGGCGCGCCCGCTTGGAATACAATGGTGTTTATGTTCTTGACGCTGGCACAGATGGGACACGCGCTCGGTTTGCGTTCGCACACCGAGTCGTTGTTCAAGGTCGGCTTACGGGGCAACCCGCTACTCATTGGTGCCGTTATTGTGACTGTGCTGTTACAACTACTGGCAGTGTATACGCCCTTCTTCAACAATATCTTCAATACCGCGCCGCTCACGGGGGAGCAGCTGCTCATCTGTTTCGTCCTCAGCACGGTGGTGTTCATCGGGGTCGAAGCCGAAAAACTCCTCATTCGTCGTGGTGTCCTGAAGTAAGTAACCTATCCGAATGGGAATGTTGGGCTAACGAACATTCCCGTTCGGGTGCGTTTCACAAACCGCACCAACAAACATAACGAAGCAGTAATTTAGAGAGAAAGATAATCTTCCATGAATTGCCCCGTATGCAAGACTGTAGAACTCAAAATGTCCGACCGCCAAGGCATCGAGATCGACTACTGCCCACAATGTCGTGGCGTGTGGCTAGATCGCGGTGAACTCGACAAAATCATCGAACGTTCGGAGCAATCCGTCGACACTAGTCGCCCAGTTGCCGTGCAATCCCCTCCCCCCATGGCAACGTCCCCTTACCGAGATCGTGATGACGATGATGATGATCGTGTCAAGTATGCGCAACGCGATCAACGTCGGGATCAACCTCCTTATGAGCGTCGCGACGATGATGATCGGTATTCAAGCGCTAAACCAAAGCGCAAAGGCATGTTAGGAGAATTGTTTAACATCTTCGAGTAGTAAAATCAGCAAATTTAACGCAAAATGCAAGCTGCATTGTCAATTCAGGGCGATCTGATTGATAATTCGGCTTGCTGTTTTTACAAGCCTTTTACCGCATCATAAGGAGCATTTCCCGTTATGGCAACAAAAGTCCCTATCACAGTCGCTCATGGTGACGGCATCGGTCCCGAAATCATGGATGCTTGTCTCCGCATCATCACTGCCGCCGGCGCAGATGTCGAATTTGAAACCATTGAGATCGGTGAAAAAACCTATCTCGCTGGCAACACCTCCGGCATCGCGGAATCCGATTGGGCATCACTACGTCGCACGCGCGTTTTCTTCAAAGCCCCCATCACTACCCCGCAAGGCGGCGGTTATAAGAGCTTGAACGTCACGGCGCGTAAAACCCTCGGTTTGTACGCCAATGTCCGCCCGTGTGTTTCGTACTATCCCTTCGTGGATACCAAACACCCCAAGATGGATATGGTCATCATTCGTGAAAACGAAGAAGACCTATATGCCGGTATCGAGCATCGCCAGACCAATGAAGTCTATCAGTGCTTGAAGCTGATCACGCGCCCCGGTTGCGAAAAGATTGTTCGTTACGCTTTCGAATACGCCCGCGCCAACAAGCGTAAAAAAGTGACGGCATTCACCAAAGACAACATCATGAAGATGACCGATGGCTTATTCCATAAGGTCTTTGATGAGATCGCTGTCGAATACCCCGATCTCGAAAACGAGCATTGGATCGTCGATATTGGGTCTGCCAAAATGGCGGATACCCCCGAAGCTTTCGATGTGTTGGTATTGCCCAACTTGTATGGCGATATCTTGTCCGACGTTGCTGCGCAGATTGCCGGTTCGGTCGGTTTAGCGGGATCTGCCAATATCGGTTCTGGTGCCGCCATGTTTGAAGCGATTCACGGGTCTGCCCCCCGCCGCGCCAATCAAAACCTCGCCAATCCGTCGGGCTTGCTGCTGGGTGGCGTAATGATGATGGTGCATATTGGGCAACCCGATGTCGCCGAAACCATTCACAATGCGTGGTTACGCACCCTCGAAGAAGGCATTCACACCTACGATGTCTATCGTCGCGGCATCGAAACTGGCGTCAGCAAGCAAGAAGTGGGTACCAAAGAATTCGCCGATGCAGTCATCGCCCGTCTTGGGAAATTGCCAGAAACCTTGAAGCCCGTCACCTATGCGAAGGGCGATCAAGCGGTGATGAACTTGAAGCCGTATATCGCCGCCGAACCTGCCAAACGCGATTTGGTCGGTGTTGATGTCTTCTTATACAACAATGACCGCGATCCCAATAAACTCGGCGACTCGCTCGTCGCCATCGCCAATGGGGACGGTCTCGCGCTGTCGATGGTCAGCAATCGTGGGCAAAAAGTATATCCTAACGGTGCCCCCGAAACTTTCTGTAGTGATCACTGGCGCACTCGTTTCTTCGCCACTCAAAAAGGGCAACCCATCACGGGTAGCCAGATCATTGGTTTGCTGAACCGCATCAATACGGCGGGTTTCGACTTTATCAAGACCGAAAACCTGTACTACTTCGATGATGCCCCCGGCTACACCAGCGGTCAAGGCGAATAGATTTTTCTAAAGTAGGCGCTTAAGCAAGCTGCGGATCGTTGTTGTAAGCATCAATCGCGCCTGCGGATAGCTTCTCAGAAAAATCGATTTTTCGCCCATTATCGGCTCATTTCTTCAAAGTGCCGCTGATTTTCATATCAGCGGCACTTTTATTTGTTTTTTCCAACGATAGCGTAGGGCAATGGTAGTGATGACGGTATAGGCGAAATGATCTAAAATAACGAATAATATAAAGACATCAGATCATGGAGGAATTTTTATGAAAATCAGTAGCGGCAAACTCGTGCTGTTCCTTGTCGTCATATTGATAGCATCGTTAAATATCACCGGCGTTTGGGCACAAACCGAAACCAGCAGCCCAACCGCGACCAGTACCGAAACTCAAACCAACACGGTTGAAGCCACCTTTACGGCAACGGATGGCGCAACCGCCACCCCTTCGCCAACTTCGACCGATAGTGCCACTGCCACCGCTTCGCAAACGGCAACGGATGGCGCGACTGCTACCGCTTCACAGACGGCGACACTTGGAGCGACTGTAACCGCTTCGCAGACGCTCACCACTGCTCCAAGCGCTACCGCTTCGCCCACCTTGACGGCAACGACAACCAGCCCATCACTGGCGATTACCGCCCCTATCAATGGCACCGTCATCAATCTGGGATCATCAGTCGGGGCGACCGGAACCCACGCCAACTTACCCGCGGGAACGGTCATTCGTGTTCTCGCCTATATCAATAACAACACAACCGTGATCGGCGAAATCATCATCAATCCGGGTGTGAACGGCATTTGGTCGGCAAATGTCCCTTTCAATGTACTTGTCGCTGGGGGCATACCAGGGACGCTGCAAGCCATCGCCCAACTAGGCAGTGGCATCATCACCGCCTCCAATATCGTCAACGTGACTTGGGGGCAACCATCGACCGCACCGCTCATTTTAATCAACAATCCGCTCCTCAACGCGATTGTCGCGATTAATGGGACGCAGATCGCCGCCAACGGCTTTGCCGCCAATATCCCCGGTACGATCACTGTACGCGCTGTCGATGCTCTCGGATCGATCTTGGGGCAACAAATCGTCACACCTAACAACATGGGGGCGTGGCAAGCCACTTTTGGCTTGAATGTGGCAGTAGCCGTAGGCGCACGCGGCGGCATTATCGCTTTTGCCACTCACCCCAACACGGGGGCATTCTTGACCTCAGCCCGCGTGGATGTGATCTACGGCGGGCAATGCCTGATTCGCAGTGATTGGTTCATCTATGTTGTGCGTAGCGGCGACACACTGAACCGCATCGCCTCGCGCACGGGCAGCACCACCCCCCAACTCGCTTACGCCAACTGTATCGCCAATGCCGATCTGGTTTTTGTCGGACAACAATTGCGCGTCCCCAATCAACCCGTGATCACGGTGACCGCGACGACACGTCCGCCGACCCAACGTCCTGCAACCCAGACGCCGCCTGCGAACGTCGCTATCCAAATCACGACCCCCGCGCAAAACGCCAATGTCAGCACCACCCGCCCGATCACCGTCAACGGCACGGGCTTAGGGATTGCCGGACAAGAACTCATCATCCGTGCTTTTGACAACAACTCCCAGTTGCTGGGACAAACGACTGCCCGCGTTGCCGCCAACAATCAGTGGCAAGCCGCGCTCGGCGGGATTGTGATCCGGCAATCGACGCAAGGGCGCATTTATGCCTACCTGCGTTCCGCCAATGGCGGCATCTTGATCGACACCTTCGTTCCAGTGGTATTTCAACCGACCGATGTTGTCACCCTGCCGGGCGCGACGGCAATCCCCGGCGAGGATGAACAACTCTTGTTCATCACCACCCCCGCCGAGGGTTACACCATCAGCGAAGCGGGCGATGTGCTGGTTGCCGGCGGCGTGAAAAGCGGTTACAGCGGCGAAATCTTCGTCCGCATCCTTGACCCGCTGGGTGACGTGCTGGACGAAAAAATCGCCCAAACCCAAGCCGTGGATGGCAATGGCGATATTTTGTGGCAAACCACACTGACCGTCAATGCCAGCGCCGGCACCTTTGGCACGGTGTTCGCTTATGTGCCTTCGCCCTTCGGTTTGGAACCCAGCCTGACGGACTCGGTGGTGGTGCGTTTTGGGGTAGACACCCAAACACCCTATGTCACCATCAATAGTCCTGCTCCTTATACCATCCTGAACATCGACGCCCCAATTACGATCAGTGGACAGGGCGGGCGCTTGTTTGAAGGCAACGTCGTCGTCCGTGTCCTTGACAGTGACGGCAACATCTTGGCAGAAGACGCCACCATCATTAATGCGCCTGATGCTGGCGTGGGTGGGGAAGGCAGTTGGCAAATACTCCTTGATGTCAATGCAGCGTCGGGTACACGCGGCAGCATCATTGCCTTCTCAACCTCGGCAAATGATGGCAGTATCGTCGCTTTTGCCAGCCAAAATGTCATCTTAGGGGATCCCACCGCCACCGCCAATGGGGTGTTCATTCAAACCCCGTTGCTAGGCAGCATTGTCCGTGAAGGCGACACCCTGCTCATCGCGGGTACCGCCGATGGCAGCAATGGCAATACGGTTCGCATCCAAATGACGGACGAGGCGGGCACCGTGTTGATCAACGAAGAACGCGATGTCACGCTGCTCGCAAACGAAACCTTTGGGACGTGGCAAATCGCCGTCGAACTCAACAACTTGGTGCCAGGTGCTTTTTTGACGCTCAGTGCGCAAACGACTTCACGTTTTGATGGCACCCCCTTGGCAAGTGATGAGATCATCATCGAAACGGCGGGCTAGTCCGACTCTCGAAACAGCAGTATAAACAAACGGCGGTCCATGAACCGCCGTTTGTTTATATCCCCACACAAGCGCGCCCGTCGACCCGACTGTCAACGGGTAATGCGGCATTAAAAATAGTGTCAAAGATCGCCTTCAGATCAGGACGAATGACACTAGAGTGTCGTGGCAAAACAGGTCATGATTAGGGCAGATTGATGATGATTTTAATCATATCATTCAAATATATCGGTGTGAGCCAACTTTGTTTGTACCGGTGAATAAATCGTCCTGTGCTGGTGCGGTCTCCCTGCTTCACCACACGTTAGACCTCTTGATGGGATGATGATTCGCCGTTTTTGAAACCCCCCAGCGGTTTCCTCCTAAAAAGCGCACAGTGGTGAGATACCCACTGTGCGCCACCACTTCAAAACCGCCGCAGGGCAAGATAGGCTACCCCGCCTTGACACCACCCACGCAAAAAAACTAGCCCTATGCGCACAGTATTCACACGCAAGCTAAACAGCATCATCGCCCATAACACAACTATGGTGATTTGATAAAGCGCTCTAGGTACC
>JBBRTY010000060.1:0-19508 GCA_038248285.1 Aggregatilineales bacterium
CGCAGCGGGCACTTCAATTGCTACATGATCCGGCACTGCGGCGGCGCATGGGGGCGGCGGGGCGGGCGCGTGTGGAAAAAAACTATTCAGCAAAAGCGATGGCGGCACAGTTTAGGGAACATTTAGCAAAGGTCTTGAACAAATGAACATTCAACCGATCACATTATCCGATGAGGACAAGATCGCGCAAGCGGCGGCGCTCTTGATCGAAGGCTTCCCGCTCAATACGGAATGGAATACCCGCCCCGGCGCGATTGCCGAAGTCCATGAGGTGCTTGCGGATGGGGTCGCCTTCGCCGCTGTCGATCACGACGGGCAGATGCTCGGCTAGGTAGGCGCGCTGAACGTCTATCATGGCTTCACATGGGAGCTCCACCCTATTGTTGTGCGGGCAGATCGGCGGCGAGGTGGAGTGGGTCGGACGCTCGTCTTGGCGCTCGAAGAGGCGGCGCGGGCTGCCGGGATCGTCACGATGATGTTGGGCACGGATGACGAAGATGGGCGCACCACACTCTCTCAAATCGATGACTTGTACGCCGACATCCCCAGCGCAATCCAACACGCCGCCAGCTTCGACCCGGCAAATCCGCATCCCATGGATTTTTATCGTCGCCTCGGCTATCGCATTGTCGGTCTGCTTCCCGATGCCAACGGCGCGCGTAAACCGGACATCTTCATGGCAAAGCGCATGTGACAGCACCGCCCTATAATAAAGGTGCATAACGCAAACAAGAGGATGCGACGATGATGAGACCAGTTTTTCAAAAACGAATGTGCCTGTTGGGGTGGTTGCTGATGATCGTATTCTTGAGCGGTGTCTCGCTGATCGTCGCCCAGTCCGACAGTTGCCCGACGTTTGTGGAGGCAGCGCTGGACGCGGCGGCGGAGTCGTGCGGGGCGTTGGGACGCAATCAAATTTGTTATGGCAACAACGCCATTACCGCCGAGTTTTCGGAAACCGCCGGGCGTTTTGAAGTGCCCGGCGACCGCGCCGATGTCGTCGATCTGATGCGGCTGACGACTGCGCCGCTGGCACCCGACGCCCAAACATGGGGCGTGGCGATGATGGCGCTGCAAGCCGATCTGCCCGATGTCGTGGTGGGGCAACTCGTCACCTTCATCCTCTTTGGCAATGCCGCTGTGGAACCGGATGCCAGCGCCGCTGGCTATGATGCGCCCATGCAAGCGTTCCGCCTGTCCACCCATTTCACGGGGATTTCTTGCGACGATGTGCCCGAAAGCGGGTTGCTCGTGCAAGCGCCCGAAGCCACCACCGTCAACTTTTTAATCAATGGTGTCGAGGTCAAGGTGGGCAGCACGGCGATGCTGCAAATGGACGGCGACGATCTAACGGTGAACACCATTGAGGGCTTTGTCGAAATCACCTCGGCAGGCGCGACTGAGGTCGTGGGCGAAGGACTGAGCGCCCGTGTCCGCCGAGGGCAACGCCCAATCCGAGCGGCGATCACCCATGCGCGGCAGGTGGAGCGCGCCCCGTGGCGGTTGTTGCCTCGCCGGTTGCGCGTCTTTCCGCCGCCGCCACAAGGACAAACCGTCTCCTTAAACGACTGTTTCGCCCCCACTGCGCGGGCGGCGGCGCGGTCGCCGGTGTGGGTGCGGGCGGGCGAGTCCGTCGTGCTGCGCTTTGCCATCCCGCATGACTCGTTGGAGTTGGCACGGATCATCCATCAGGAGCTTACCAACACCTTACGCATCAATGGGCAAGCGCAACGCATCTATACGCGCTTGGGTCCGTGGCGTGGGGTGAGGGACGAGTATGGCGAGGGGTTTGGGGTAGAATTTTATTGGTTGATCGAGGCTCCCTTGGCGGGCGACCTGCGGATTGATCTCAGCTCACGCTCCAATTCTGGCTTGCCCATCGAGACTGGGGTGGATGGTCCCGACGCGGATCGCCGACCGGAAACCCTGCCCGCATTCCGGCAGATCAATTGTTTGGTGCGCGCGCGGTAGAGGCTAGGGGCGCTGCCCGATGCCACCACCGTGAGCTACGGTTACGAAGCCGACGGACGGCGCGTGACCTCGACCCTCGGCGCGAACACACGTCAATTTGTATGGGACGAACTCTCGACGTATGGTGACGTGATCGCCGAACTAGACGGATCGGGGGCGCTGCTGACCAGCTACGTGTTGGGCGGCGGGCAGATCGTCTCGCAAACCCAAGCCGGAAATTCCAGCTACTACCACCCCGACGCGCTCGGCAGCACCCGCGCCCTCAGCGACTCGTCCGGCAGCGTGACCGACACCTATTCGTACAACGTCTATGGGCAGATCGTATCCCAAACCGGATCGACGGCGAACAGCTGGTTGTGCTACTTGGGAATGAATGCGTGTTAAAATAGGCGATAAGCCATCGTTTAGTAAATAAAGAAGGGCGCTGTGATGACTGATCTCATGCAAAAAGCCATTGCTGAATTAACCAAGCTTCCTGATGATCAACAGGACAATGTAACGCAATGGATTTTAGCAGAACTTGCTGATGAGGAGCGATGGGATGCCTTGTTTGCACGCTCCCAACAAACGCTTGCGATTTTGGCTAAGCGAGCGCTTACGAATCACCGTTCTGGACAAACTCAAGCCCTCGATCCGGATATGTTGGAATGAAATCTTTT
The DNA here is from genome assembly GCA_038248285.1 of Aggregatilineales bacterium. Classification (GTDB taxonomy): domain Bacteria; phylum Chloroflexota; class Anaerolineae; order Aggregatilineales; family Phototrophicaceae; genus Flexifilum. The sequence continues at coordinate 2,631 of JBBRTY010000060.1, forward strand.
ATAGACGCGGATTTCCTAAAAGCCTACCGTCAATTACCCAAAGATATACGAGAACAGGCAAGAAAAGCCTACTGAATTTACGGTAATGCCCCCTCTACGAGACCCGTTTCGCCTATGACGCCACCGGCAACCGCCTGAGCCAAACCCACAACGGACTCCGCACCCACTACGCCTATGACGCCCTTGACCGCCTGCTGTCCGCGCAAAACACGTCCGGCTTGGTGAGCTATACCTACGATCCACGCGGCAACCGTGCCACTTACAGTGGCAGTTTCGCACCGACGACCTACGCCGGCGACGCGCAGAATCGCATGGTCGGCGTGACCCTGCCCGACGCTACGACCGTGAGCTACGGTTACGACGCCGATGGACGCCGCGTGACCTCCACCCTCGGCGCGAACACACGTCAATTTGTGTGGGACGAACGCTCCACCTAAGCTACCTGAGCGCATCCCCGCCCTAATCGGCTTTTTAATCTCGTTTATATGCCAGCACCATGCGGTATAAAACGTCGGGAGTCTGCGTGACCTGTTCCCCGTCCGTTTCGGATGGAGGCATCATCAGGGCAATGCTGCCGACCGCTAAACGAATGAGTTTCGGCGTTAGGGGCGCGCCCAAAATCAACCGCAACCGCGCTAAGCCATCATCGACCGACCGCACAAGAATCTCTAGCCGCTCAATCCCCACCGCCCGATTCGCGTGCGTCACAGAGGCGGCGTCTTGCGGCACCCGCAACCCGCGCGGCGTCACATCTTGGATCAAGAACGGCGCAAAGCCGTGCGTGTGCCCGTCCGGTTCGATGCGCATCAATTGCCACTGAAGCAACGTGCCATCGGGGCGGCGACGCTCCCCCGCGACGACCTCCCCAATAGCGACCCCCGCCGCCCGCAACCGGGCAGCATCGGCATTGAGGCGATCCGTGCCCAGCGCATAGCCGACGAGTCCTTCGCCCCCCTGATTGAGGATGCTAAAGTCGATCAACCCCGGGATCGGTGGTTGCCCCGTTAGCGCCAGCAGTTCGATATACGTCCCATCCTCAAAGACGATCAGGGCGTTGTGGGTCGCGCCGTTGGCGTGGATGCCCCCCGTCAGCACGGTGAAACCGAGCGCCCGATAATCGGCGCTGGCGCGGTCGAGATCGTTGACGGCAATCACGAGGTGATCGAGGGCATAGGTCATGATGGTCACTTCACTTTTCGATCATTCTACAATATGCTGAAACTACCTATGCTATCATTGTCGCAGCACATCGGGCAGCACACTAGTGAAGGATCACGACCCCATGGGGAGGAACTCCAACAGCGCACCCCCGCCGACATCCGCTTCTCCCCTGCACGTCTTGCTGATCTCGCGCTGTCCCCCCTATCCCCTTCACTTGGGCGACCGCCTGATCGTCTATCACTTGGCGCGGGAATTATCGGAGCGCGGGCACACCATCGATCTATTGGCATTTGATGATGGGAGCGCCGATGATGATTCAGACGTCTATGGCGCTTTCTTTCGTCATATCACCGTGTTGCCCGACCCCGAACGCTCCCCTGTGGATTATGTCCGCCGCTTGGTGATGCCGTCCGCGCGCTTCCCCCAAGCCGCAAATCAAGCATGGTCGCCGGACATGTGGCGCGCCATTCGCGAACATGTCATGAATGATCAGTACGACATCGCCCACCTGTTTGGCGGCATTCAGGTCTATGAGTATTTGCACGCGGTCAAACCCTTGCCGGTGATGATCACCCCCTACGAGAGTTACAGCCTGTATCTGCGGCGGCAAGTCGAGGCGGGGGCGGGGTGGGGCGCGCGGGCGCAGTGGTTCGCGGCGCGCGAGTACGAACGCTGGATGTTTGCCCCCTATCCCCGCGTGATCGTGTTGACCGACCGCGACCGCGACGAATTGCGCACCCTAGACCCGATGTTGCGGCTCAGCGTCATCCCCAACGGCGTCGATTTGGGGCACTTCATCCCCCCTTACAGCGATAGCCCACGCGAACCCAACACGATCCTGTTCACGGGCAATTTCGGCTATCCGCCCAACCTTGATGCGGCGTTGTTCTTGGCAAACGAGATTTTGCCGCGTGTGCAGTCGCGCATTCCGGCGGCGCGCTTGTGGCTGGTGGGTGCTAATCCCCCGCCCGAACTGTTGGCGCTTGCCGATGACACGATCACCGTCAGCGGGCAGGTGGCGGATATGCGCCCCTACTTCGCGCGGGCGTCGGTGTTTGCCAGCGCGCTCCGCATGGGGGCGGGCATCAAAAATAAGGTGCTAGAGGCAATGGCGATGGGCTGCCCGATGGTGGCAACGCCCCTCAGTTTAGACGGCATCAATGCCAAGCACGGCGACGCGGTGTTGATCAGCGCGCCCGACGCCAAAACCATCGCCGGGGCGATCACGCGCGTATTGGGCGACCCCGACCTCAGCGCCCGCCTTCGCCGCAATGCCCGATTGCTGATCGAGCGCGAATACAACTGGACGATCATCGCCGGACGTTATGAAACTTTGTATCGCGAGGTGATCGGGTGAGGCTGATCTATCTGGCAAATATCCGCCTGCCGACCGAGCGCGCGCATGGTGTACAGATCGTCCAAAATTGTGAAGCCTTCGCCGCTGCCGGTGCCGATCTCAGTTTATGGATCGCCCGTCGTGCCCCCGCCCCCGAACTGCGCGGCGTCGGTGATGTGTGGGCGCATTATGGCGTTGCGCCTAATTTTCGCATCCGGTGCTTGCCCTGTCTTGACCTGTTGGCATGGGTGCCGGGGCGGACAGATATCTGGGCAAAAATCGCCTTCGGGATCGAGTCGCTCACGTTTGCGCTGGCGGCGCTGGTCGCGGCGTTGTTCACCCCCGCCGACATCTATTACAGCCGCGATCCGCTGGTGCTGGCGCTGTTGGCGATCTTCAAGCCGCGCCGCCGTCTGGCGTATGAGGCGCATATGTTGGCACAAGGGCGCATCGGGCGAGGGCTGCAAGGGTGGGTACTACGCCATGTCGAGCGTGTCTTCACGACTACCCGTCACCTCGCCGATGACTTAATCGCGCGCGGTGCCGACGCCGAACGGGTGCAGGTCGCCCACGACGGCGTGCGGCGGGCACGCTTCGATCCGTTGCCGACCCAAAGCGAGGCGCGGTTGGCGGTCGGCTGGTCGGGCGTGATCGTCGGCTATGTCGGGCGCTTGCAAGCGGTCGGCTTCGACAAAGGTGCCGGCGTGTTGGTCGAAGCGCTTGCGCCGTTGGCGGGCATCTCGTTGGGGCTGGTGGGCGGACCGGACGAGGCGGCGGAAGGCTTGCGGGCGCGCTGGCGGGCAGTGCGCGGCAGTGACGACGGCTTTTTATACGCCGGACAAGTCGCGCCGGAACAGGTACCGATTTATTTGAGCGCGTGCGATATCTGCGCGATTCCCTCTCCCGAAAATACTTTTTTCGCCTATCATTCATCCCCAATGAAACTCTTTGAATACATGGCGGCGGGCAAACCCATCCTCGCGTCTGATTTGCCCGCCTTGCGTGAAGTCGTGCGCGATGGCGAATCGGCGCTGTTGCTGCCCCCCGCCGACGTGGGGGCATGGACGGCGGCGATTCTGCGCTTGCTGGCGAATGACGATCTGCGCGGGCGCTTGGCAGCGAACGCCCAAGCGTTGGTGTGGGCGCACTATACGTGGGACGCGCGGGCGCACAGCATCCTTGCCACCTTAGCGCATCATGACCCCTAATCCCCCCCATATCGGCATCCTTGCCGCTGATCTGAGCGACCGGCACGGGTGGGCGCGCTACAGCCTAAACGTGATCCGCGCCTTGCAAACGGCGGGGGCGCGCGTGACCGTGATCGCGGCGCGGAACAGCCCGCCCATTGCTGATGTGGACGTGTTGCCCATGCTCCCCACCGTCGAGCCGCTGGATCGCGGGATGCTGCTGCGCCAGTTGCGCGTCCTTAGGGCGGCGCGCGCTGCCCTGCGGTCTTGTGACGTGATCCACAGCCTGATTGAACCGTATGCGCCGTTGGCGGCTGCCCTCGCCGGGGAGCGCCCGTTGTTCGTCACGGGGCATGGCAGTTATGTCCGCGCCAGCGTGATCCGCCGCCCGCCCGCCCGCACGATCTACGCCGCCGCTTTTCGCCGTGCGCTGATGATCTGCGTCAGCCGCTATACTGCCGAGGTGGTCGAAACGGTGATCCCCGGTGCGCGGACTGCCGTCGTCGGCAATGGCGTCGATTTTGAGCGCTTCGCCCCTTTGGAGCGGTTGCCCCACCCGCACCCGACGGTCTTGTGTGTGGGGGTGGTCAAGCCGCGCAAGGGCACCCTCGACTTGGTGCAAGCAATGGCGCTCGTGCGCGAAAGCATCCCCGCTGTCCGCTGCCGGATCGTCGGCTCGCTGGAGACGGATCGCCCGTATGTGGCACAAGTACGGGCGGCGATTCGCGATCTGGGTTTAGACGAGACTGTCGAACTGACGGGCGGCTTGCCCAATGACGCCTTACTGCACGCCTACGCCAGCGCCGATGTTTTCGCCTTGCCGTCGCAAAACATCGACTGGAAATTTGAAGGCTTCGGCTTGGCATTACTGGAGGCGAGCGCTGCCGGTCTGCCGGTGATCGGGTCGCGCGATTGTGGCGCGGCGGATGCTGTGATCGACGGCGTGACGGGCTTGTTGGTCGGGCAAAATGATCCCGTGCTGTTGGCACAAGCGCTCACGACCCTCTTGACCCAACCGGATACCGCCCGCCAAATGGGGTATACCGGACGCGCCCATGCCCAAATGCAGACATGGGACGCGGTGGCGGAGCAGTTGTTGGCGTTGTACGCCGAAACCCCGTGATTGACTCCGCCCGTCGCCTCCTCAGCACCCGTTTCATGCGCGATACGCTGGCGTTGCAAATGGGCAAGATCGTCGCCACCATCCTCAGCTTCATATCGTCGCTGTTGGTTTGGCGCTTGCTCGGTCCCGAAGGCAGCGGTGTCTTTGCATGGGCGGCGTCGCTGGTGAGCATGGCGCAACTGCTCGACCTCACCGGCTTGGGCACCAGTACGGGATCGCGCTTGGCGGTCGCCATCGGGGCGAAACAAGACGACGAGGTGCGCGACTTGCTCGCGTTTCACTTGCAGATCAATGTCGTGGTCAATGTGATCCTGATCGCGGGTATGTTCTGGGTCGGCAGAGCGCTGGCAACGACGCTCTACGGTAACCCGACCGTCGGCGATTTGGCGGCGGGCTTGGCGCTTGGGCTGTTGGCGGATGGCGTCTATAACCTGATCTTGACGGCGTTACAGGCGCGCCGTTCGATGCTGTTGATCGCCATCGTCGGGGTGGTCAATCAACTGGTGTTGTCGGTCTGTGTGATCGGCGCGCTGCTGATTCAAGCGGATGCGGCGGCACTGGTGATGGCGCGCTTGGCATATGCCTATGTGACCTTGGCGTTGGCGCTGATCCTCTATGCGCGGGTACGGGGGCAGGGCGAGAGTCCCTTGCCGGGCATCGGCGTGATTTTAAGCCGCATCGGGCGGGTCTCGGCGCGTCCCTATTGGCGCTTTGGGGTGGCGAACGCCGTCGATAAAAATTTAGCAGAGCTGAGCGTGCAGATCCCCATCCAGATCGTCGGCATCATCGGCGGGGAGCGCGCCGTCGGCTTTTTAACACTGGCGATGACGGGCATCACCAATGTCGGCATTTTGACCTCGGCATTGTTTGAAAACCTCAAAACGGTCGTGCCCCAAGCCGTCGGGCGGCGAGATTTTGCCCAGTTGTGGCGGGGCATCCCGCGCGCCATGATCGCGCTGGCGGTCGGCGGGGCGGTGGTCTATGGGGCGCTGGCGTTGGTCGCCCCGTTCGCCATCCCGCCGATTTTGGGTGCCGAGTGGGACGCCGCCATCCCAAGCTTGATCGCGCTCACCCCGTTTGGCGTGATCACGGCGGTGGCGGGCGTCTTGGGTCCTGTCTACCGTGCCCTTGACCTAATGCGCGGGGCGATTTTCGCCAAAAGCGCGAGTTTACTGCTGGTGCTGGTGCCGGGGAGCTTATTGCTGGTGGCGGCAGTCGGCAGCGATCCCGCTTCCCCCGAAGGCACAGCGGCGGTCGGCGGGGCGTTGCTGCTGGATGCCGTCTTTGTGGTTGCGGCGTTGTTGACGGCACGCGCCACTTTGCCCCCGTTGCGGCGCTTAGCACAAGACGCCGCGAACCCTCCATTCGTAAAGGAAGAACCATGACCGATCTCAAAAGTGGGCTGCGGGCGTCGCCCTTGCGCCCGATCTATCTATGGCTGGCGAATCGTTATCGCGGGGTGCGGCGCTTATTCGCCTATCCCGCTACCGCCCGTTTGGGCGTCGTTGATTATGATGTCTATTGGGAAGCGAAAGCCGAGACCACGATGGGCGCGCTGTCCCCATGGCGTCAGCGGCGTGCCGATGTTTTTGTGAACGTGGTCGCCCAAAACGATGCTGTCTTAGATTTGGGCGTGGGCGATGGTGCCCTGCTTGCCTACCTGATCCAGAAGCGCGGCATTCGGGGCTATGGGCTGGATGTGTCGGCAAAGGCGGTTGATTTTTGCCAGTCGCAGGGTTTAAACGTCGCGCTTGGGGATATCAACCGTCCGATTGCCGCTGTCGTGACCGAGGCGTTCCTTGGGATCGCGTTTGACTGGGTGATCTTGTCCGAGATCATCGAGCATATCCCCGACCCCGAAAGCCTGTTGCTCAGCTTGCGCCCACTCGTCCGCAAAGGGATCATTGTGTCGATTCCCAATACTGGTTTTCATCAACATCGGTTACGCTTACTGATGGGGCGCTTTCCGTTGCAATGGGTGGTCACACCGGGGGAGCATCTGCGCTATTGGACGCGCGCTGATTTTCACTGGTGGGCAAAAGGGCTGGGCTTCAAGATTCAGCGCGAAATCCCCTATGAGGGCACGGGCGTCCTCAAAAATGTGTTGCCGGGTGTGTTTGCTGCTGCGTTTGTGTTTGTCTTGCGGGCTGATTCTAAGGGATAGATCATGTGTGGCATTTTCGGTCATTTTACGGCGACTGGGGCGGACGCGGGGATGGTCGAACGGATGGCGCACACACTGGCACATCGCGGACCCGATGGCTATGGCACCCATAACGAGCAAACCCTATCCTTTGGCGCGGGGCGCTTGGCGATCATCGACCTTGCTGCGCCTGCTGGCCCGCTCTACAGCGAAGATCGCCAGACCATCGTCGTCTTCAATGGCGAGATTTACAACTATCGCGCTTTACGGGCGATCTTAGAGCAGACTGGACACCACTTCGCCACCGCAACCGATACCGAAGTGATCGTGCATGGCTACGAACAGTGGGGCGTCGGCGTGTTGGAGTATCTGGACGGCATGTTCGCCTTCGCCTTGTGGGATGCCGCCCGTGCCGAATTGCTTTTGGCGCGGGATCGCTTGGGCGAAAAACCGCTGTATTATGCCGACATGGGCGCGGGCGAATTCTTGTTCGCGTCAGAAGTCAAAGCGCTGTTTGAACACCCCCATTTGCGGCGTGCCGTCAATACCGCTGTCCTGCCCACGTATCTGGTCTTGGGCTTTGTGGCACCGCCCCAAACGTTGTTCGCGGGGGTGCAAAAACTAGCGCCGGGGGAATATATCCGCGTCGGGCGGGAAGGCATCACCAGCGGGCGCTATTGGCACCCCGCCTATCACACCGAAAACGCGCCCCCTTACCCGCAAAGCGTCGCCCAAGTGCGCGCCACCTTGCAAGGGGCGGTCGAACGGCAGATGATGAGCGATGTGCCGGTGGGGGCGTTTTTGAGCGGAGGCGTGGATTCGTCGGCGATTGTGGCGTTGATGCGCCAGTATAGCCCCTATCCCGTGCGCACGTTCACCGTCGGCTTTGAAGCCGAACCGGGCAGCCCGACCGACCTCAAATTCAATGTTGATGTCCGCTATGCCGCCCAAGCCGCGCAGCACTTCGGCACCGATCATCAGGTGATCACCATCCCCAACGATGAGCGCATCGCGTGGCTGTTGCCCCATTTGATCTATGCGATGGACGAGCCGATCTCCATGCCGACGATCATCCAAACCGCGTTCGTCACGGCGTTGGCGCGCACCCAAGGCGTGCCGGTGTTGCTCAGCGGCGAAGGGGGCGATGAGGTCTTTTTCGGCTATACCCACTATCGAGCGGAACAGACGTTATCACGCTATCTGCGTGTGCCCGCCTTGCTGCGCGATCACCTTTTGAATCCAATTTTCCGGCGCACTGATTCCGCCGCGTTGGGCAAGTTGGCGCGCAAAGCCAGCCAAACGACGCCCCAAGCCCGCTATCTGGAATGGTTGCGCCGCATGGAGCATCCGCGCGTGGCGGAACTTTTGCGGTCGGTGACGTCGGCGCAGGACAGCGAGCGCGTTGTGGATGGCATCTTGTCGCCGTATCTGCACGCGCCGGGGGCAGGTTCGTTTATCGAACAGATCGCTTTTGCCGATTTGCGCTTGGTGCTGGCGGAAAACATGAACCTGCGGGTGGACAAGATGAGCATGGCGATGTCGCTTGAGGCGCGCGCGCCGTTTCAAGATCGGAGCGTGGTCGAATTGGCGCTAGGGCTGCCAACATCGTACAAACTGGGGGGGGACTTCAAACGTGTCCTCAAAGATGCCGTCCGCGATGTGGTGCCAGAAACGATTTTACGCCGTCCGAAGTGGGGCTTCACCCCGCCCGCGTCGGAATGGATGCGCACGATTTTGCGCCCCTTGATCGAGACCACGCTCACCCGCGAGCGGGTCGAGTCGGTCGGCATCTTCCGATGGGAGACGGTCGAGGCGATCAAGAACGCCCACATCGTTGAACGTAAATACGAGTTGTGGTCGTTGTGGACGACCTTCATTTTTCACTTGTGGTACAGCCTGTATATCGATCAAAGCCTGACCCTGAGTGACACTTTCGACGCGGCGCACTTGGTGGAGAAAACAGGGCTACGGGGATAGGCTGTTCAAAATGATCCAAAGGGGGTAAGGCATTTTTACCAAATTTACCAAATTCGCGTGGGTTTTGCACCTTTTTGTACATGTTAACTAAATATAACTATCTGAAATGTACAAAGTTGCCAACTGTAAAACCCCTTATACCTGATTATGATTGGCAGTGTTTAGGAAATTCAGACAAACGATAGTGCGTTTTTAACTGTTGGTTCGTATTTTGAAGATACTATTTGGTCACAATCACCCATCACACAGGCGCTTTATCTTCTTTTTCAAAATCCCTATCCGCTGTGGGGGGCGTTACAAGTTCATCCATCCTGAGTGTCGAAAGGAGCAAACGCGCCTTTGTCGTGCGCGTTGAATAAAATCACATGAATATTTTAATTATCGGGGGCACGCGCAATGTTGGGCATTACTTGACCAGCGCCCTGCTTGAAGCGGGGCACCGCGTCACTGTTTTCAATCGGGGACGTACCCCCGACGAATTGCGTGCCGAGGTCGAACGCCTCCAAGGGGATCGCACCTTGCGCGCCGATTTAGACAAGGCACTGCGTGGGCGCACCTTTGACGCCGTGATCGACAATGCTATCTATAAGGGTGCCGAGGCAGAAACCATCCTCGAACTTTTGAACGGGCGCACCGGACGCTATATCTTCCTGAGTACCGGGCAAATCTACCTTGTGCGCGAAGGCGCGCCGCGCCCCTCCAAAGAAGTCGATTATGATGGACGCTTGATGCCCGCCCCCAAACTAGAGTCGTATGGTCATCAAGAATGGCTGTATGGCATGGACAAGCGCCGGATTGAGGACGCCATGGTCTCGGCGTGGGAGACGATCAGTTTCCCCTACACCTCGCTCCGCATCCCGATGATCAGCAGTGAGCGGGATCATTTCCATCGCCTCTACAATTACATTCTCCGCCTCAAAGACGAGGGACCGATCCTCGCGCCGGAAACGCCCAACTACCCGCTTCGGCATGTTTATGTCGCGGATGTCGTCAACGCCATCATGCGCTTACTGGATACAGGGCTAGGCATCGGCAAAGCCTATAACATCGCGCAAGAAGAGACGGTCACGCTGGATGAGTATCTGAATCTCGTGGGGGGGTTCTTAGGCGTCCAAGCCGAGATTGTGCGCATCGCTTCTAGCAAACTGGAAGCACAGGGCTTTTTGCCCGATTGCTCCCCGTTTAGTGAACGCTGGATGTCGGAACTGGACAACACGCTGAGCAAAGAAGAATTGGGCATGGTCTATACCCCGCTGCCCGTCTATCTGGAAAAGCTAGTGCGTTTTTATACCCACAATCCCCCACCCAAGACCGCCAGTTATCTACGCCGCCGCGCCGAACTAACGTTCCTCGAATTTTACCGCCAAGAAACTTCGGTCTAGCGCGGCATCCTCCCAGCAAAAACGCTCACCTCGTGGGGTGAGCGTTTTTGTGGATAGGCTGGGGGGTAGAACGCGCGTCGTTAGGTCGCCGGGGCGGACGATTTTGTCTCGCTAGACTTCGACCCGCTGGTTTTTGACTCCACAGTCGTCTTGGTCTCCGCTTTTTTCTCACTCGCGCTTTTGTCGCCGCCGTTATTGCTGGATTCTTTGCCAGAATCGCTCGACGATGAAGACTCCCCAGACGACGACTCGCCCGAACTCGACGACTCGTCTTTTGACTTTGCCGGCGTCATCATACTCGACTTTGAAGAACTCTTGCTGTCGTTCACGTAGAAACCAGAGCCTTTGAAAATGACGCCGGCTGCTTGCACGACTCGCGTGACCGATTGACCGGTCTGAGGATCAACACTCAAGGCGTCATCGGTGAATTTTTGCCGAAGATCGAATGTCGTACCATCCGCGCGGCGATACGTGTATACAGGCATAACACCATCCCTACCATCGAGAAACTTGAGAAGAATTGTTAGAAGTTACTCTTTATCATACTCGCATCGGTGCCAGAGTGTCTATAGAAATGGGCAAACTCTGACGATCTTTTTATATGCCCGATCAGCCGCTCAGCCCAAGTGACTGTGCCGCCAGGTCACATAAATAGGTGCCGCCCGCCTCTAGCCATGATTGCAAGGCGGGGCTAGTGTCTTTGGATAGTCCCGCATCGGCGTAAATGGTCGATCCCCATTGGTAGTAGCGTCGGGTTTCGCTTGCCCATTCGCTACTCGGTTTCGAGACGATGGTTTGCCCGCCGTTGTAACATGCCATCGCCAACGCGGGATCACCTTCCGAGTAATCGAGGCAGACATTGAGGAAGTTCGCGCCGCGCATGGCATTGGTGTCGGGATCGATTTGATTTTCGCCCGCCGCGAAATGAAAGGGCATTACTTGGAATAGCCCCTGCGCCCCCGCCGGGCTGGAGACCGTCCAATCGCCGCAGGACTCGATCTGCATGACGGTCGCCAGCAAGTTGGGATCCAAATCATACTGTTGTGCCCAGCGGTTGATCTCCTCATCCCAATGACGGACTTCCTCCGTAAAAAAAGGCGCGATTACGCTAATGCGTTCGCTGACCGTCACGCCCGTCAAATAGGGCAATTGATCGAGGATACGTCCGGTCGCGCCGAGCGTCGCCGCCAGCGCCGTCGGCAGCACGAACACGATCAACAGCATCAAGGCGATCCAGCCCGGTAGAAGGCGCAAGAAAATACGCTTTAGTTGCTTTTTCACCCGGACGGCTCCAGCGAACTACAAATGGGCTGTCCAGTGACGGCATTCAGTTGAATCTTCCACGATGTCTCTATGGCGGCGCGTTCCCATAAGTCGAAATCGACCTCACAGCGCACTTCACGGTTTTCGCTATTCAAGATCAAGATGTAATTTTCGTCACGGTCGCCTTCGCGTTCGCACCCCAAGCAGGTGCCGCCAGAGACGTTGGTGAGGGGCCACGCGATCTCAGAATTTAAGCCCATGCCGTTGCTAGTCGTCGTCCGTTGGGTGACCCATTGGTTGATCGAGAAGCTGCAATAGGCATCATAGATCGGTTCTTCGCGATAAGTGGTTTGGCATTCGCGCCGCTCGCTAAAGGTGCCATCCCCGTTATCGACCCGCCGGACGGCGCATTCTTCGCCATCGGCGACACTGCGGGAACTGCGTTGTTCTTGCCGCCGCGCTACGCTGTAGGCACCGCTCGGCAGTTGATCGCACCATGCCTCGGCGGGGACGACCGAAAACTGCTCGATAGTGATCGTGCGTTCCCACGTATGCCCGCTCACGAGGGCGGCAGATTCGCGTCGCCCAAAGATCAAGAACAGCACGCCGATCACGACCACCGCCACCACCCCGATGATCGCGACAGTGCGCAGACTGAACGGGCTGGTGGGCACCGTGCCGACACCCGCTGCTTTCAAATCACTGTCGATCTGCTCTTGGTCGAGATTGCGCTGGGCTTGCGCTGTAAACGACTCGGTTTCTCGGCGCACTTGTGACGCCAGCGGGCTGACAGCAGTCGCCCCTTCTAAGAGATTGCCGCATTGTTGGCAAAATTTAGAGTCGGCAGCGTTAGGGGTCGAACACGCGGCACAAATCACATCCGCGCCTTTATGGACATACGCCTCGACTTTTTTCTTGTCACTATCGGCGGGAAAACGCCGCGAGCGCGGGTCTTGCGCCGCGCCACAATTGGGGCAAAATTTATGCGTTCGGGCGGGCAAACCGTGCGTGCCGCAAAATTTGCAATCCCACACCATTTCATAGGTGCCAAGCTCTTCAACGCGACTCGGTTGGTCAGACATCACTCAATTCCTTGTGAACCTATCCTTACCCCCTGATCCTACCGCCAAATTGCCATTTTCACAGGCTGTCGTCTGTGGCAACCGCTGCAGAAGGGGAGTGCGCATCGGTAAAATTGCGGGGCATCATCGCGCTTAAGCCCTCGAAGGTGAGCTGATATTGCATCTTCGCCATTTGCGCGGGGGTCAAACTGAGGTCATGGTGCAGCCACCAATTGATCAATCCCACCTGCGCCCCGGCAAAAAATGCAGCGATCACCTCCGTCGGGATCGGCAGGTCATCATTGGCGGGCAACAACGGCTGTACCAGTTCTTCATGAAAGACGCTCGTCAGATACGTCGTCACCCGTTGAATGAACGCTGCCGATCCCTGTTTTCCCAACATAATCCGGTAAAACTCGGCATTTTCGGCGACATGCTGGTAATCTGCCGGGTCACAAGCGATAGCGGCGAACTCCTCTAACGTCGTCACCGCTTGTAAGGCTGCCAGGGGTTTCCTGCCCAATTCACCATAAATTTGTTCCATCGTGGCGAACAACAGATCATCTTTGTCTTTGAAGTGCAGATAAAACGTCGTGCGGCTGACATCGGCGTGGTCGGTGATATCTTGGATGCTTAGGGAACTGTAGCCGTGTTCGAGGATCAGTTCCCGCAGCGAGTTGCCAAGAAGCTTCAATGTCCGCCCGATACGTGGGTCTTGGCGTTTGGTGCGGGGCGCTGGGGGGGCGGTTCTGGCGGGTTTTGCTGGCGATTTTACCGGCATAATAAACACCTGTCATCTATACTACACAGTGTGAAAATTGCTCGTTGACATTTTTTGCGGACAACTTATGCTATATCCTGTACAGTATGTACATAAAACGACAAGTTGTAAAGGTAATCTTCATCATGGAACAACCTGTGATCCCCGGACCGCCCGAAATTCGCGGTATTATCCCTCAACTTCGCCTGTTCAGCGCCCTTCAAAACGACCTGATCGGCATACTAGAGGGCTATTTCGATACTTACGGGGATATCTATGCCTTACGAGTCGGCGGCGAAAGCCAAATTATGCTTAGCCGCCCGGAACACTTGTATGAGCTGTTGGTGGTCAAGGCGGATGACTTCCACAAAGGCTCCGATTACAAAAATACGACGCGCGGCTTGGCGCGTTTTCTCGGCAATGGCTTGTTGACCAGCGATGGCGAGTTTTGGAAGCGCCAGCGCCGTTTGGTCGCACCCTCGCTGCACACCCGTCGAATCGAAAATTATGCGCAGATCATGGTCGATCAAACCACCCGCATGATTGATGGCTGGCAGGGCAAATCAGAAATTCGGGTCGATCCCGAAATGCAACGGGGCACGCTCTCGATTGTGGCGCAAGCGCTGTTTAATGCCGATGTCACCCAAGACTCGGGGCGGGTGGCGGCGGCGTTGCTCGTCTTGCAACATATGATGAACCCGTTTGATATCCTGCCCTCGTGGGTGCCGACGCCCAAGCGTTGGCGCGAACGGAACGCTGTCAGCACCTTGGATGACATTATGTACACCTTGATTCGCGAGCGCCGCGCCGAAAACGAGGACAAAGGCGATCTCTTGTCGATGCTGATCTTGGCGCGCGATGATGACGGCGGGGCGATGGATGACCGCCAAGTGCGCGATGAAGTGGTGACCTTGTTCCTCGCCGGACACGAAACCACCGCCAATGCTATGAATTGGACGTGGGTGCTGTTGGCACAAAACCCGGATGTGGAACGCAAACTGCACGAGGAATTGGATACCGTGTTGGCGGGGCGCACGCCGACTTTAGCCGATTTGAAACAACTGCCCTACACCGAGATGATCGCCAAAGAGGTGCTGCGCTTGTACCCCCCCGCCTATTCCTTTGGGCGGCGGTCGATCCGTGCGACCAGCATCGGTGAGTACCCGATCCCGGAAGGTACCGAGATCACCGTATTTTCCTATCACACCCACCGCGACGGGCGCTATTGGGCGGAGCCTGATCGCTTTATGCCGGAGCGGTTCAGCCCCGACAACGAAGGCACCACCCACAAATACGCCTATATTCCGTTTGGGGGCGGTCCGCGCGTGTGCATCGGCAATAGTTTCGCCCAGATGGAAACGCGCCTGATGTTGGCAACCATCGCCCAACGCTATCAACTGCGCTTGCCTCCCGGTCAAACGACCGTCGGCATGGATCCGCTGATCACGCTGCGTCCGAGCGGGGCAGTGACAATGCGCGTAGAAGCGCGTGCGCAAGTCAAGGCATACGCTTAAACGCACAAGATGACATAGGAAGGCGCGAAGCAAGATAAATCTTCTTCGCGCCTTCCTGTTTGGTGTTTTTTATGCTTTGCCGAATGATTACGGTGCCAACGGTTCCAGCCAATAGATATTGGCTTCCCCTTCTGCCGTCCAGCCGCTCATGCCGCCCGCCTCCACCCAAAACCATACCAAGCCATCGGCGCAGACCGGATCACTGGTGACGGCAAATTCGGCACCTTCGGGCAAGGTGCCTACTTGGGTGCTGTCCCGCTTCGGTTCGCTGCGCAGGGCATTCGCCCCCAAGCCGGGGATCACCCGCCCGCGTGTTAAGGTGCCAAGACGGGGCGTTAGCGTGCCGGGGCAGTACAGCGGCTCAACATTGCCCGATACCGCCCACAACAAAATCACCTCTTCATCGTTCAGGCTGACCCAACCCGTAGCCGCTGCTCCAGCATCCACTTGCCACCATGCCGTCTCGTCAAGGCAGCGTGTTTCGTCCAATAATCGCACGAACGGGGGCGTGATGATGACATTGCCATTGGGCTGATCGTAAACGGCAATGGCGGTGGGCACCTCAACCAGCGTGCGGATATCCGTCACAAAGATACCCTCTGCTGCCACGCTGAGGACATCACAGTGGATGCTCGCATAGGTCGAACGGGGGTCGGGCGCGCCTTCGGGAACCAGCAGGTAACGATTGTGGAGGCTAAACTCGAAGCCCGTCGGGCTATCGGACAGTTCATAGCCCACATCAACGGGGATCAGGCGCAGCTCGGTGCTGCCATCGGACGATGCCAAGCGCGTCGCCAAGCCACCCGCCGGAAAGCGCACTATCAACGGGCGGGCATCGCCATAAAACCATGCTTCTTCGGCATTAAAGTAATCGAACAGCGCCACCGCGCCCGCTGCGTCCCGCACCAAACGCACTATGCGAGCCGGTTGATGATGCAAATCGCGCAAGGCGGCACCGCTGGGTCCGCCACTGCGCCCAAACACGGGGTACAACTGCCAGTTTTCGAACCGTGCTTCATCCAACGGAAACGTCGTTTGGAGTGCGGTGACGAGTGCCGCGACATCAGGATCAGCGCCGACAATGCCCGCCAGCGTATAAGTGGTATAGGCGGCATCTTCGGTTTGCCCCATAGCGCCTAAGACCATTATCCGCAGATAGTGGCTGAGCGCATGGGTAGGGGAATGCGCCAGGGCTACATCGATATCGTTGAGGGCGGACGCCGAATCACCCGCCAGTCGTCGGGCAAGGGCGCGGCTCAGCATCAGCATCGGGTTTAGCCTGCTATTTTCGAGCGTGGCATAGTGGGCGGCGGCTTCGGCATATTCTCCGGCATTCATCAGCCCAAAGCCCGTCTCCAACGCTGCCACCACCTGAGTCTCATCGGGCATAGGCAGGTAGCCGTCAGCGTAAATCGAGTCGAGGGCAGCCGCCATCAAGAGACTCCGGTCGGCACAGGTGATGTCGGCTGCTGGGCACCTACTGCGGGCGTCAAGTGCCGCCCGCAATTGACACACCGACACCGTAACGCCTTCCGCCACACACGGCACGAATACCGCACAGGTGGCGGCGTAGTCTAGCGGGGCGGCAGCAGCTTGGAGTGCTTGCAGGGCTGACCCTGTGCAAGTGGCTTGGGGGGCGACCCCTTGCGCCGTCACTAGTTGGCTCATCCCCACCAGGATGACTATCAGAACGATCACAATTAGCTTTCCATGGAACATAAATCCTCTTTGAGATGGCATCATGGCTTACGGGTGCATTTCACTTTAGTGCAAAATATGCTCGTCATGGTACCGGGGGAAATGTGGGGTTTCAAAGGGCGGATATACGGCGTGGGGACAATGTGAGTTGATAACATTTGACAAGCGCCTAATCCGCCCCACCAACGATCTCCGTTGCGGGCACCTAACCACAATAGGGCGGGTTTGTTTTTTGTTGCCAACCCCTATCGTCTCATCAACGTAAATGTAGAG
>JBBRTY010000061.1:0-19479 GCA_038248285.1 Aggregatilineales bacterium
AAAACGGACCGCCGTTAGTTCCGGGGGACACTCGGCAAGTAGCTCGTGAAAGCGAGAATCGTGATCGCTTGCTGTCAGTGACGTGGCTATTTGGAGCCGAAAGACTCGCCAGAGACACGACTCCACAAGAAGCCGCGCCGCTTTAGCGGTTGCGGAGTGTCACTAATGCCTGTTCAGTCGCCTTGACCGCCTGGTCTAGTGTCGGCATGTTTGGCAAAACCTATAGCCTTTTCCAAATTGCCGAACAGCAATTGTCTGACCAAAAACTTAAATGGCGCGCCCTGCAAAATAATGCGCGCATGAAAAACCCTAAAATTCAAAAAGTGGCAGCGGGTAATTTGGCGCAACGCATCGAAGCCGTCCTACGCTGGGAACGCAATGAATGGTACGAACTGGCACTGCAAGCCCAAAGCAACGCTGATAAAATGATTTTGGGCGATTTGAAGCGCCTCGCCGAGCGTGCCCAAGAAGCCCAAAAACAAGATCCCAGCGACGTGGAAAGTAACTAAATCGAATCGGGGCAGGGAGTGCGCGACCATTGTCCCGATTTGACTCCCCCTCCCGATCTCGCTATCCTCATAGCGTTAACCCCATTCAGTGAGGACGACTCCATCATGACCGAGACCTTCTTAAATCCCCAACGCACGCTTGACGAACTGAAAGAACTGCGCGCCTTGACGGGCGACGACGAGGGTGCCCACCGCGTCGCCTTCACGGATACATGGGCGCGCGCCAACGACTGGTACAAAGCTAAACTTGCCGAACTGCCGGTCAAGGTCGAGACCGATGAAGCGGGCAACTTGTGGGCAACCCTGCGCGGCGAGTCCGACAAAGCGCTTATCATCGGCGGGCATATCGACTCGGTGCCCGATGGCGGTTGGCTGGATGGCTGCCTGAATGTTTTGGCGGGTTTGGAAGTGCTGCGTCGTTTCGCCGCCGAAGGCACGCCCCCGATCACGATTCGCGTGGTCAGTTGGGCGGACGAAGAAGGCGCACGTTTTGGGCGCAGCCTGTTTGGGTCAAGCGCTGCATCCGGCACGATGAACCCCGACGATCTGCGTCATCTGGTCGATAAGGACGGCATTAAACTGACCGACGCCATGGCGCGCTTCGGTATCGATCTCGACAAAGCCAATGAAGCCCACAAGCAACTAAGCAACGCGGCGGCATACCTTGAACTGCACATCGAACAGGGACCCGTCCTCGAAAGCATGGACTTGCCGTTGGGCGTGGTCTTGGGCACTTTTGGCGTCGAACGGCACGCCATCCGCTTCATCGGGCAAGCCGCCCATTCGGGATCGACCCCGATGGACAAACGACGCGATGCGTTGGGTGCTGCCGCTAAGCTGGCGCTGGAAATCCGCGAAATCGCCAAACGCTACGGCGGCGTCTGCACGGTCGGTCGGGTGGAGACCAAGCCCGGTATCGTCACCTCGGTGGTTGCCCAGTGCGATATGACCCTCGATCAACGCCATTTGGATGCCGGCTCGTTGGCGCACATGTACGGTGAAGCGCGGGACGCGAGTGAACGTTTCGCTCGTGAGGAAAATGTCACCGTGTCATGGAGCAAAATTTGGGACATTCACCCCATCTTGTTTGACCCCCGCTTGATCGAATTTTGTGAAGAGTCGATCCTTGAGGTCACCACGATCTCGCACCGTTTACCGAGTGGTCCTCTGCACGACGCCGCCGAAGTCGCCCGCGCGGGGGTGCCGACGATCATGTTGTTCGTGCAAAGCTTATACGGCATCTCGCACAACAAAATCGAGGACACCAAAGAGGAACATATTCGCATGTCGGTTGAGGCGCTGGATCGGCTGGCGACGAAAACAGCCCGGTGGATCGAAGATAGTTAAAATCAGGGTGACTACTCAGGTATAGAAACAGAATAAAATAAACAGAGAGGCATGAAGTTCGACTTTGCACATCTTAATTTTATATCTTCCCCTCGGGGAAAACCGCTAAGTCGATTTATCAAATATTGTTGTGATAGGGTGATATTTGAAAACGCTGACAGTTTTTGACAGTTTTCCCTGAGTGAAAATAATAAGCTAACCGTTGTCATGTGCAAAGTCGACCTGAGTAGTCACGTTATTTTTTGCTATACTATCCTCATTCTTTTGTTCCTAACCAAGCGTTCTAATTTGCGCTTGCCCCCTACCCCCAAACTGGAGATCATCCGATGCAGCAACTTCTTGACACCCAAAACACCATCGTGCCCGCTCGCCAAGCGTGGGAGACCCCGCGCCTCATCGACTTGAGCGCCACTCATACTGAGTCCGGTTCACCCGCACAGGTCGAAACCATCACCACCATCGATTTCGTCGCGGTGGGTCCCAAATCGGGTTCCTAAACCGAGAGCGTCCCCGTGCCTCAGTCCAAAAAGGATGGCGCGCGAGGGCGTCTCGGCGCAAACTTGTGTCCATAAACGGACATTTGCGAGAATAGCAATTTTTTTATAAAATCATTCCGCGTCACCTTTTATCATCAAAATAATTTGACCCATCATACCAAGGAGATCACCCATGCCCTCGTCCACGATTCTCGAAACTGCCCCCCGTCAAGCGTGGGAGACCCCACGCCTCATCGATTTAAGCACCCGTGATGCGCACTCTGGGAATCCGTTTATTATTGAAACTGGTGGTACGACCATAACACCTTACGGCCCGACCGTCCCGGTTGGTTCGTAAAAAATAGCGCGCGCGTCTCACTGCCGCTCACGGTTCGCAAAAACGCGCTGTCGTCGGCGGCGATGAGGGTGTGCCTTGGATTCTGTTGAAAAAGGGTTTGAATCGGCGGGCGACCCCATTGGGTTGCCCCTGTTTTTCAACGGGGTGTCCGACTTTTTCAACAGAATCCCTTGCCCGTCCCTACCAGATAGCGCGTTTTTGTCGGCACAAGAGTCCGTGCGCCTCGTCTCGTGATGACGGGAGTCAATTTTGCCATCATAGCCGCCCCATTGAGGAAGAACATGTATGTATTTTTATAATCTTTACGGCTTGCATGTGACCTCGGAGGAGCCGATTCGGGGGTTATGGGCGCAACCGCAAACAGAGCCATCCCCCGCGGACGAATCGTCTACCATCAGCATTCGTTTCGGTGCCACGCCCGACACGCTGCCCGACGCCACCAGCGACGGCGTGCTCTATCAGATCGCCCCGCGTGATTTTTTGCTGACGGTGCCGGAGGTCGCGCGCTATCACGTCCATGACGGACGGGCGATCACGATTGAGGTGCTGTCCGGCGCGGATGCCGAGTCGGTGCAATTATTTCTGCTCGGCTCGGCATTGGGTGCCTTGTTGCACCAACGCGGAATGCTGCCGCTGCACGCCAGCGCCGTCGAAACCCCGGCGGGGGCGGCGTTGTTCACGGGCGTGAGCGGCGCGGGCAAATCGACGACGGCGGCGGCACTCACCCAACGGGGCTACCGTTTGCTCGCCGATGATATCACGGTCGTCTTTGCCGGCGCGGGCAATGTGCCGATGGCGGCACCGGCGTTTCCACAGATGAAATTGTGGGCACAATCGCTTGAGAAGTTGGCGACGGCGGCGGAGGGCTTGCAACGGGTGCGCCCCGAACTCGAAAAATTCGCGCTGCCCGTTGCCGACAGCTTTCGGGCGGAGCCGCTGCGCATCTTCTCGATCTATCTGTTGCAGCCCAACAACGAAGCCCAACTGGAGGTGAAGCCAGTCAGCGGCATGATGAAGGTGCGGGCACTGCGCAATCAGGTGTATCGCCGCCGCATCATGGAGCAGATGGGAGCCGACAGCGCCCACTTTGGGGCATTGACGGCGCTCGCCAAGGGTGCCCAACTGAGCATCATCAAACGCCCGCATCATCCGTTTTTGCTGGATGAACTGATGACGCTGCTCGAAGCTGATTTCGCCGCCGCTCCCGTGCTATCGTAACGAGGCGCTCATGGCGAAAATCACATGGTTGGCAAGTTATCCCAAATCTGGCAATACCTGGACGCGCGTCTTTTTGACCAATTATTGGCGCAATGGCGACGCCCCCGCGGACATCAATGAACTGGAAGAGACCCCGATTGCCAGCTCGCGCCACATCTTCGACGAGTATTCGGGCGTGGATTCGGGTGATTTGACAGCGGATGAGATCGACCGCTTACGTCCGGCGATCTACCGCTATTATGCGCATGACCTCGAAAAGCAGGGGCGTGAAGAACGCTACTGCAAGATTCACGATGCCTATACGTTTCTGCCCGATGGGCAAGCTTTGTTCCCGCCCGACATCACCGCCGGCGCGATCTACATCCTACGCAACCCGCTCGATGTGGCGGTGTCGTATGCCAATCACAATCACAGCACGGTCGAACGGTCAGTCGAGTTCATGGCGATGCCGAATCACACCTTGGCGAAGGGGCGCGGGGGGCTGGCGAATCAAGTCCATCAACTGCTGCTGACATGGAGCGAACACATCAACTCATGGATGAA
Organism: Aggregatilineales bacterium; assembly: GCA_038248285.1. GTDB lineage: Bacteria > Chloroflexota > Anaerolineae > Aggregatilineales > Phototrophicaceae > Flexifilum. Next base: position 4,452 of record JBBRTY010000061.1, read on the forward strand.
CGTGACGACCTTTCCGACCCATTTGATCCGCTATGAGGACATGATCGCCGACCCGCTGACCGCGTTCACCGGGGTGATCCGCTTCATCGGGGGCGACGTGACCGACGCGGCACGCATCGACAAGGCGATCCGCTTTTCGGCATTCGAGGAACTGCAAAAACAAGAACAAGAAAAGGGCTTTCGTGAAAAAATGCCCCTGTCGAAAATGTTTTTTCGCAAGGGCAAGATCGGGTCGTGGCGCGAGAAACTGTCGCCAGAACTGGCGGAACGCCTCATGCGCGATCATCGCGAAGTCATGCTAAAATACGGCTATCTCACCGAGGAGGGCGAACTTGTCTACTAGCACAGTCGATTTCACAACCATCATTCAACGGTCGCCCGATTTGCTCTTCACCGAGGTCAACGGCGATCTGGTCATGCTCAGCATTCGCACCAACAAATATTATGGCACCCATGTCGTCGGCGGGCGCATTTGGGCGCTCATCGAACAGCCGACGGGGGTGCAAGCCGTATGCGATCAATTGCTGACCGAATTTGACATTGACGCCGAGACTTGTCAAACCGAGACCCTCACTTTTTTGACGCGCCTCGCCAAAGAAGACCTCTTGATTGTTCATGATCCGGCGTAAACTCCACTCCTTTGCCACCCTGCCAGCGAGCGAGCGCGCCTTGCTGATCGAGGCAGGGGCGGCGCTCGTCTTAGGCGCGGCGCTGGCGCTGCTACCCATGAAAACCTACGCCGCGTGGCTAGGGGTGCAGGGCATCGCCGCCGATCGGCGCGATGACCCCGCGCAGTCCGACACCGTGCGCCGCGTGGGGTGGGCGATCCGGTTGATCGCCGGACGAGTGCCGTTTCGCTCGGACTGTCTGCCGCAAGCATTGGCGGCGCGGGTGCTGTTGGGGCGGCGGCGCATCCCCATAACCGTATACTTGGGGGCGTCATTGCGTCAACAGGACTTAACAGCGCACGCTTGGACGCAAAGTTGCGGCGTGGTCTTGACGGGCAACGGGGCGCGGCGCGGTTTTACGATGGTGGCGAACTTTACCACGACGACAACACCCCCTAATCACACACCCTAACGAGGCAGCATGGCGATTATTTCAGGACTTTTTCATCGACGAGATGCGCCGCCGGAAGGCGCGATCACATTTACCCACGATGGCACGATCATCACCCCGCAAGATGCGCTCACCCGTCAACCGATCACCCGCGATCAGATCACCATCACCGCCGACGCTCGACTGGATAACCGCGCCGAACTATGCGAAAAATTAAGCGTGCCGTCGGTACTGCACGCCACGATCTCGGACGCCGCGCTGATCATCATGACCTACGCCAAGTATGGCGTGGAGTGTGCCGATCACTTGGTGGGCGATTTCGCCTTCGCCTTGTGGGATGCCGAGGCGCGCCAGTTGTACTGCGCGCGCGATCCCATCGGGGCGCGCCCATTCTACACCTATCAGACGCCGACCATGTTCGCCTTTGCCAGCACCTTGCCCACCTTGCTCGTGCTGCCGGGGGTGGCGGCGCGCGTGGATGAGGTCGAAATCGCGCGCTTGCTGCTCAGCCAAGACATGAATTATGCCCCGCCACGCACCACCTACTTTGTCGATGTCACCAAACTGCCGTTTGGGCATCATCTGACGGCGACGGCGGAGGCGATCCGCGAACGGCGTTATTTCGATTTCGCCCCGCGCCCTCGCTTGAAACTGGCGTCGCTGGATGAGGTTGCCGAGGCGCTCTATCCGCTGGTGGAACGCGCCGTCGCGGATCGCTTGCGCTTGTCTGAAGGCGTGATCGGGCAAGTCGGGGTGCATCTGTCCGGCGGCGTCGATTCCAGTTCGATTGCGGCGCTGGTGGCGCGGCAATTGCGGGCGCAGGGGATCACGCATATGCCCGCTTACTCGTGGTCGCCGCCGCCCACCGCCGAGACCGACATTGACAAAACCGAACATCGCCGCACCGAAGCAGTAGCAACGCGCGAGGGGCTGCGCTTGTTTTACAATGGCGCGGCGGGCGACCGTTCCTATGGCGACCGTCCCGCCTTGTCCAGCGATCTTGACCACCGCGTGTATCCCGTCAATACCGTGCAAATCGAATGGAAAGTTCAACAGCACGCCGCCGATCAAGGCGTCAAGGTGCTGTTTTCGGGCTGGGGGGGCGACGAAGGGATCAGCTTTAACGCGCGCGGCATCGCGTGGGATTGGTTGTTGGCAGGCGAATGGCAGGCGCTGGCAAAATGGCTAGGCGGGAGCGCTGCCCTGCGCGACCCGAAAAAAGCGCGGGCGGCGCTCGGCAAAGTGTGGTCAATGTGGGTGCTAGGCAACCTGCCCGATGTCCTCTATTACGCTTTTCTGCGCGATACCAGCGCCACGCCGTTGATCGCCCCGGCGTTTCATGATCGAATGCGCGCTCAGATCGGGCGCATGCCCTATCCGTTGCGCACGGTGGCGGGCGGGCAGCGCAATCAACGCCGCTTGTTTGAGCATGGGCACATCACCAGCCGTATGGAATCATGGGCATGGTCGGGGGCGCATCACGGGATCACGTATGTGTATCCGCTGACTGACCGCCGTATTCTCGAATTTACTTTCAGCCTGCCCAATACCGTGCATCTGCAAAACGGCAACGGGCGGGCGCTCTATCGCCACACGATGGCGCGCGTGTTGGGCGAAAGTTTTGTGTGGGATTCAATCAAAGAGGATACAGCGCTTTTTGCCCGCAGTGCCGAATCGCGGGCGGCGGCGGCTGAAACTGCACCCGCCGAATCCCCGCTCCTCACAGAATCGTGTGACTGGGTGGACGTAGCGCGCCTCGCCCAAGTCCCCAAAGGTGAAGATCTGCGCACGGTGCGCCAACGGTATCGGATGAACGCCCTGCACGCGGTCAAGTTGTGGAAACAGCGCAACACCCCGATCACGCCGGAGACGCAGCCATGAGAGGCGACCGTAACCTGCGGCGCGATTTTTCGTGGGGGGCAATGCGGGCGCAACTGCCCTATATCCCGCGCGCCTTGTCGATGGTGTGGGCGGCTTCGCACGGGATCATGGTGGCATGGTTTTTGCTGCTGATCGTGCAAAGCTTCATCCCCGTGATCACGATCTTGCTGACGCGCGACGCCGTGAACAGCATCGTCAGTTTGATCGAAACCAGCTACGCGCCCGAGGCGGTACGCACGACCGTGATCGCCTTCGCGCTGGTGGCGGGGGTGCAAGTCGCCGATGAGTTGATCGGCAGCCTCTTCAGTTTTGTGCGCACAGCGCAGGGTGAACGGGTGCGCGATCACATTGCGCTGGCGATCCAAGAAAAGGCGACGGCGCTCGATCTGCGCTACTTCGAGACGACCAGCTATTATGACTTGCTCCACCGTGTGCGCATGGATGCCCGTCAGCGCCCGCTCAGCTTGCTGGAAAACTTCGGCTTGCTGCTGCGGACCGGTTTGTCGTTAACGGGCATGATCGGCTTGCTGGTGAGCTATTCGCCCCTGTTGCCGGTGGTGCTGCTGGTGGGGGGCATTCCGGCGTTGTGGTCGGTGGTACGCTACAGCCGCCGTTTTAACACATGGCGTTTGCGCGTGTCGGTCTCGGAACGCAAAGCGAACTATCTGGATACCCTCTTGACCGATCAAAATTCGGCGCAAGAGGTACGCTTGTTCGCCTTGTCTCGTCATTATCGCGCCACCTACCGCGACTTGCGCGATCAGTTGCGAGCGGAACGCTTGAGCTTATCGCGCGGGAAGATCTTCACGGACTTGGCGGCAACCAGCATCGGCATGGTGCTGGTGGCGGGGGCGCTGGTCTGGATGGGCGCGCGCGCGGTGACGGGCGCGGCGTCGCTGGGCGATCTCGCGGCGTTCTATCAGATTTTTCGGCAGGGGCAGGGGTTGTTCAGCTCGTTGATGAGCAGCGCGGGCGAAATTTATCAGAACCTCTTGTTCTTGTCGGACTTGTTCGCCTTCTTTGACCTGCCGCCGTTCTTGCCCGAAACCGAAGTCCAAGACGACGCCCCCGCGACTCTAAAACTGACCCGCGTCCTCGAGATTCAGAACATCACCTTCACCTATCCGGGCAGCACGCGGTCGGCATTGCACAATTTTTCACTGACCATCCCCGCCGGGCAAATCACCGCGTTGGTGGGCGAAAACGGGCAGGGCAAGACCACCCTCGTGAAGCTGTTATGCCGCTTTTATGACCCCGATGAGGGGCGCATCTTGTGGGATGGCGTCGATCTGCGCGATCTGCCGCTCAACGAATTGCGACGGGCGATCACGATGTTGTTTCAAACGCCCCATCGTTATAACGACACCGTGCGCCACAATATCGGCGTCGGGCAACTGCCGCTGATGGACGACGACGACGCCATCAACGCCGCCGCCGAGTCCGCCGCCGCCGCCAGCGTGATCGCCAAACTGCCCCAAGGGGTGGAGACGATTTTGGGCAAATGGTTCGGCGGCGAAGAATTATCGGTGGGGCAATGGCAACGGGTGGCATTGGCGCGGGCGTTCGTGCGCACTGCCCCGCTGATCATCCTTGATGAGCCGACCAGCGCGATGGACTCGTGGGCGGAGAACGATTGGTTGGCGCGGGTGGGCGACCACGCACGCGGGCGCACGCTGGTCATGATCACCCACCGCTTTACGACGGCGATGCTGGCGGATCGGATTTATTTGCTGCGCGATAACGCCATCATCGAGTCCGGCACGCACAGTGAACTCATCGCGCAAGATGGCGTCTATGCGCAATCATGGCACGAGCAAATGCGGCGCGCCGAAGCCTAGCGGCATGACCTATCGCGTCCTCACAACGCCAAAATCTGATCCGCCACTGCCGCCAAATCTGCGCCGACGATATCGGGCGCGGGCGCGAGCGGGTCAAGGACGGCACCGGGGCGGGCGATGAACGCGGCGCTACAACCGGCACGGAGCGCCCCGGCGATATCCCAAGCGTGGGCTGCCACCAAGCGCAACTCTTGAATCGGCACCCCCATGCGCTCTGCCACCATCCTATACGGTTCCGGCGCGGGCTTGAGACGCTGCACCTCATCGGCGGAAAACACGCCATCGAAGAGGTGGATGAGTCCGGCGTGGGTGAGTTGGGCTTGCACCACCGCCAAGGTCGAATTGGTGAGCGCGGTGATCTTGATGCCCGCGTCGTGCAGACGAGTCAGGCTGGCGAGGACTTCGGGGTGGGGCGGCAGGCTCGACAACATTTTCCCGATGGCTTGTTTATCTTCGGGCGTCAAACTCACGTCCCGCCGTTGAGCGATCATGTCGAGCGCTGCCATGCCGATCTGCCCAAACGGGCTGTAGGCGTCGGTGACAATGGAGACCAGCGCCGATTGAATAAATTGCCCAAACCATAGTCCCCGTACCGCTTTATCGCCGAAGATGCGCTCAAAATGAGGGTCGAGGGCTTTTAAGTCTAGCAAGGTTTCATTGACATCAAAAACGAGAATAGCTACCATGCGTGCCGTCTTTCATCTAAAAGAATGGTCAAAAAAACTATAACGCGGAAACATTAAATAACAAAACGCTCATCTCGTCGCTTGGGTGCATTTCACTTTGGGTAACTGCTCAGGCTGAAAAACGGTCACCAATAAAGGGAGAAATGATCGTTGGCGGCAAATGGGTGGATAGAAAGCAAGCTGACTTTCATGTTAACGAACGATTGACAAGCGCCTAATCCATCCCTGTATCCACGTTTCGAGGGATATTTTCCTGTTTTTCTTCACGTCTTCATGCCTATCTATTTATTTTATTATGTTTCTATACTTAAGTAGTTACGAATAAATACAATAGACGAATGATAACGGGTCAGGATGGGCATGTAGGGGCATGATAGTTCATGCCCCTACTGAAGACAAACCCATTGTGTGTTTTTATGACCCTTTGCGAATATCGATTGCCATTTCATGCGTAAGCGCTATGAAATGCACCCTCGTCGCTTTACGTCTTTGACACTCCGGTTTACAATAGGGCGCGCGAACCGAAACTACACCCCCCTGCGGAGGGCTGCATAGCTATGAGTGAATTGGGCGATCCGCCGAAATTCAAAGCATCCCCTAGCGCACTGGGGGGTATATGCGATTATTTTCAGCGCTTTGATCGTTATCAGCTTGCTGATTGGGGGCACCCTCATCGGCTCGTTGCTCTTTGGGGTGATCGGCACATGCAACGGTTTTGTGACTATCAGCCGCAATTTACAACAATTGATCTCAGGACTCGTTAACCTCATGCCGAAAATTCCCACCTCGTTTACACCCTTCCGCAACTTGATCGCCGCCCTTTTGGGGATCGCGGCGTTTGGCTTCATGGTCGCGGCGGAGGTCGATCTCAATCCCGCCAATAGTCAACAATTCATGGTGGAGGGCGGGCAAAAATTACTTATCGGGGTCATCCTGCTCGGTCTGGCGCTGTGGTTTTCGACTCGGCAACCGGCGCTCCCCAATGCCGAACGGGTGCCGCTTAGCACGCCCCGTCGGGGGTGGGTCTTTGTCGTCATCATCGGCATCGCCATTTTGCTCGTACACAACGAGGCGAACGCCAGTTTTCTGGACATCCCCTTTTTGCAAAAGATTCACATCAGCGTCCATCACCTGATGTTGTTCGTCGGCACACTCTTGATCGGCTATGGCTTTGGCGGGCTGCCCAGATTGCGCTTCCGCCCCAACCGCGACGAAATCGGCACCGTCTTGTTGGTGGCAGGCATCACCGGCTTGGCGCTGTTTTTGCGGGTGGTCAATTTAGAAGTGACCAACCTCAACTTGGTCGATGAACTCCACTGGGTCGATGGGCTGCAACGCATTTTGTGGGCACCTCAAGACATCGGGCTGTTGCATGTCATGAGCGGGCAATCGCCCTACACCAACATCTTCCCCTATTGGCAAACGGGAGCCGTCAGTGTCTTTGGGCATACCTGGACGGGGCTACGCTTCGTCAGTGGGGTGATCGGGGCGCTGACGGTGTTGGCGGCGTATGGCGTCGGCAAAGAATTGTTCGACCGCCGCACGGGGCTGATCGCCGCGCTCGTCCTTGCCACCCTACCGCCCCATTTGCACTTCAGCCGGATCGGACTCGTCTCCATCGGCGATCCGTTGTTCGGCGTGATGGCAGTGCTGTTTGTGGCACGGGCGCTGCGCAACAACCGCCGTATCGAGTGGGCACTCGCCGGCATTAGCCTTGGCTACACCCAATACTTTTACGAAGGCGGGCGCTTGCTGTTTCCGGCGCTGATTATCGCCTGGTTGTTTGTGTTGTGGCTGGGCAGAAACATGCACGCGCGTTGGCGGGGCGTGTTGATCATGGTGATCACCTCCTTGCTGATCGCCGTACCTGTGTACACCACGATCATCGGCTTGGGCAATCCGCTATTTGGGCGCATGGGCGAGTCGGGGCTAGGTGCCGAGTATTGGAATGCGTTTTTCGCCGACGGCATCAGCATCAACGAAATCCTGACCCATACCGGCAAAATCTTGTCGGCGGCGTATCTGTATGGTGCTGCCAGTGACACCAGCGTCTATTACGGCGGTTTAGAAGCCTTGATCAATACCCTCTTCGTGCCGTTTCTCATGTTTGGTGGGTTCTATATTTTGTGGCGGTTCCCCAAGCCAGCAGTGGTGATCCCCATCTGGATCGTCGGTACCAGCGTCGGGGTGAGCCTTGTGCGCGATACCGTCGCCTCGCCGCGCTTCTTTGTGGTGCTGCCGGCGTTGGCAATCGCTATCGCGGTCGGCATCCGCTATTTGCCGACCTTTATTGCGGGCATCGTGCCGCCCACGCGCGCTGGCAATGATCCCGAAGTGGTGCGTCCGCGTTTCTTGTGGCGGCTTGGGTGGGTGGTCACCTTTGCGGCGGCGGGGGTGATAGCGATCTACCAGACTACCTACTACTTTGGTCCGCATCTCGATATCTTTGATCATCAAGTGCGCGACTCGAAACCGTATCGCGATGGACTGGACGCGGCGCAAAATCTGATCGGCTTGCCCGACAACACCCAACCGTACATCATCGGCACCCCCAAGAATGATACAAATGTAGCCCGCCATTTCGCCGCCTATTTATCGCGCAATGGGGGGCTGCGGGAAGAACGGTATCATCCGTTGTTGACGATCACCAGCGGCGCGATGACCCCCCGCTTCTTGCGCGAATTGCGGCGTGGTCAAGGCTATGCTTTTTTCATCGAGCCGGATGAGCAAGAGGCGATCCGCCTGATTTATCGCTATTTCCCTGATGCCGAACCGATTCGCTACAGCCCGTTTAACCTGCCCGCCGACCGCGAGTATGTGTTGATCTACGCCCCCCCCGCCAGCAGTGTGGCACGCTAGGGGGTCTCAGCAAGCATGGGCTTCAACCGGCGGTGGAGCTGGCGCACCACTGCCCAACTCCCTAACCCCTAACTTGAAATGCTCCCCGTATCGACTATGATCAAGGCATCGGCAATGGGAGACACCCTGATGACCTTGATTTTCGGTATTGAAAGCTCGTGCGATGAGACGGCGGCGGCGGTCGTCGAAGACGGGCAGCGCATCCTCTCCAACGTGATCGCCTCACAAGTCGATTTACACGCCCAATATGGCGGCGTCTATCCTGAACTGGCATCGCGCGCCCATGTCGAAGCGATCAGCGTCGTGATGGATCAGGCGATCAGCGAGGCGGGCATCACCCTAAACGACATCGACGCCATCGCCGTGACGCGCGGACCCGGCTTGATCGGCTCGCTACTGGTGGGCGTCAGCGCGGCAAAGGGGCTGGCGCTGGCGCTCGACAAACCCCTACTGGGCATCAACCACCTTGAAGGGCATGTCTATTCCTTGTGGTTGACCGCTCCAGAGCGTCCGATTGAATTCCCCGTCTTGGTGCTGATCGTCAGCGGCGGGCATACCGAGTTATTGTTGATGCACGATCATGGCATCTATGAACGCTTGGGCGGCACCTTAGACGACGCGGCGGGGGAGGCGTTCGATAAAGTCGGGCGGATGCTGGGCTTGCCCTTCCCCGGCGGACCGAGTATCGAGCGCGCGGCGGCAAAAGGCAACCCGACCGCCTTCGACTTCCCGCGTAGCAAACTGGACGACAGCTATGATTTCAGCTTTTCCGGCTTAAAGACCGCGACCCTGCGCGAAGCCACCGTGCCCCAAAGCTCTGGCAAGCGCGGTGCCAGCAAATTGGAACGCACCCCCGCCTTGCGATCGGGCATTTCGATCAATGATGTGGCGGCGAGTTTTCAAAAGGCGCTGGTCGATGCGCTGGTCACCAAGACGGCACGAGCGGCGGCGGAATACCATGTGCGCGAAATTTTGCTGGCGGGCGGCGTCAGCGCCAACAGCGCCCTGCGCGAGGCGATGGTCAAACAGACCCAATTGCCCGTGCGCTTCCCACCGCTCAGACTGTGTACCGACAATGCCGCCATGATCGCCGCCGCTGGTTACTATCGCTTCAGGGCGGGGATGCGCCATGATCTCGATTTCGACGCGGTGCCCTCGTGGCAACTGACGACGGATGCCTACGACGGGGTGTAGCGGCGATCCAACCGGGGGGACGAGGCGTGTGCCCTGTCCCCTCGTTTCATCCCCGTCTCCGTGTCGCCGTCATTTCAAAGATTTGAGCGTTGGCAGGGGGCGCTGACCGAAGGTCAGACGGGGTGGGCATAATCAAATCTATGATTCAATGATATTTAGTGACTACTCAGGTATAGAAACAGAATAAAATAAACAGAGAGGCATGAAGACGTGAAGAAAAACAGGAAAATGCCCCTCAAAACGTGGATGTAGGGGCGGATTAGGCGCTTGTCAATCGTTCATTAACATGAAAGTCCGCGCGCCGAATATCCGCCCATTTGCCGCCAACGGTCATTTCTGCCTTTATTATCGACCGTTTTTCAGCCTCAGCAGTTACGAAAATTGAAACTCCAAGTTTCCATTTTAGCACTTAAAACAGTTCTTGAAAGCCGCTGCGAACTGTGACCCTTTGCTCATTTTCAGGCTCCCGTGCTGTCAATAATTGTACTCACTTGGGAAACTGTTACTCTATTTTATCGGGGGAAGACCATCCCTCCCACAGATCGCCTCGTGGAGACAACGGGGTGGATGGCTGCTGTCACAGACGCGCCTTGCGGTCTGCGCTCAAACAGGTGAAAATGATGGAGTGGGCATAGTCATGGGCGTTTCTACCCCCCGCCGACGCTTGCGCCCGCACCTCAGTTCCCTATCGCAAGGAGTTGTAAAACGACGTGGAGTTATATCTCATCCGTCACGGACAATCGACTAACAATGCTCTGGAGCTTGAAAGCGAGCGCACCTATGACCCGCAGTTGACGGCGTTGGGGCACCAACAAGCCGCCTACCTAGCCACCTTCGCCACCGAAGCGGCGCATCGCGATCCTTGGATCAATCACGAGACCGGCTTCAGCCGTAGCGAGGCGCGGCAAGGGCTGGATCTCACCCATTTATATGTCAGCCCGATGCACCGAACCCTACAAACTGCGTCGCCCTTGGCGCGAGCATTGGGGATGAAACCGATAATCCGCTACGATATTTACGAGCATGGCGGCATCTACTTGGAACAAGATGGCGTGGTCATTCCGCATCCGGGGCGATCTTTGGCACAGGTAGCGGAAGAATTCCCCGATTATGTGCCGGGCGATGGGCACCGCGAAGACGGCTGGTATGATATCCGCAATGGGCAAGAAAGCTACCCGCAGGCGTGCGCCCGTGCCATTACTTTGGTGATGGAGTTGCGCACCCGTGCCGTTGGGGAAGATCGCGAGGCACGGATCGGCATCGTCACGCATGGCACCTTCATGGATATCGTCCTCAAAGCCTTCTTTGGGATGCTGCCCACGCGCGTGATGTATCACATGCACTACAACACTGCCATCACCCGCCTTGATTTCATGGACAAAGACCGTCTGCTGCTACGTTATGTCAACCGTGTCGATCACCTGCCCGCCGAAGCGATTTCGTAAGCCTGATCGTCATGCTGTACCTTAAAGGAAAATGCCATGCCGTTTGAATATGAATCGCTCGTGGGCACCCTCTATATGGTCGGGGGGCGCGCCATCAGCGCCCCACCCCCCGGCACCCTCGTGGAGATGGCTCCACGCAAGGCGGCACGCGGGCGCGAGGCGGACACTTTTTTCGCGCTCGTCCTGCCCAGTGGCGACACGGTCGCCCCAGCGGCATTTTACGACACGATGGTGCGCGACGGTGCCACCCACTATTTTGAGGGCAGCGGCAGCGTCACGGCGGGTATTCGCAATGTCTTCACGCTGTTGAACAACCGCTTGATCGAACACAATCAAGCCGACCCGCGCTATTACGAAGCCAGCATAATCGCGGGGGTGCTGCGCGGGGGCGAGATGATCGTCGGCAAAGCCGGTAGCGCCGTCATGGTGCAAAGAAGCAAGGACGGCGCTGTCCAAACCTTCCCCGCCGACCTGACCGATGATGATCAAATCTTTACGCCGCCGCTGGGGGTGGGCACCGCACCCGATGTCCGTATGACGCGCTTGACCATCACGCCCGGCTTGCGCATCGGTTGGGCGGACTCCAGCTTAGCGGATTACCCGTTGGAGTCGATCACAACGGCGTTGGCGCTCGATGATATCGGGGCGGTCTTGGCGACGCTGCGCGAAGGCATCAAAAAGCAGATCACGTTGCTGGTGGTCGAGTTCGTCTCGCCTGCCAGCAACATCGTGGCGACCACCCCGGCGCGCGTCGCAGAATCGACGACGGCGGCAGGGGCGAGTCCCAAAGCCGCGCCGCCCGTGCCTACCGAAAACGCCGCGCCCCCGCCCGCCCTGCCGCGATCTGCCCGTCGCGGTGCCGCCGGACGTGCCGTGATCAGCACGCTTGCCGAACGCCTCGCCAAAGGCTTCGAGGTGATCATGCACATTTTTAACCGCCTCGTGCCCGAACCCTCGCAGGGGGAGCGCGGCTGGTTGGCATCACCCACTGCCACCGGGATCGCGGTGCTGCTGCCGATCCTGCTAGTGGTAGCGGTGGTGCTGTTATGGGTCAGTGGCACGGGTGAAAGTGGCTTTGATAAATGCGTGGAGCGGGCGCTGACCAGCGGGCAAACCGCCCGTTCCGTCGCCAGCACCGATGTGACGGGCACGGTTGCCGCATGGAACGCCGTCACGCTGGTGGTGGACGAGTGCGACGCCCTGCGCGCAGATGACCCGAGTATGCTGGCATTGAAACGCGAAGCGCGCAGCATCCTTGACCGCTTGCAAAATATCGCCCGCCGCCCACCCACCCCGATCTACGCTTTCCAAAATGCCCAACTCACCGATGTGGTCTTGCAGGGGGATGATATGTATGTGCTGGACTCCAACAATCAGCAGGTCTATCGGATCACCTTGACCGAAGATGGGCTTGCCACCATGCCCGGCTCTTACGCCCCCATCCCCGCCATGCGCCGCAGTGGGCGGGTGGTCAATTTTGATGTTGGGGCACTGGTCGATATCGCTTGGGCGGAAAATGGCGCGGGCTTGTCCGCCAGCAATGTGATCACAGCGCTGGATGCCGACGGCTTGCTGATCGTGTGTCAACCGCGCTTTTTGCAAGATTGCACTGCCCAACGCCTAACGGGTGCCGAAACGTGGCAAAGCCCCAAGGCGATCACCTATTGGGAAGGGCGCTTGTACATCCTTGATCCGGCTGGCAATCAAATTTGGCGCTACGACCCCTCCGGCGGCACATTTACGGGTGTCCCGTTAGAATATTTCACAGGAGGACGCCGCCCCGACATCACCAGCGCGGTCGATTTTTCGATCACCTCCAACGGCGATGTCTTTTTGCTGCTCAACACCGGCGTGATCGCCAAGTTCCGCGCGGGCGATCAACTGCCCTTTGCCTTCACCTTCCCCGATACCCAAATCATCGATAGCCCCTCGGCGTTCTACCTCAACCCCAACCCGACCTCGCAAGGGGTGTACTTAATCGAGCAAGACCAGCGCACAATTTTTGAGACGACGATGGCGGGCACCTTCATCAACGCCTATCGTGCCGAGGACGAAACACTATTCGCCTCGCTCAACAACGTGATCGTGAATTCCAACCAAAATGTCATCTATGCGCTCTCCGGCAACTCGATCTTCGGCTTCCCCCGTTAGCGATGAATGATCTCGATTACATGCGGATCGCGCTGGAAGAAGCCGCCGCCGCCCTCGCGACGGGGGATGTCCCTATCGGGGCGGTGGCGGTCTACGAACGGCAGATCATCGGGCGCGGGCGCAACCGTCGCGAAGCCGATCACGACGCCACCGCCCACGCGGAATTGATCGCCCTCAAACAGGCGTCGCAAGCGCTAGGGCGGTGGCGGCTAGAGGGCGTCACCCTGTATTGCACGTTAGAGCCATGCGCCATGTGCGCGGGCGCGATGGTGTTGGCGCGGCTCACACGGTTGGTCTACGCCGCCATTGACTGGAAAGCGGGCATGGCGGGCAGTGTTGATGATCTGGTGCGCCACCCCAAGCTCAACCACCGCGTGCAGGTCGAAGGCGGGCTGCTGGCGGATGACGCCGGCGACTTGCTGCGCGCCTTCTTTCAAGACCTGCGCTAAGCTCCCTACCCCTTCGTGAACGTCACCTGATAGGGTGCCTGCACATAATTGCCATCGTTGCCCACCACGACCAGTTGAATCGTGTATTGCCCCGGTTGCAACCCTTCCGCTTGTAAAAGTTCCAACTGACCATTGACGACGCTATTGTAATGGACATCCCCCAGCGTGAACCAATTGCCCGCAAACTGCCCGCCGCTGATCTCGATCTTGTAATACTGCGCCTGACCGGGCGAGAACTGCGCCGTGCCGACGATAGGCATATTGCCCATGACCACCTGCCCGTTGCCCGGCTGTGTGATGAATGCCGTGATCACCAGCGGGCTGCCCACAGCGGACAGCAGTTCCGTGCTACAGGCGATGGTGGGCAAGAAGGCGATGCCGTTGTTGCGGGCGTATTGCTCGGCACGGGTGGCGTCTTCGGGCACTGGCGGCGGCGCGATGAACAATTGCTCGCGGGCACCGGGTGAACTGGCTGCCTGCTCAAACGGCACTTGACAGTAGAGCGGTGGCGGCGGGGATGGTTGTCCGGGTTGGGGGGCGAATACGATCTGATTGGCGATCTCGGGCGCGACGGGGTTGACCAAGACGCGATAAATATCCGGCTCGACCTCACGCAGCCACGGACCCGAAGCGGGCGGGACATCTTGCGTGGGCGGTGGGGCATCGCGATATTGCAGCCCGCCTTGTCCATCGGGCACGGCGGCGGCACCGTCCAAGAACCATTCGCTGACCGAGGCGGTGCATTCTTGGGCGGGTTCGCGCATCGCGCTGAGGCTGCACAAGCGGCGCAACGCCATCCCCGATGGTTGATCGAGACGGTCCGGCAGCAAGCCGCCGTCGGTGGCGAACTCGGACAAAAAGTCACCATTGCCATACACATTGGTGATCACGGCATTCCACAAAGGCGCGGCACCCGTCAAACCGGACACGTTGCTCATCGCCTCGCCATCACTGTTGCCTACCCACACACCGACTGCGACATTGCGGGTATAACCCACCGTCCAGTTATCTTTGAAATTATCGGTCGTGCCTGTCTTCACCGAGCTCAACAAGCCGCCGGTGTTGAGCGGGCTATTTGACCCCATCGCCGAACTGCGCGCGGCGTTATCGCCCAAAATGTCGGAGATAATGAAGGCGATACGCGGGTCTAGCACTTGCTGACCGAAGCCGCCGCGATTAACCGTCTGGTTGACCGTGTCGCCACGCGGGCAACTATTTTCGTATTGAAAGATGATGTGATTTTGATTATCCAGCACGCACAAAACCGCCGTCGTGGGCACCAGCGATCCCCCATTGGCGAACACGCTGTAAGCGCGCGTGAGTTCTAACAGGGTGATTTCCCCGCCGCCCAGCGTGAGCGACAAGCCGTAATTGCTGGCGTCGTCGCCAAGGCTGTTGACGCCGAAGCGTTGAGCGAATTCCAACAAACTGGGCACCCCGATTTGGCGCAAGGTTTGCACGGCAGG
>JBBRTY010000062.1:0-18895 GCA_038248285.1 Aggregatilineales bacterium
GTTGGTGCCAGCGGGTAGCTTTGAGATGGGCAGCACGCTCGCCCAAGCACAGGATGCCTTTGCTACTTGCCAAATCGAGACCGATGACGCTTGCAACGCAGGCTGGTTTGAAGCCGAACTGTCTCCGCCGGAAGGGAATACCCAAACCTTCGCACCATTTTGGATCGACCAAACCGAAGTGACACAAGCCGACTTTGAGCGCATAGGTGGCATCAAAGCCGACGCCAACCGCTTTGAAGGCGATCAGCGCCCTGTAGAGCAGATCACATGGTTCGAGGCGCGTGATTTTTGTGAAGCGCGGGGTGTTGCAGGCGCTGGAAAAAAACACGGCGGCGCGCTATGCCTCGGCGCGCGAATTTGTGCGGGCGCTGACAGCGACGGTGTGATTGTTTTGTGAAGTTCGTAAATTCTTCATACCCCCTCCTTGACTCTCACATTGTGTGAGGGCTTAAGCTGAGTCTATCGTTTGTCACAGGTGCGACATGTTGGAGAAAACAGTATGAAAATCGTCGGTTTGCTAGGACGGGGAACGCTCATTTGGGTGGTGCCGCTGATCATCAGTTTTAGTTTTTACGCGCCTACACGGTAAGTGGTCACCAGTTACGACCCGCGCGACAAAATCACGGCGTATAATGCCCTGCTGTTGTGATTGGATCAGAGCGGCACTCAAATTGCGGGAGCCAATCGCGAAATCTATCTGCATTTCAACAGACCTTCCCGCCTCGATGATGAAAGTTATCTCACCGAAATTCAATTTCCCGTCACGCTGGCGGCGCATGGGCACCGTAACAGTTAGCCAATACGGTGCGGATAATCGGCGCGGGCGAATTCGCGAACCACGCGGAAATGGCTGGCACCCTCGTCTTTGATGAGCAGACAAATGGTTTTGACCTCGACCTGCTCCGAGCGCGGCATCACTTGGGTGAGGGTGGTGATCACATCGTCGGACGCATCGCCTTCATAATTGCGCAACAACGATAGGTGCGGATACCAATCATCCAAGATCAGCGGGTGAAAGTATTGGCGGGTGCGATGGGCAAAGACGGGCGGCAAATCCGGGTATTGCCCGGTCGCCATCTCATCGGCGAACAGCGTGCTGGTACCCAACGGATGCACCCGCCCGATGATCAGCGCGTGCAACAGGATCAGCGACATGTTGGCGTCAAAGCGTAGCCCAAAACTGTCGATCCCCAACGGCATGATATACGGGTCGCATGGGGTTAACAGGAATGGCTTGGACGGGTCAAAAACGTTGAGGATATTTTCGATCTCGGCTTCGATGGCACCCAAGCGTTCCGCCTCAAAGCGGACGGCGTGCCCGATGGTCATGTGGAAACCGTATTCCTGCGCCGGTCCCACCCAGTCGGGGTTAAAGTTTGCAAACGCGGCGCGCGCGGGGGCATCGTTGGCGGTGAATTCCCCCGTGCGGGCGTCATAGCCGAGGATTTCGGTGCCCCGCTGATACAGGGGATCGTCGGCGGCAGGGACATAATAGACGGCGAAATCGGGCACGGCAGGCATCCTTTGCTGGCGAAGTTGATCATAAAACACCCCACCCCAACGCACTATAGCGCGCGTAAGGGGTGGGGTGTCTTCCTAAAAATTAGTTGCTGACGGTGCTGTTGTATTCGGTCAACAATTCGTTGGAGGTGGCGACAGCGATATCGAGCGCTTCTTGAGCGGTGGGGATCGCGCCGGTCAAGTAGCCGTCAATCGCGGTGATCACATCTTGACGCATCGACACGAAGGTGCCGGAGATGTGGGCGGTGTTGGCGAAGGCGATTTCCGACAAGCGGATTTGATCGATTGCAACTTGGAATTGAGGATAGGCTACCAACGCGGCTTGCATGATTTCGGTTTCATACGAAGCTTGCACGACCGGGTAGTAGCCGGTGTTCGATGCCCAGAACGCCTGTACTTCGGGGGTCAATGCCCACTTGATGAAATCCCAAGCGCCTTCTTGCGCTTCGGTGCTGCCTGCATCGGTGATCCACAGCGAAGCACCACCGACAATGGTCTTGCCAGCGGTGTCGGGACGACGAGGCATGAACACGGTACCGACTTCGACACCCACGCCCGCGCGTTCCGCGCCAGCGATCAAGGTGCGCAGCCCCGCAATACTGGAGAAAGTCATGGAGGTCTCGCCATTGGTGAACGCCGCATTAGCGGCATTGCCGCCGCCGGTGCCGAAGTAAATGGCGGTACCTTCGTCCACCATCGACTTCATGAATTCCAGCCATTCGACGCCGATGGAGTCGTTATAGGTGTATTGTTCCATACGACCGGTGATGCCGTTGTCGGGGGTACCCATCGGCACTTCGTGGGCGGCGTGGATTTGTTCGAAGAACCAGCCTTCGGGATACAGACCGATGCCGTGACGGGTGACGTTGCCGCTGGCGTCACGCACGGTCAAAGCACGGGCATATTCTTTGATTTCGTCAAACGTGTTCAAGGTTTGATCGGGGTTCAGACCAGCGGCAACAAACGCGGCGCGGTCGATGAAGAGCATGGCGGTGGAGGAGTTGAACGGAGCCGATTGCAAAATGCCATTGATGGTGTAGTTGGCGCGGACAGCCGGTTCCATATCGTCGATGACGGATTGCAGACCGTCACGGTCGAAGAACGTCTGCACGGGGATGATACGACCGGTGTCGATCATGCGTTGGCTACCGGCTTCAAAGACCTGCGCCAAATCGGGCAGTTCGCCGCTCGCCAAACCAGCGTTGATGCGGTTGATGGTGTCGTCATAGCTCGATTGGAAAACGGGGTTAACGTAATAGACATCTTGGCTATCGTTGTACATGTTGACCGTCTCGATGACGACGTTGCCCAACAGACCGCCCAAACCGTACCAGAACGTGACTTCGACTTCACCCGCTTGTTGTGCCACGAGCGGCACCGAAGTCAAGGTAGGGGCAGGGACGGGGGTGGCGTTTTGCATACTGACCATCGGCACAGCCATGAACGTGACCAGCACCAGCACGAGGCTGAGCGCTGCTGAAACGAATAACCCTAATTTCCGCATTCGTCGATCTCCTGTAAATCGCAAAACAATCGGATGAAACCACACTTAACCTTTGAGCGCGCCCGCCGTCAAGCCGCTGACGAGTTGGCGCTGACCCAAGATTAACAAAAGGAGGGTGGGCAGCATAACGATGAGTGTTGCCGCCATTTGGATGTTGAACACGGCGAATTCAAAGTTGCGAAACACCGTGATGCCCACTTGGGTGGTTCGCCATTCCGTGCTGTTGGTCACCAGCAGGGGCCAGTAGAACTGGTTCCAAGTGGTGAGGAAGGTATATACCGCCAGTGTCGCCAACGCTGGACGCGACAAGGGCAAGAGGATTGACCAGAGATAGCGCAAGCGCGTGCAGCCATCGACCAACGCCGCATCATACAAATCACGCGGGAGTGTCAAAAAGTATTGGCGCAGCAAAAAGACGCCAAAGCCGCTGGCGACAAATGGCAGGATCAAGCCCTGAAAGCTATCCGACCAGCGCAAGCGCGCCACCAACAAATAGTTGGGGATCAGCGTCGCCTCAAACGGGACCATCAGCGACCCCAACGCGAAGAACAGCAGCAGCGTCTTGCCGGGGAATTTGAGATACGACAGCGCGTAAGCCATCAGCGATGAGGTGAACAACACGCCTAGAGTGACGCCGCTTGCCACCACGAACGAGTTGAAAATCCACCGGATGATTTGGGGTTGCTGCTCGAACACTTGCAAAAAGACGCCCCAATCGAGCTGAGTCAGATCACGCGGGAGGAGGCTAGGGTTGGGGACCGGTCCCTGGAGCGCCAACGATAGCGCGAAGATCAGCGGGAAGCCCAAGATGATCGATGCCAAGATCAGCAAGGCATAAATGATGATGTTATAGCGCACACGCGCCGGACCGCGGCGGGAATGAGACAAGACGCTCATGAGTAGTTGACCCTTCGATTGAGGACGCCGTACTGAATGGAGGTCAAGATCAGCAATATCACGAACAAGATGATCGACATCGCTGACGCCAAGCCATACCGGTTGTCCCCCCAGAAGGCGAGGAAGGTTTCATAGACGTAGACCGTCGGCGTGCGATCCGGCAGCAAGAGGAAGAATTGCGTGAACGCCTGTAAGCTGCCGATGGTGTTGATCACGAACAAAAATAACAGTGTCGGCGAGAGCATCGGTAAGGTGATGAAGCGGAACGATTGTATCCGGTTGGCTCCGTCAATCGCCGCGCTTTCGTAAAGATCGACGGGGATGGCTTGCAAGCCTGACAACGTAATGATGAAGTTGAAACCGATGCCCGACCAAATCGTCATCACCGCCACCGCGGGGAGCGCGGTCGCATCGCTGCTGAGCAAGCCCGGCGTGCCCAAATTCAGCAATTCCACCAGCCAAGTGGTGGCTTTGGTGGACGGGCTGTAAATCAGCGCCCAAATCACGCCGGCGCTTGCCAGCGAAATGGCGATGCTGCTGGTGAAGATGGTGCGGAAAACTTGGATGCCACGCACTTGGGCGGTCGCCAGCAACGCCAACGATAGCGCCACAAGGATCACTGGGGGCACCACCAGCAACGCGAATTGAAAACTGGTGAGGATGCTTTGTAGATAATCCGTGCGTCCGGTGCCGTCTAAGCCCAAAACGCGGGCATAGTAGCCTAAGCCGTTGAAACGGGCGGCTTCCCCTTGATTGTTGGTGACATTGAGGCTCAGGAAAATGGCATGGAAGAACGGGAGATAGGTGAAAATGGAGAAGATAATAATGGCGGGACTGGCGAACAAGAGCGCCCGTCCGAGGTCGCGCGTACCACTAAGCGCGAGCCATTCCCTAAGCGAGATCGGGCGGGGTGTGGTGGGTTCCCCGGTGGTTGTGACCGGAGAGATCGGCGCATTTCGTTCCATCAATTGACCCGTTGCTATCGGACTGGCGGTAAGTAGTGGTTGGCGCAGTGCCGCGCGGATGCAACAACGCGGTACTACGAGCGTGGGGAGTATAGGGGCTATAGATTATGGGGGGATCAAGAGGGCATGAAATCGCTTTTAAAGGTCGTGCGAGATTTGTTAAGTGGTCATGTTATTTGGATCACATGGGGAGAGCGGGATGCCCTCCCCTGCCTTGCCTCGCTCACTTCGCAAACCGTTGTGCCGACCGTTCGCGCGCCTTGATCGCCACGACTTCGCGATTCTTAGGGGGCGCGGTCGTCTCCAGCGAGCTTAAAAGCTGGCGCGCGATCACCGTGATGGCGTCCACCGCTGCCTGAAAATCGGCTTCGTTGGCTTTCGACGGTTTGTTGAAACCGGTGATCTTGCGCACAAACTGTAAAGACGCCGCGTGAATCTCGTCTTCGCTCACGGGTGGCTCAAAGTTAAACAAGGGTTTGATATTGCGGCACATGGCTTTTTTCCTCTCATTACAGTTAAAACTAGTGTACGGGTGTTCTGCAAAAAGGACAGCCAGTGATTTCTCATCAAAATACCACCCGTCGATCATTTCATAGCGCGAAACCACACGCTATACTTAGATAGTACCGAACTTCACAATAACCATCCGGAGAACGCAACCAACATGCAGCGTTTTACTCGTATCCTTAGTCCTGTTTTGCTCATTGCCGCTGTCTTTTTGACTGCCGCTTGTGGCACTGTTGCCACGCCAGAATGGGCAGCCGATGTGCAATCGACCCTCGTCGCACAGGTATCTACCGACGAATATCTGACGGCGATTGCCCCGACCTTGACGCCGACCTTGACGGCGGTGCCGCCGACCGCGACCCATACCCCCGAACCACCGACCGCCACCCTTGTTCCCCCGACCGAGACGCCGGTACCGGCGACGGCAACCCCCCTGCCGCCGACTGAAGCACCTGTCGTCGCGGCTGCGCCAGCGGGCGATGCCGCCGCCGGGCAAGTGGTGTTTAACACTACCTACACCACCGCTTCTGGTGCGTGGGCATGTATGCTGTGCCACTCGCCCGCGCCCGAACAACTGCGCTTGATCGGACCCGGCTTATGGAATGTCTCGGTGCGTGCCGAAACGCGCGTCGCCGGGCAAAGCGCCTATGATTACCTCCATGCCGCCATCGTCGCCCCCAACGATTACATCGTGCCGGAAGACGCGGGCGGTCCCTATCCGCCGGGACTGATGCCCCAGAATTATGCCGAAGTGTTGACCCCCGCCGACCTCGAAAATGTGATCGCCTATTTATACACGCTCAAGTAGCCTAAACCAGCCCACCCGCCTCGGCACTGTAGACAGAGGCGGGCGGGTGGACTGTTGCGCGACCTCGTGACGAAGATCGCCCTGCGCTGGTGTTTCTATTCCGGTAGCGGTGTTTCTGTCTTCTCGCGGTCTTCGGGCTTCCACACATCGGTGGCGATGTCGATATACAACTGCCCATCGAGATGATCGATCTCATGTTGAAACACGCGCGCCAGCCAATCCTTCGCCTTAATGCGGGTCGGCTTACCGTAGCGATCTAGTCCCGTGATCACAACGATCTCATGGCGATCCACCGTGCCGACATAGCCGGGGATCGACAAACACGCCTCGATTCCCTCGACGGTTGATTTGCTGCGCTTGATGATTTCGGGGTTGGCGACCACGAACAACTGCCCCGCCTGATCCCCAAATTCCTTTTTGCTGTCTTCGTCATCTCCCAAACGCACCACGACCAAGCGTTGGCTGACGGCGACTTGGGGCGCTGCCAAACCGACGCCGGGCGCGTCTAGCATGGTTTCGACCATATCGTCAATCAACACCTGTAATTTATCGTCAAAGGTCGTGACGCGGTGTGCTTTCTTGCGTAAAACCGGGTTATCCGGCTGAATGATCGGTCGTATTGCCATGATCAAGATCCATTTCTTTTAGAACTAACCACATTAGGTGGGCATGAAAGAAAGGGCATTATAAACCAAAGTACGGGGGGTACAAATAAGCTACAAGGTTTCTCGGAATTTGCGACTATGCTGAAAAATATGTCAACACAGCCATCGAATGAGGAAGCCTCATCAACATGAAACACAAGCCTTCATTGACGTTTATCATCTCCCTTTTTACGATCCTGATCTTGACCCAATTTTTAGTGAGTTTAACCAGTGTGCAAAGCCAAGACAACGCGCGCACCGAAACCGAAGTGGCGCTTTTGGCACAAGTCGAGGCGGTCGGGCATGTCAACGTGATCGTCGGTTTTCAGGCTCCGGTCATGGCACAAGCGAGCGGGGCGACCCCGATGGCGGAGCAAGAACGCGCAGAACAAGCCGCCATCGATAGCCGCCGCGCCACATTGGTGAATTCGCTTGACCTGATGGGCGCGGTGCAGGTCATTTCGGTATCGGACGACTGGGTGATCCCCTTTGTGGCGTTGGATGTGGACGCCGCCGCCCTGCGCGCGCTTTTCGCTTCGCCCCAAGTGACCAGCATCAGCAAAAATAACGTTTCGATGCTGCAACTGGCGGAAAGCATCCCCGCGATCCGTGCCGATAGCGTGATGGCGCTTGGTTTTTCTGGCGGCGGGCAAACCATCGCCGTCATGGATACAGGCGTCTTAAGTGGACACAATGCTTTTGGCGGGCGGGTGGTGGCGGAAGCGTGTTTCTCGGCAGCGGGGGGCACCGTGGGCGGTGCCACGACTTTTTGCCCCAACGGGACACCCACCCAAACCGGCGCGGGGTCGGCGTCACCGGCGCGCTGTTTCGCGGTGTTGGGCGACTCGGTGATGTGCAGTCATGGGACACACGTCGCCAGCATTGCGGCGGGCAATAGCGGCGTGGCACGCGGTGCTAACGTGATCGCCTTGCAGGTTTTCTCTCAATCCGGCGGACAGAGCCAGCCTGTCGCTTATGACAGCGACATGATCGCCGCCGCCAATTTTGTCTACAATTTGCGCAACACTTACGCCATCAGCGCGCTGAACATGAGTTTGGGCGGCGGCGTTTTTAGCGGGGGATGCAACTTTGAGGGCTATGGGTTGACAGCGGCATTCCAGAAGTTGCGCGCGGTCGGGATCATGCCAGTGGTGGCATCGGGCAATAATGGCAGCACGGTGGGCATTAGCTATCCCGCGTGTATCACCTATGCCGTCAGCGTGGGCGCAACCGATGACGGCGGCGGGCGGGCGTATTTTTCCAACACCTATGCGCCTTTGCTGAGCTTGTTTGCCCCCGGCACCAGCATCACCGCCGCTTGGGGAAATGGCATAGGCAATTATGGCATCATGACCGGTACCTCGATGGCGGCACCCCATGTCTCAGGCGCGTTTGCCCTGCTGCGGAGCGCGGTTCCGGGTGCCACGGGCGAACAAATCATGAGCGCCCTGCGCGCCCATGGGGTGCCTGTCGCAATTGCGGGTGGCAGTACCCCGCGCATTGATGTTTTGGCGGCGTATAACGCCCTGCGCAGTGCGGTTTTGCCGACAGCGACTCCGCTTCCGCCGACGGCAACGCTCGTGCCACCGACAGCAACCGCGACCCCGCGCCCGCCCACAACCGTACCCACCGTGATCCCACCGACGGCGACGGTAATCCCGCCTACCACGACGCCCGCTCCGGCGCGCTTAGAAGTGCGCGCCTTATTAGAAGGCTACGCGACCAACGGCAATGGCAACCAAGCGGCTTCGATCACCATGCGGCTGACTCGGATCAGCAATAACAGCATCGTCTTTAATAGCACGGTCACGACGGACAGCAGTGGTGGGTTCACGATTTTGAACTTGTCCCCCGGCATGTACCGGATGCGCATCAAGAACAACAAGACGCTGGCGGCAACGCTCGATTTCACTTTTGGGGGCGGCACCCAAAGCCTGACCATGCCCTTGTTGTTGGTGGGCGACGCCAACAATGACAATACCATCAACGTCAGTGATTTTTCGCTGGTGGCGGTCGCTTTCGGCAAATCTCTAGGGGCAAGTGGCTATGACACCCGCACCGATTTCAATGGCGATGCCACCATCAATATCGCGGATTTCTCGCTGCTGGCTGGGAACTTTGGGCAGGTGGGGGCGGGGTAGGTGCCCTTGCGCGATCACCCTCTTGCCTCCCTATCGACTCTGGCACACAATAGGGGTGTCCAAGAGCGAAGGGAAACTGCGCATGACTTCCGCCAATGTCTCATTTGATCTGCCCCGCCCGTCCCTACACCCGGCAGTGGGCGGGCGGGCGACGGTGCTATTCTACAACCCGATCAGCACCTCCCCCGGCAAGCAACGATTGCCCTTGTCGTTGATGGCGGTTGCGGCTGTGATCGCTGACGATTACGATGTCGAATTCATCGACGCCAACATCATCGCCGACCCCGCCGCCGCTATTATCGAACGGGCACGGGCGACAGGGGCAAAATTACTCGCTGTCACCGTCATGCCGGGACCGCAACTGCGCCAAGCGGTGCCCGTCTGCAAGGCGGTCAAAGCCGCGCTCCCCGATTTGACGATTTTGTGGGGCGGCTACTTTCCGACTCAGCATCACGAGGTTATTTTGGGCAGCGATTGCGTCGATTATGTGATCGCCGGGCAAGGCGAAGCGCCCTTCCGTCAATTTGTCGATATTTTTCATCACGGCGGCGCGCTCACTGATATCCCGTCGTTGGGGCACAAACAGAACGGCGGCATCGTCATGAACAACCGCGCCCCCGTGATCTCGCTCAATACCTTGCCGTGGTTCCCCTATGATCGCGTTGATGTCCCGCGTTATCTCGGCAAGAGTCACCTCGGCAAACGGGTACTGTCGCACAACACCTCGTTTGGCTGTCCGTTTGCGTGCAACTTTTGCGCGGTTGTGGCGCTCTCGAATCGCCGTTGGATGCCGGAGAGCGCCGAACGGGTGGCGAACATCATCCAACACCTGCACACAACCTGGGGGATCGATGGTCTCGAATTTCACGACATGGATTTCTTCGTGCAAGAACACCGAGTCGCCGAATTTGCGGAACGGGTGACGGGCTTTGCGGGCGACTCGATCCATTGGTGGGGCTTGGGGCGTGTCGATACCCTGATGAGTTATAGTGATGATACGTGGGAAAAAATGCGCCGTAGCGGACTGAAGATGATCTTCGCCGGGGCGGAAAGCGGCGATGATGAAACCCTAAAACGCATGAACAAAGGCGGCAAAAGCAGCACCCATTTGACGATGGAATTCGTCAAGCGCGCGCAACGGTACGGCATTGTGCCCGAACTTTCGTTCGTGATGGGCAACCCGCCCGAACCGATGGCGGATATCAACGCGACCGTGCAGTTCATCCGTAAACTGAAGGCGGTCAACCCCGCGACCGAATTGGTGCTGTACATCTATACCCCCGTACCCCAAGAAGGCAGCATCTTTTTAGAGGAGGCGACGAAACTCGGTTTTGCCTTCCCCGATACGCTCGAAGAATGGGCGGGTGAAGAATGGTCAAAACGCTCGATGCGCCGCGACCCCGGCACGTCGTGGTTCAAGGATGATGTCCGCCGCAAGGTGCGCGATTTTGAGGTAGTGGTCAACGCCTTCTACCCCACCATCACCGATATGCGCTTGCAGGGCAACATGCGTCACTTGTTGCGGGGCTTAAGCGGCTGGCGCTACCGTTTGGAAATGTACTCAATGCCCTATGAACTGAAAGCGATGCAACGTATGATCCGCTATCGCCGTCCTGAGACCACTGGATTTTGATAGCGTCATGAACGAAGGAAAATAAATGAAACCTCGAAGCCCGCTGGAGCGTTTGGTGCGCGCGTTGGTGGCATGGGGCATGAGCGTGTGTGCGGTCAGCGGATTTTTGGGGTTGCGGGCGCTGGCGTGGCGGCAAGATCATTTGGTCATGTCGATGATCCTCAGCGGGGCAGTGATCAGTTTGGTGGTGGCAGGAATCGTCGCCATCTTATACGTCATCCTCGGACGCTGGCTGATGCGCTTCATCGCTCTCGATTGGATGGGCGTCCGGCTAGGGGCGCTCATCGGGGCTTTCTTGTATGGCGGCTATCACGCGCTTGTGCCTTTGACCGCCGCCTATGCCGCAGAGCCGATCCCGTTGCGGATGATTCAGGGGGGGATCGATGGCGCGGTGATCGGCGCGGGCTTTGGGTTGGTGACGACCTTTGTCAGTGGGCGGGCGATCAGCTTTGACAATGCCGGCTTGATCCGTTTTGCCATGCTTTACGGGGTGATTTTGTTGGTGGCGGGGGTGCTGGTTTTGGTCGACGCGACTTTGCGTTTTCCGGCGGTGGCGGTTCTCATCTTGGCGGTGCCCCCTATGCTGGTGCTGCGGATCGCGGTCGGCGCGCTGGATCGGCGCGCGGATCACTTGGCGCGCCTGTAAACATCGGCTGAGCGCGTGTGAACAAGTTTCTGGTTTCGACAATCAATTCTAGGATAAAGGCGTGTTATTGATGGGTTCGCGTATTCTGCTGATCAGCAGTGTTGTTTTTTTACTCGTCTTGGCGGGCTGTCGTGAATCCGCGTCCCCGACGCCCACGAGCGCCGCCTCGCAAACCGTGACGGTCGAATTGGTGACGATGGAACCATCTGCGCCCATCATCGGGGCAGCGGTCTTAAATTTCCGCGTGCTAGATGCGGGACAAGCGGTGATGGGCGCGGAAGTGAGCGTGCGTGGGGATATGACCCATGCGGGCATGGCACCGGTCGAAGCGGTGGGCGAAACAGATATGGACGGCATCGCCCGCATTCCTTTTGAGTGGACGATGGGCGGCGATTGGTCCCTCACGGTGACGGCAACCTTGCCCGAAGGCAGCACTGTCGAGGTGGTCGTTGATCTGGCAGTAGCCTCTTCATGACGACGCCACCCGTTGCACTTTATCGCCCGCCGAGCGCGATTGATGTATTGCGCCTGCCCGTGATTGGGCGCTTGTTGCGTCATCGTTACGGACGGTTGCTGCTGCAAATTCCGTTTTTTGCGCTGGCGGTGCTGCTGGTCTACGACGGCTTCACGGGCGAGCAAGTGGCGGCGCGCAATTTGGCGACCATCGTCCCATGGGTGCATTTTCGCGGCATGGCGGTGCTGGCTTTGCTGTTGCTCGGCAACTTCTTCTGTATGGGCTGCCCCTTCACAATTCCGCGCACGCTGGCGAAACGGCTGAGCCAACGGGGGGGGCAGTTCCCGCGCCTCTTGCGTACCAAATGGGTTGCCATCGGGATGTTGCTGGGCTTATTTTTTGTCTACGAATGGCTGGATTTGTGGTCAAGTCCGGCGCTGACGGCATGGCTGATCGTCGCCTATTTCGCCTCGTCCTTCGTCCTTGAGGCACTTTTTGAAGAGTCGCCCTTCTGCAAATACGTGTGCCCGCTCGGCTCGTTCAATTTCGTATATGCGACGGTTTCGCCGCTGCAGATCGGCGTGCATGACCGGGACGTGTGCCGGACGTGCGTCGGTAAAGAGTGCATCAATGGCAGTTACGCCCCCCAACCCGTGATCCTGATCGACCAGATCGGCTTGCATGGCGCGCCCGATGTGACCCACACCCATAGCCCACAGGGCACGCTCGGCTGTGGCACGTTGTTGTTCGCGCCGCAGGTCAAGAGCAATCTCGATTGTACGATGTGCCTCGATTGTGCCCGCGCTTGCCCGCATCAAAATGTCGGTTTGTTCACCCGCGCGCTGGGGGCAGAACTGACCCGCCCCGATGCCTATGCGCCGCGTTATGACCGCGCCTTCTTGATGATCGGCTTGGCGGGCTTGGCGCTCGTCAATGCGTTTGGGATGGTGCCGCCCGTGTATGTCTTGATGCAGACGCTTGCCGACGGTTTGGGGTTGACGCGCTTGGGACTGTCCGCACTGGCGATTGAGGGCGTGGTGCTGCTCCTCATCTTTGGGGTGGGCGGCTTATTGATCCCGTTTGCCTTAAGCGTCGTCGCGGCACAGATGGCACGTCTGTTGACGGGCACCCGCAAGCGCGACAGCCTACGCACCGCCTTGACTGCTTTCGCGCCGGCGTTTGTGCCGCTGGGCTTGGGGGTGTGGACGGCACATTATGGCTATCACTTCTTGATCGGCTTTTTGACGATCATCCCAGCGTTTCAAAACTTCTTGGCGGATCACCGTATCCCCCTGTTGGGCACGCCGAACTGGTCCTTGAGTGGGATACAGAATGATACCTTAGTAGGATTTTTTCAGACGGTGGCGCTGCTGGTGGGCTTCGGCGCGGCGTTATGGGTGGCGCAAAAAATCGCGGATCGGCTCTATCGGCGGGCTGCTTTTCGCGGTTTGCTCTCGTGGGCACTGCTCTTATTGGTATTGATGCTGGCGGGGTTGGCGGTTTTTTCCTTGCCGATGGAAATGCGCGGTTTCACGCTGTCTTCCTGACGATCATCCGCCGCTGGCAAAAACTGTGGCAAGATAAAGGGGTACGGTTCAGTCCGCTTGGGGGTCATCACGCAATCGCTTGCCCACCCCTAGCGCCTGATCCCTAGCGCTATCCTAAAAGGAGAAGACCGTGAAATTTAGAATCCTATTTGCCCTCGTCTTGATCCCCTTGATCTTGGTGACTACTGGTTTTCAATCGTTTGCGCCCACTGGTGAACCCATCGATCCGGCTGCCAATGTGAGTTTCCCGCCGCCCATCTATTTGTTGCGCGGCAATGCCGAAATTCGCGGGACGGTAAACCCACAAGGGTTGATCGGCTATTTTGTTGAGTTCCGCGCGTTGAATGCCGACTTCACCCCCCAAGAAGAGCGCGTGGCGTGGGTGCCCGCGACTTTGCCCGTCAATACCCCCGTCCTTGACGGCGTGTTGGGCGTTTGGGATACCACCCTCGTTGAAGATGGTGCCTATGAAATACGCTTGACGGTCATCAGCGGGGGCGGCACCACCCATGCCCGTGTGAGTCCGTTGCGCGTCGAAAATGAAGTGCCCGCCTTCATCATCGTCAACCCGACGGCGTTCCCGCAAGTGGCACAACCGACCTTTGCGCCCATCGTCCAACCGACTGCCATCCCCACGACCCCTCAAGCTTCGCCCGTTGGCAACGCTGATGTCAATGTGCGCACGGGCGACGGCACCAATTTCCCGTTGGTAGCTCCGCTCCGCGTGGGGCAGAGCGCCGAAGTGATCGGTGTGAGCGCGCGTGGGACCGGTTGGTTCCAAATTCGGTTGCCCAATGGTTCGGTTGGCTGGGTTTCGTCCAGTGTGGTAACGGTGACGGGTGATACCTCGACCCTGCCGCGCGTGAACCCACCTGCGCCGCCCGCCCCGACCGCAACACCGTTCCCGACCTCGACCCCCGCGCCTTCGTTGCCGGATGCGTCGATCACCAACGTGCGCTATGACCGCAGCATCAAGCAGAATGAGGACTTTAACTTCATCGTCACGGTCATCAACCTCAGCCCCGTGCCGCTGTCGAACCTCGTGGTGGCGTGCAACTTCACGCCCATGAACCAATTCTTCAGCACCACGCTCGGCAGTTTGGGTGGCAATACCCAAGTTGATGTGGCGGTGACGGCACGCTTGACCAGCGGGGGTGGCAACAATATCACTGCTAGCTGCGCGGTCGATGTCAATAACATCATTGCGGAAACGAACGAAGCCAATAACTTCTTCAATTTGACCTCGTTCCTCGCTGCGCCCTAGTCCCTACACGCCGTTGCGCGGATCTCCCCTACATGGTTATGGGGGGGAGATCCGCCATATGCGTAGAGACGGTTCACCCTACTTCGATCCTCATCTTCCCATACAGCAACCACAGCGCAAACGAGTCGGTCAACAATTGTGCTGGGCTACGATGCCCATCCCGCCCTGCCGAAAAATCCACCAACGCAATTTGCGCCGTTATGCCCCCAAAGACCGGATAGGTGCGCCAACGCAGCTCACGGCATTCCTCATAGCGCAGCGTGAACATAGTCCGTCCCGCCTGTCCGGTCAAGGTGAGCGTTGCCCCCCACGCGCCGAGAGTCATCGCGGTGAAAAAGATGGGCGTATCAGCAGGTACAGCGAGCAAGTCAGCAAAAGCGGACATCAAGCGTCTCCTATCGGGGATGTGGATACAAAAAACAGGATGGGTTCCACCGGAACCCATCCTGTCTGATGCTATTTTATGCCGTAAAGCGCCGCTCGACTAGCCGGGGAGCAACACGCTATCGATGACGTGAATGATACCGTTGCTGGCATGAATATCGGTGGCGACGACGGTGGCGTCATTGACCATGACCGCACCATCAACGACGCTGACGTTGACAGTGGTGCCGGCGAGGGCAGTCGCAATGTTCACGCCGCCTTCAGCGCTGGCAACCGCAATGACGGTTTCAGCAGCGAAGTGACCGGGCACAACGTGGTAGGCGAGGATGGTGGTCAAGGTTTCGGTATCCGCCAACAGGGCTTCGGCGGTGGTGCCCAAAGCTTCCAACGCGGCAGCAAACGCTGCGTCGGTGGGGGCAAACACCGTGTAGTAACCAGCACCAGTCAAGGTGGCGAGGATGGCGGGGTCAGCTGCTTGTACTGCCGCCAACAAGATGGTGAATTCCGGCGCTTCGGCACCAGCGGCACCGATCACGACTTCAGCAATGTTGCCTGGCATTTCCATCATCATCGGTTCTTCGGTCGCCATCATCGGATCCATCATGCCCATGACCATTTCCAGATCGGGGACGAGGACGGTATCGATGACATGAACCACACCATTCGAGGCGGCGACATCAGCAGCGACGACGGTGGCATCATTGACCATGACGCTGCCATCGACGACCGAAATCGCCAGGGCGGTTTCGAACAAGCGGGTGCCGAGGATGGCACCATCTAACGCGACTATTGCTTCGGCATTGAAGACGCCGGGGACGACATGATACATCAAGACCGCGGTGACGAGTTCGGGCTGAGCCAACAGGGCTTCGGCGGTCAGTCCCAACGCTTCCAACGCGGCGGCGAACGCGGCATCGGTGGGGGCAAACACGGTCAAGCTGGCTTCGGGATTGCTCAACAGTTCCAGAACGGCGGGGTCTGCAGCTTGTACTGCCGCCAACAAGACGGTGAATTCAGCGGGGTCTGCTTGGGTGCTGGCGACAACAATTTCAGCAATGGTCGGGGGGGCATCTTGCGCAAATCCGGGGACGACCGCCAGCAAGGCGACAATCATCAAAGCGGCAACGCTCAACAGACGGAACTTCATGGGCACTTACTCCATTACGATTGAAAATAGGTCAGATAACATTACATTACGACTACGATGTAGAGATTTACAAAACATGCGCGCTGTTTCGATACCAAGA
Source organism: Aggregatilineales bacterium (assembly GCA_038248285.1). Lineage (GTDB taxonomy): Bacteria > Chloroflexota > Anaerolineae > Aggregatilineales > Phototrophicaceae > Flexifilum. Next base: position 16,163 of record JBBRTY010000062.1, read on the forward strand.
TAGCGCCAACATATGAGTAGGGTTTAAGCGCCACGCAAATTTACGATAAGCGAAGAGTATAAATTTGATGAGACGACCAACGGGCGCAAATCCGGTACAATGAAGCATGTTCACAAGGTTGAGCGCGGTGATCGGGGACGCGCTTTTGCGCATCCGTCCTAGCAGGCTAGAAATGGAACTATGCTTATGATCAAACAGCGCTTGTTGCGGCTATGGGTCTTGATCCTTTGTGCCGTCTTGGGGATGACCGCGACTGTTCGGGCACAAGATGGCTTTAATTTGTCCGCCGACCTCTATGTCTTGCTGAACGATGGGCGGGTAGAACGGTACGGCGTCGGCGCGGCGGGTGTCGAAACCGTCACCCCTGCCGAGTCGTATGTCGTTGATTTTGGCATTGACGCCAACGGGAGCCGGATTGCCTATCGGACCGAAACCGGTTTATTCCTGCGCGACCTCGCGATTGGGGACGCCGCCCCGCTGGAACTGGAAGGCGTGACCGCCGATCTGCCGCCGTTTCGAGGTGCCGGCGCGACCATCGCCTGGGCACCCCCCGGTGACGGCATCGCCTACACCACCCAATATGGGGCGCGGGTGTTCTTTAGCACGGGGGCGGCTCCCGTCTATGTCGATCTGCGTGAGAGCCTTTTTCGGCGGCTGGAATGGTCGCCACAGGGGCGCTTTTTGGCGGCGGAAGATGGCAATACCCCCGGCATTTGGTGGCTGTATCGGCGTGAGGGCTTTGGGCTAACGCTGACGAGCATCATCACCGACGGCACCGATATCACCTGGATTGGCGAAGGCGAGATCGTGTTCGCCCCGGTCAACGGGGGCTTGCGCCTGATGAGTCTGGATCGCGCCAATCAACAGATCGACCTGTTGGACGCCAGCCTGATCTATCGCTTGCCAGCGCTCAATGCGGGGGATGCCCTCGTCTTTTTTGCGCGCGATCCGGCGGACGCGACAGTGCCACCCGATTACGGCATTTTGCTTCAGTTAGAGCGGGGCGCACAGCAAGTGGAAACGCTTGGCACGGTGCCCGTCGCGCTGAACCAGTTGACATGGACGCCCGACGCTTCGTTGTTGGTGGCGTTTCAAGGGGGAGTGCTGGCGTTTTTCAGCCCCATCGATGGCTTAGGATTCCCGTTGCCGCTCAATGGCGCGGTCATGTTCGGATGGGGGGCACTCCGTGCGCCTGCCGAAAACCCTATCGTGCCGATACTGCCCAGCCCGACCCCGACGATCCTGCCGACAGCCGCCGTGAGCCTCTTGCCCACCCCGCTCCCTGTCACCGAGACGAGCGCGCTCACGCTCTCCAGCGACGGCTTTTTCCTCGCGCCGGGGACGAACGGCGTGATCCAAGTGTGGCGCTTGCCCGCCAATGGGACGGAACCTACTCCTTTTACCAGCAATACCGCCGATGCTATCGAGTTCACGCCGTCGCCTTCGGGGGATGCCGTCGCCTATGTGGTCGATGCCGAGTTGTGGTTGCAAATCGCCGGGGAAGACCCGTTTCGTTTGGCGCGCTTAGGCAGTTTTGCCCCGGCTGCGCCCAGTTTTAGCGCCGATGAGAATCAAGTCGCCTATACCGATGAGGGGAGCGGCATTTGGCGGATCGCGGTGGCGGCGGCGCGTGATGGCGAAGACCCCGAACTATTGCGCGCCCGTACCGCCAGCGATAGCGAGGTGACGGAACAGGCGTTGCGGCGTCCGCAATTTTCGCCCGACGGCACCAAACTGCTGTTTGATGTGTATCGCGCCGACACCATCGCCAATTTCGCGCTGGATATCGAATCGCGGCAAGTGGCGGAGGGGGCACCGGTGGCAGGCGGTGATCTGCGTCCGGCGCGGGCGCGCTGGTTGCGGGATGGGCGCATCTATACCATCTTGGACGCGACGGTGCCGGTCGATGCCCCACCGGGGATTTACCTGATCGATCCCCCCCAACCGAACGAAGGGACGTTACTCGTCACGCTGCCCCCCCAAACCATCGTGCGGGCGGTGGTCGAGCCATTGCCGGGTTTGCTGCGTTTGCTGATCGCTCAGGGCACGACCAACGGCGCGCCGCTGCAAGTGATCGATATCCGCTTGGACGAAGCGCCCGTCACGGTGACGCCCATCGTGGATATCGGCGCGCTGAGTGCGCCTCGTTTGTCGGCAGATGGGCGTTTTGTGGGCGGTTTCGCGGATGCTGACGACCCGAACGCTTTGCTGACGGTGATCGATATCCTCACAACAGGGCGCTTCGCGCTGTCGGGGACAGCGGGCGCGCGCTCCTTTGTATGGGCGGGGGGATCATGATGACGGCGCTATCAGCACAGGCGATCCCATATGTGGGGCTGCACCGCTTAACGGTCGCGCAGTATCACGCCATGATCGTAGCGGGGATCGTGACACCCGCAGATCGGATCGAACTTTTGGAAGGACTCCTCGTCGAAAAAATAGGAAAGAAACCAACGCACTCGCAGATCACCCAGATTATTCGCAGCCTATTTGAGCGTCTCCTGCCGATGGGGTGGCATGGGGGGCATTTCACTTTGGTGCATCGCTATGATTTCATAACAGGTAAACGGGCGGATATTCGGCGCGGCGACTCTTGGGGTTGGGGATTTTTCCACGAGCGCCTAATCCGCCCCTACATTTACGTTGATGAGACGATAGGGGTTGGGAACAAAAAACAAACCCGCCCTATTGTGGTTAGGTGCCCGCAACGGAGATCGTTGTAGGGGCGGATTA
>JBBRTY010000063.1:0-18820 GCA_038248285.1 Aggregatilineales bacterium
GGGGAGGGGAGGACGACCTTCGGTCGGACGGGGTGGGGGTGTGCTTTGTGATCCACTGAAATTGTTTCACATAAGACTTTGCAACAGCCCTACTTTAACTCCGGTCCTATTTTTGCAGAAGCGTCCGCTGTGCTATACTCTGAAATATGAAAAATCTGACCCATTCAAATGCCTCTGCCTTGCTCGACCAGATCAGCCAAATCGCTGGGCGCGAACCCTTGCTCGCGCTGCTTGATTTGCTTGAACCGGTCAGCGCTTTGAGCGCCCAATTGCTCTATGTCGCCCAACCCGCCGCCCGCCTGTTGGGGGATCGCGGCAGTCAGATCAGCATACTGGCACAACTGCTCGAAACCCCTGAAGGGATCGCGCAGATGCGCTCGTACTTGGAAACACCGCCACACTCAGATGGGGACATGGACGCCTAAGCCGTAGAAAGGGACGAGTTTGGACAGCACAACCCAAGTATTGACGACTCTGATCATCTTGATCGTGCTGGTGGTCAGCATCTTTGCAAGTCAGTTTACGCGGCGGCGGCGTGATTTTTACCCCGTGCGCGATATCCCTGCCTATACCACTGCCCCATTCTTGGTCGGGCAAGCCATCGAAGCCGGGCGACGGGTGCAACTTTCGAGCGGTGCCGCCACCCTCGGTGGGGCATCGACCGCTTTGGCACTCGCCAGCGCAGAAATGCTCTATCAAATGGCGCGGCGGACTGCCATTGGGGGCGAGGCACCCGTGACGACTGTCGGCGAAACCGCCATGCTGCCGTTGATGATCGGTGCCGCCCGCCGCGCTTACCTTGATAGTGGGCGTATCGATCGTTTCCGCCCGTCCGCCATCCGTTGGGCACCTTCCAGTTCGCTGGCATTGATCGCCTCTTTGACAGCGGACATCGGGGACGAAAAAGTCAATGGTGGCATCTACCTCGGCGATTTTAACAGCGCGTTGGCGTTGCCGTTAGAGGCATTGGCGCGGCGGCGCAGCATCAGCATTGCGGGTAGCACCCAGCTTGAAGGGCAAGCGGTCGCTTATGCGCTGGCGGACAATGTTTTGCTTGGCGAAGAATTGTTTGTGGCGGGTGCCTACATGGGCGACTCAGCAATTCAGCGGGCATCGCTCATCACGATAGATGTCCTGCGCTGGCTGATCATCGTCGTGATCATCGGTGGTGCTTTGTTGTCGTTGCGCGTCCCCCTCAATGAGGGCTTAGCGCGCTTGTTGGGAGGGGGATAACAGCTGTGGGGCGTTTGCTAACCACTTTATCAACCATCGTCGCCATCGGCGTGGGGATTGCCATGTTGGTGCTGCTGCTGACGGGCGGCGCGGTCTACAACACGATCAGCGGCTTGTTCTTGCAAATCGCCATGATCACCGTCGCCGTCACGATCCTCATGGGTGTGTTCAACTTGATCGGCGTTCATGGTCAACGGATCCTCCAACGCGGGCGGGGATGGGCGTACAGCCTCGTTTTGCTGGCGACGTTGTTCTTCGTCTTAGGGATATGGATCGTCGGTCAGCGCGAGACCAACCAAATTTTACTCGACACCGTGCAAGTCTCGGTGGAGGCGGCATTAGGCGGCTTAGTGCTGTTTGCTTTGGTCTTTGGTGCCTATCGACTGATGCGCCAGCGTGTTACGCTGAGCGGCACCTTGTTCACACTGGTCGTCCTCATCGTGTTGATCGGGGCGCTGCCATTGGCGGCAGTCGCCCCGATTAGCCTTATCCGCGATTGGTTGCTGGCGGTTCCGGTCAGCGCAGGTGCGCGCGGTCTGTTGATCGGCATTGCGCTGGCGACCGTTGTCACTGGCATTCGCGTCTTCATTGGGCAAGATCGTTCCTACCGTGAGTGAGGAAAATGGCTAAAGACCCTCAAAAGCAACCCCCGACGGGCGATCAACCGGACGCAGGCGGCGGCGCGGAACTGCCGCCGTGGTTGCGTGGCGATCCGGAACCGTCCAAAAATGAAGCGCCCGCAACTCCCCCTGCCAGCGCCTCATCGCTTCCGCGCTTATCCAATCGCAAAGACGCCCCCGCTGCTGGCGCGCCTTCTGCCGACGACGAGAGCGTCCCACCGTGGTTGCGTGGTTTACCGCCGCCCGAACAGAAAACATTTATGATCGGCGGCACCGAGGTCTCCCGCGAGTTCTTCGATGATGCCGAGTCGATCCCCGAAACCGAGAACAGTTCGCTCACTTACGATCAATGGCTTGCCAATCAGATCGAGGACAAGCGCGAGAAAAGTGTCGAGGAAGAACTGCCGGATATCTTTGGCACCAACACCCCACGCCGCCCGTCAATGAACTGAAGCCGAACCGTCCCCAGCCCGGCACCCCCGGCGTTACTGGGCAACTGCCTGATTGGTTCTTAGGCTTGGAAGAGCTGGACACCGCTGACGCCCCCGAATGGTTTAAGCAGATGGAGGCAGGCAATACCGGACTCCTGAAAGAGCCGCCCAAGCCGCCCACCAAAGAGGATAAACCGCCTAAGTGGTTGAACGATCAAACCCCGCCCCCGTCGCCGAAACCCTCTGAGCCAGCGGCGAAGAAATCAGACCCCATTGATGATTTCTTCCAAAGTATCGGCACCTCGTTCGACGCTCCTACTTCTGAAAATTGGGAGAGCGAGTCGGAAGTGCCGGGGGATGACTTCTTCGCGGAACTCGTCGGCAAAAAACCAGCCGCCCCACCGCCGCCGCCAGACCCTCAAGTTGCGAGCGACTTCGATGTCTCCAACTTGGAAGCGGATGATGATCTGCCTGATCTCGGTTGGGTGACAGGACCATTGTCGCAATCCCAATTTGATCTTGGTGAACAGGCTCAAACCCGCAGCCTCTTTGAGGGCGACGCGGAGCAGGACGCCAGCGCCCCCGGATTGTTTAACCCCCGCAGCGGTGGCGCGACCATGCGCTTTGATACTGAGGACGACGATCCGCCTGTCGGTGGCGCGACCATGCGCTTTGATACTGAGGACGACGATCCGCCTGTCGGTGGCGCGACCATGCGCTTTGATACTGAGGACGACGACCCGCCTGTCGGTGGCGCGACCATGCGCTTTGATACTGACGACGACGATCCGCCTGTCGGTGGCGTGACCATGCGTTTTGATACCGAGGAGAACGACGATCTGCCGTTCAACGCGCCGTCGGGTGGATTGACTGATTTGTTTGAAGCGCGCAAAGAAGGGGTGACGATCCGCTTCGATAGTGATGATTACGAAGAGGATACCCCTAGTGGCAACCCTGCCGTCGAAATCCCACAATACGAGTTAGACGCTTTTCTCGAAGGCTTGGATGATGTGGGCATGAGCACTGCCGAATTGGCTGCAATTGAAGACCCAGATATGGACTTTATATTTACGCCGCCCGCCATCCCTGCCCCAGTATCGGAAAGTTGGGATGATGTCAACACGCCAACAACATCTGGGAGTTACACCGACTCGACGTTGGATTGGTTGAGTCAAATCGACTCGATGGTCGATTCAGTCACGCATGTCCTTGACCCCAACACCGTCGGGGATCGCCATCAACCGCCGACAGGCACAGCGCTCCCGCAAGTCCCTGAGGATGATGATTTTGACTTCGCATCTACTTCCGATCAGCGCACGACGCGCGGGGGCACCTCGTCCGACGATGGCTTTAATTGGGGGGATGTCGCGACCCCAGCCATTGACCCAGAGCCAGAAGCCGAAGGCTCGGACTGGCTCAACGATATTGATCCCGTAGATGATACCCCTTACGAGGCGGCGACTACCCCCATTGATCTCGCCGCTTTGGGTGTTTCGAGCATGTTGAATCGCAACCGCCAACCCCGACAGGAGGAGCAAGCGTTTCAAGATGCTGCCCCAGTCAATGAACCTGCCGAGGATAATCTCTTTAACCTGACCGGACTCGCGCCGTCGGCATTTGGCGAACAACCCGCCGCGTCCGAGATCGCGCCTTATGACGGACCCACCGATTGGGAACAAATCGTTCAATCCAGCCGTCCCCTTAGCGAAGATGACGACGATGATTTTATGTCTTTCGTCACCGCCGACCCTGCGACAGGCGCTAGTGCCGCTCGTCCGCCACAAGACGATACCACCCATGACGATTGGCTGATGGACAACTTATTGCAAGAAGCCGACGCGCTAGATGCCGACGCCGGTGATTGGGCTGCTTCGGCGCTCTCTGCCGAAGATGCCGCCAACGATGCCGACTTTTTGACCCTCATCGATCGGGGTTCCAGCACGGCGCAACCGCTTGCATCAGGGTACGATCCCTCTTTACAGGATGATCTTTTCGCGCTTGCGCCTCAATTTGATACCGATGAGTTAAACACCCCTGCTCTTGAGCGACCCAATGGCGAGGCGGCTGATTCCGCCTATCCCGACTTCATGTTTGGTGACGGGGGCACGAACGCGGACGACGATCTGTTCTCGCTGACCGCCCCCCAAGCATCTGCCGCCAGCGACGATGATGACCTGTTCGCCAGCCTCAGCAGCGACGACGATCTGTTCTCGCCTGTTTCGTCCCAATTGCCGGACTCCGGTGAACTGCCCGACTTCATGTTTGGTGACGGGGGCACGAACGCGGACGACGATCTGTTCTCGCTGACCGCCCCCCAAACATCTGCCGCCAGCGACGATGATGACCTGTTCGCCAGCCTCAGCAGCGACGACGATCTGTTCTCGCCTGTTTCGTCCCAATTGCCGGACTCCGGTGAATTGCCCGACTTCATGTTTGGTGATGACCAAGCCGATTTGTTCGCGTCGCCGTCTGCGCAACCGAGCTACGAAAACGAGAGGCTGCCCGATTTTCTGCGCGACAGCGCGCCCCTTGCCAGCCCCGACACGACCACCGATGTGGACGATCTGTTCGCCCTGTTCGGCACGGACGAGGCGGCTACTGGCTTTGGCGACCTGATGAGTCCAAAATCAGAACCGCGCCTATTCGATCCGTTCGAAACACAATCCGTGCGCGGTCTACTCGATGACACCCAAGCGCCCTCGCCCGACCAAGACGCCGCGCAAGCGCATGAAGCGATGCAAGATGATTTCTTCGCTTCGTTGGGGTTGGATATGGATGATGACACCACTCCCACCCAAAATGTCGTTGTCCCCGCTGAAGACTTATATGGGGTGGAGTCGCTTTTCTCCTCGCTCAACGACCCCGATCCTGAACCGATCACACCAGACCCCGAAGCACTGGCATTCGGCGCGGGTTGGGATGATAGCTGGGGCACTGAAGACACAACCGATCCCATGCAATCGACCGGCGTCACAGGCTTGGGTGCCGGGCTAGACTGGGCAAATGAATTCGCCGACGAATCCGATCAGCAGGTGCGCGCCGATCAGATTCAGGCATTTGTGGACAACCGTCCGCAAGAGAAACCCCGTTCTTCAAATCCGGTCTTTGAAGATATCGACGATTATTTATCATCGCTCGACCCGACCGCCCCGCCGATCTCTAAACAAACGGGGGCAGCGTTCAGCCAAACGGGGGCATTCGACATTGATGCCCTGCTCGACCAAGAAGTGCCCACCGAACGGCGCGAAGCGGCATCCCCGTTTACCATGAGCGATGGCAGTTCGTTAGAAAGCGCCCAAGAAGATTGGCTGCGCCAAATGGGCGGGTCGGTCAACGACATGTCGGCAGCGGCGATGGTGCGCCAAAAACAAGATCGCCCCGTAGAGGAACTGCCCGAACGTTTACGAAAACTGCGCGAACGGGCGGAGCAAATCCCCAACGAAGCCGACTCTGCCCCCAACACCGCGCTATCGAGTGTGCTGCCGGGCGTGACCACTGGGCTAGGGTCTGCGGCACCCTTCACCACCGGTGCCCCCGCCATTGATCAAAATGTCGCCATCCCGCCCGAACAACAAGCGCGCATCGCTTTGTTGCAATCGCTGGCAGGGGTGGTGGATGTGCCCGAACGCATGACCGCCATCGAACTGACTTACGACTCGCCGTTCATGAAAGACCTTGAGGACGACGAAGAGAATATCGTCCGCACGACCACCGAAGAACGCGCGGTGTCCGTCGCGACGGTTGACCGTCCCCGCCGCCGTCGTTTGCGGGTGCAAGTGGATCGCTTGCTGATTGCGGCATTACTGGCGCTTGCCATGTTCTTGCCGTTTATCGTGCCGGCGCTTCGGATCGGGGATCCACCGCCCTCGGTGTTCGCGGCGGACAGTTTACAAGCAGCAGCATTTGCGCAAGTGAATGCCCTCAGACGCGACGATCTGGTGTTGTTGGCGGTGGAGTACCAACCCGGCTCGGCGGGCGAACTGGACGGCATGACAGAGGCGATTCTGCGCCATGTCTTGCTGCGGGGCGCATCCCCTGTGATCATCAGTGGCAACCCGCTGGCGCTTATGCGATCTGAATCGCAAATGGCGGCGATCAACGCCGATGACGAATTCATCGCCCGTCTAAACGTCCAACAACCGTTGGAACGCAATTACGAGTATTTTATCACCCGCTTTTTGCCGGGTGGCATCATCGGCTTGCGCGCCTTCAGCCAAGACACCGCCAATCTCTTGACGACCGACATTCGCGGGCAAACGACCAATCTGTATATCGACAGCATTGATGAATTTGACCTCGTAGTCGTCATCAGTGATAACGGCGAAATTTTGCGCAATTATGCTGAACAAGTCGCACCTTATGCCAGTGCCCCGTTCGTGGCTGCGGCTTCCTATGGCGCGGCACCCTTGATTGAGCCTTATGCGCAATCGGCAGCCGTGGATGGCTTGTGGGTGGGCTATGGGGACAGCTTGACCTATGTCGGACTCTTGGACGGCGTGACCGCTGTCCGGCGCGGGGAGCGTCGGGTCATCACGCCGCCGCCCACGCCCATCCCGGCAACCCCTGCGCCTAGCGCGGCGGAGGATGCGGGTCGTGCTGGCGCGGGTGCCGAAGCTACGCCCGAAGCCACCGAAGGGGTCGATACCCCCGCTGACGAAACCAATAGCGCGAGTACCGGTTTGTTCGCGGTCGTGTCGTCGAACGCGCGTGTGAACATGCGCAGCGGCGCGGGCACCAATTTCTCGGTGGTGACGAGTGTCGCGCCGGGGACGCGCCTTGAAGTCTTAGGGGCGAGCGAGGATACTAGTTGGGCGAATGTCCGCCTTGAGAACGGCAGCGAAGGGTGGATATCGAGCCAGCTTTTAGAGATTGAATTAGCACCGACCGCGACCCCACGTAATAAACCGCGTCCTGACCAGCTACCGGATGTCGCCAAGCAAGAGATCGACGACAGCACCGCCACCCCTGCCGCCCGCCAGCCCACCCGGACGCCACTTGCTTCGCGCACCCCCATCCCGTCGCGGACGCTGGCAACAGCGGAACCGGAAGGCACCCGTACCGCCCGTCCAACGGTTGACGCCACCGAAACAGGGATCAATACCGCTACCGTTGAGGTTACACTAACGGCGTCACCAACGGCGACACCAATGGCGTCACCCACTGCGACCGCGACCGAAGTTGATGCGGACAGCACGCCGGAAATCGTCCCGACCCCCGCCCCGCTGGTGTTTTCAGCGGGGATGCGGCAAGAACGTTGGTATGGGCTGCAATTGGGTATTATCGTCTCCGTCCTCATCATCAGCACTGGGGCGGTCGTCAATATCGGGCGCGGGTTGTTCCGCCGCCTGCGCATATCGCGAAAGAGGCGTTAACCGTTTATGGAACAGATCGCGTTGTGGGGCGGTTTCATTTTGACCTTGATGGTCTTCAGCTATATCTTGGGCGATAACATCCTGTATCGGCTGGCGATCTATATCTTCGTTGGCTTGGTCGCGGGGACGATCACGATTGTCACCGTCGAAGGGGTGCTGATCCCTTGGATCAACGCAGCGGTCATTCAAGGCGATGTCGGCGCGCAGGTCGTGGGCATCATCCCGTTGATCTTGGGCGGCTTACTGATGCTGAAAGCGGTGGGACGCCTTCATCGTTTGGCGAACATTGCGCTGGCATTCGTGATCGGCATCGGCACGGCGGTCGCGGTGATCGGGGCGATCAGTGGTACCTTGCTGCCCTTAAGCAGTGCCACCGCCAACGGTGTCGCGCAAACCAGCGCGGGTGATTTGGTGAATAGTTTTCTGGTCGTCGTTGGGGTCGTCTGCACCCTCTTTTACTTTCAATATGCGGCACGGCGCATCCCCGGTAGTATGATGACCCGACGCGGTTTGCTAGTGCGCAGTGTCGCCGCCATTGGGGAAGGCGTGATTGTGGTCACGCTCGGCGCGCTGTATGGCGGGGCGATCCTGAGTGGGTTGGTCATTTTTAGCGAACGGATCGCCAGCTTGTTGACCCGCTTGCTGGGGTGATGCTGGCAAATCCGGGCACGCCGACAGACTGTAAGGACGGGCAACGGCACGTCCGCTGTGGGCGCATCAATTAATCGATCTCGAGTCAAGCATACAGCTAAAGGCGAACTATGTCGGATAATTCAATCCTCGCCGTCGATTTTGGCAATATCCACACCCGCGCCCTCTTGATCGATCTGGTCGAAGGGGCATTTCGCTTGGTCGCGCGGGCGGATGAGCGTACCACGTCTGGGTTTCCGACCAATGATGTCGGCATTGGGATGCGCCGTGTCATCAGCAAGCTTAGCGCCCAAACCGGACGCAAGTTGCTGACCGACGACGGGCGGGTGATCACTCCCGAAGGCAACGACCGCGTGGGGGTCGATGTGTTTTTGACCACGACCAGCGTGGGGCGACCATTGCGCACGGTTGTGATCGGCTTGTTCCCCGAAATGAGCATCGCCAGCATGATCCGCGCGACTGCCGGCACCTATATCAACGTGGTGGATGTGATCAGCGTGGAGGATCGGCGCACGACCGAGGAACACCTCAACGCGATTGCGCTCGCCGACCCGGATTTGATCGCCATCGCGGGCGGCACCGAGGAAGGTGCCACGACCCCGATCTTGGAACAGGCACGCCTAACACGCCTCGCTTTGCGTCTGATGCACCGCGCATTGCCCCCCAGCATCATTTATGCGGGCAACAGCGCCTTGCGCCCCCAAATCGCCGCCATCTTTGAAGGGGCTACCCAAATCTTTTTTGCGGACAATGTGCGCCCTTCGCTCCTTCGCGAAAATATCGATGACGCCCGTGCCAAGCTCGCCATTGCTTTCGACTCCTTCACCGAACAGCGCGGACTCGGTTTTGATGAAGTAGGCTTTCAAGCACGGTTGGGGGTGCTGCCTAATGCCCAAAGCTATGAAACCATCGCCCGTTATTTGGGGGCGGCGACGCGCAAAGGGGTGTTGCTCGCGGATGTCGGGAGCGCGGTTAGCACCATGTCGGCATCGGTCAACGGGGTGGTTTCGACCACCATCCGCACCGATATGGGCTTGGGACATCAAGCCGATAGCGCGCTGGATGCGGTCGGCTTAGACAAAGTGCGCGCGTGGCTCCCTTTCATCGCCAGCGATGAGGATATTCGCGCTTACATGCTCAACAAAACGCTGCGCCCCGGCACGATCCCGCAAATTCATCGCACCCTCTATATGGAACATGCCCTCTTACGGGCGGTCTTAAGTACCTTACTCAAATCCGCGCGCCCGTTGTGGACGCCCGAAGTGGCGCTGGATGACCAACGGGAAGCCATGCCCCCGTTGGGGCAAATCATCGGCGCAGGGTCGGGCATTACCGGCACGGGGCGTCCGGGGATGACGGCGATGCTGCTCTTGGACGCGCTCGAACCTGTCGGCGTGACCCGCCTCCAAGCCGATGCGAACGCGCTCATCCCGGCGATGGGGGTGCTGGCGCGCATCAACCCCACCGCCGTCGTGCAAGTCCTTGATGCCGGCGGCTTGGAAGACATCGGCACGGCGATCAGTTTGGAAGGTACCCCCCGACCGGGGCGGGCGGTCGCCGTCGTCACGATCACGACGGAAAACGGGGGGGGCAGAAAAACACACGCTCGAAGGCGGCAAAATTTATCTGTTGCCCCTCTCCATCGGCATCACCGCCAAAGTGCGAGTGCAGGTGCGCGGGCGGGGTCTTACGGTGGGCGGGCGGCGCGGCGTGCGGGCGGAGGTTGTGGGCGGTTCCGCCGGGGTGATCATCGATACCCGAGGGCGACCGCTGCCGCTAGAAATCAACCTAAAGGCGCGGGCGGCGCAAATCGTTGGGTGGTATGCTGATGCGACAGGTGACGCCCCCTTTGAAATCCCCGACGCATGGCTGACCCCACCCGAACCTGTCGAAGCCAATGTCGAAACCGTCCTGCCGCGTGACGCTGCTCAACAAGATCGGATTGGCAGTGTCGTCACCGAGTCCAGCAAACCGCCGCGACGCGGGATGTTTGGCAGAGGACGCAGCGATCAAAAAGGAGCGCCTGTGCCTATGCAACAAAATAATGAGCCGGAAGGAGAACTGGATGACCTCAGAAGTTTACTTCCCTGAACACCGCCACCTCTTGCCCCTGACGACGATTCGGCGGTCGCGCATGTTGCCCGATACCGTGTCGGGCGATGTCGAAGTCCAACGCGGATTACGTATTTCGCTGTTGGATGTCGTCGCGCGGGGGATTTCGCCCGCGCCCTATAAATTGCTGGACGCCATGAGCTTCTTCGGTTTGCGCCAAAGCAAAGACCTCGAAAGCATTCTGCGAGTCTCGGAAGGCGATGAGGTCGAAATCGATCAAGTATTGGCGGAAAAAGGACGCAAGAAAATGACCTCCCCGGTGTTCGGGCGGGTCGCCTATTTTTGGCACGGGCAGATTGTTTTGCAGGCATATGCCGATCAAGTGGAGCTGCAAGCGGGACTCAACGGCACCGTGATCGATGTCCGCATCGGGCGCGGCGCGGTCATCGAGGGCTATGGCGCTGTACTGCAAGGGGTGTGGGGCAACAATCGTAATACCATTGGCATCTTGCGGATTGAACCGTCGAACGGGTTGGAGAGCATTTATAATGATGCGCTAGATACCGAGTTTCGGGGTGCTATCATCGTCACGCGCCGCCCCTTACGGGAATACACCTTGCAGATGATTCAATCTCAAGGATTGGTGGGCGTGATCGCCCCTAGCATCGCCCCTAGTCTGCGCGAGGCAGCGTTGGCGACTTCCGCCGCCATTTTGCTGATCGAGGGTTTTGGTGACATACGCATGAGTACAGCGGCGATGCAATTTTTTGAATCTGTGGATGGGCGGCAAGCCGCGTTAGATGCGGTCACGCCCGCTTTATTAGATGCCCGCCGCCCAGAAGTTTTGATCAATGTGCCCTTTGACCCTAACAACCGACCGAGCACGCCCAACCTCAATGTCGTGTTGCAAGTGGGGTTAACGGTGCGTTTGGCGCGTGGTGAAAGCGCCGGCGCAATGGGCAGAATCATAAATTTGCCAAAAACCCCTGTTCTCATGGACAATGGGTTACGTGTCCAGTGTGCGCAGGTTGAACTGGCGACTGGCGAAAAGATAATAGCACCACTGGCGAATCTTGAGGTTTCTGGGGCATAATCCGCTCCTATGTTGCCCTTTACCTTGTAGGGATGGCTATGACAAACCGTAACGACAACGATTTCGATTTTGAAGATGACGACGACTTTCTGAGTGGCGATAATGACCCGTTCGGCGATTTAGACAACGACGATGACGGGCCCGGCAATAATTTAGGCGATAACTTCGATGGCGATATGCCCATTATCGACGGGGATGGCGACGATCAGGAAGAACGAGGGGGAAATCGCACCTTCATCATTCTCGCCATCGTGTTGGTCTTGGTCTTCGTGGTCGGATTGGTCGCCGTGTTGCTCTTCGCCACTCAGCCCACCGGACCGAGCGATGCTGAATTGACGACCACGCAGGTGGTTTTGCTCAATCAGACGGTCGAGGCGCAACTCGCGCTTACCAATACCCAAGATGTCCTCAACATCCAGATGACGCAGACCGCGCTGGCGGCATCGCCGACCCCGACGATGACCTACACGCCGTCGCCGTCGTTGACGCCATCCCCGTCGTTAACGCTGGAACCGCGCTCGACGATCACGCCGACGTTCACCTTAGACCCACAGGTGATCGCCGCGCTGACGCTGGCGGCACAGTTCCCCACGTTGACCGCCGAAGCCGCGCTGACGGCACAAGTCACCTTGCCGCCCACGGCGACCATCCCGATTGAATTGAATCAACGCTTCGCCACCGAAGTCGCCTTTGCGACTTTGGCGGGTGGGGGCAGCCAAAGCGAAATCGCGACTTTGCAAGCGAATGCGACGCAAGGCGTGGGCTTGGGCGCGCAAGCGGCGGGTGAAATTTTGGCGACGGTGCAAAGCCAACGACCGATTGCCGAAGATGCCATCGTGCAATTAGATGATGGACTAGCAGCCATCGCCCAAAGCAACGCTATCCTCGCGGCGGCGCTGTTGCAAGTGGAGGCGGCAGGCTTGCAAACCCAAGCGGCGCTCATTGCGCCCTTTGCTCAAGCCACGCAAGCGGCAGGGGCGACCCAATCCGCTGATGGCACGCTGGTCGCTGATCTGGCGCTTCAGTTCAATAATCCCAACCTCGCGACCCCCGGCGGCATCGCCACCGTGATCGCGGATGCGACGCGGCAAGCGTCGGAAACCCAAACCTTCTTCGCCGAACAAGCGACGGCGGGGGTGGATATTGTGACGCCAGCGGTGTTGGCGACACAGGTCAGCACCGGCACCCGGGCGGCGCTGGAGGCACAAGCGATCATCGGCACCCAAATTGCGGTCGGCACCCAAGCCGCTTTTGAGCAACCGCAGCAGTTTGCCACCCAACTAGGTATCGCCACCCAAGTGGCGTTGGCAACGCGGCAATCTTTGATCAATTTGGCGCTCAATCCGGTGCAAGTCGTTCAGCTCAACACGGATTCAGCACCGACCAACACCCCCATCGTGAACGACGCGCTGGCGGCGGTCAACCAAACGGCGACGGCAATTGCCGGGCAATTCTTGACGGCAACCGCCCAAGGCTTTACCCCAGAGGCGATCACGTTGACCCCCGGACCCTCCCCAACAGGCGGTCTCGGCATTCTAGCGACGCCACGGGCGACGGCGCTCCCCAATGCCGGTCTCATTGATGATGTCATTGGTGGCGATGGGGGCGGCGCGGGCATGTTGTTCTTGGTGGTGATCGGCTTGGTCGGCGTGATCTTCGTGTCGCGTCGTCTGCGGACGGTCAATCGTCAAGCGCTCGACTCCAGCTATGAGGACAAGAAATAAGGTTTAGGATTTGGAGTTAGGGGGACGCCGCACGTCCCTATGACCGATGCGCTCTAAAAAGCGTCTATCAACGCAGCAGCATGAGGGTTCATGCCGCTGCGTTGTTTTTTATGTTGCACTTGCTGTTGTGCCCCAAAAACACATTTTCGACTATACCGCCCTTGCTGAAAATCAATTACAATGGACATCATAGGGTCAGGATGGTTCATAACTGTGCGTTGTCCACACCTTTAATTCTGCCCAAACCATAAAGCATAGTGAGAAGGCTGGTTATGATCAGTTTAAACAGCGTGGCTACTTTTGCCCCCGATTTGACCGTGCGTCCCGCGACGCTGGAAGATGCCCCAGCGGTCTTGGCATTGCTGGAAGCGTATGCCCTAAAATTTGTGAATGCCCTCGAAGAAGACTTGACCGAAATCATCACCGAATGGACGGAGCCGGGCTTTGACCTCACCGAAAACACGCGGGTGGGCTTTGATGCGAAGGGCGCGCTCGTCACGTATGGGATCATCTATCTGGATCGCCCCATGGTGCCCATGATAGATTTGTATCTGCACCCTGCCCGATGGGAAACTGATACCCAAACCGAACCCGCTCTAATTGCGTGGGCGATGCGCCGTGCCGAGGCGGTGATGCCGTCGTCGGTGCCAGAGGAAATGCGGGTGGCGTTCAGTGCATGGACGTATGCCGACGACGTGCGCTACCGCACCGTCCTCGCAAACGCGGGTATGATCGACAAGCGGGTGAGTTTGGGGATGCGCATCGACTTTGACGCGCCGCCCACTGCGCCGGCACCGGTTCCGGGGATCACGATCCGCGCCGCTGATGAAAACGATGATTGGCGCGCCGTGGTGGCAGCGTACAGCGATGCGTGGCGCGATCATCGTGGGTACATCGAGCGCCCCTTTGAAGAACGGTTTGCCCAGTTTGTCCACGAATGGGAACCGATCTATGTGCCCGGCGCGTGGCTGTTGGCATTGCACGGCGACACCATCGTGGGCACCAGCTTGTGTACCCCGACCAATGGCGAAGACAAAGCTGCCGGATCGATCTATACCCTTGCGGTACGGCGCGCCTATCGTCGGCGGGGGATCGCGCGGGCGTTGCTGTTGTCGTCGTTTGTGATGTTGTACGGCATGGGGCGCACGGCGGCGGTCTTGGGCGTGGATGCTGCCAGCCTAACGGGGGCAACGCACTTGTATGAAGGGGCGGGGATGCACGTCTCTGTGAGTTATGTGCAGTATGAGCGCGAGCTGCGGGCGGGTATTGACCCCACTGTGCAAAGTTTAGAGGGAAATGGGGCGGGATAGTAGAGATATACCCCCACACCGTATCGATCGATAAGCGCATGGCATTGACAAGGTACTGCCTTATCGATACTATAGGTGCATGTCTATAGATACGACAGTATATAGGGGGCGGGTGAATGCAACAATCAATTTTGGTCAGTGTGCGCGACCTCAGCAAGCAGTTCAAGCGCAGCAGTGGCGAGTCATTTTTCGCTGTCAAGGGCGTCAGTCTCGATATTCGCGAGGGGGAAATCTTCAGCCTCCTCGGTCCCAACGGTGCCGGCAAGACCACCACCATCAATATGATCAGCGGCTTGCTGACGCCGACTTCCGGCGATGCCACCATCGGCGGGCACTCGATCACCAAAGACCCGCTCGCCGCCAAAGGGTTGCTGGGTGTGGTGCCCCAAGAGATCGCCCTCTATCCGGCACTCAGCGCCCGCCAGAATCTCGACTTCTTCGGCAAGATGTATGGCTTAGGCGGGGTGGCACTCACGAAAGCGGTCGATGAAGTCCTCGATCTCATCGACTTGACGGATCGCCAAAAGGACAAGGTGGACACGTTTTCCGGCGGGATGAAGCGGCGCGTCAATATCGGTATCGGCTTACTGCACAAACCTCGTTTGATCTACATGGATGAACCGACCGTCGGCATTGATCCGCAAAATCGGCGGCGCATCCTCGATACCGTTTTGCGCCTGCGCGACGAAAAACACATGAGCGTGCTGTACACCTCGCACCTGATGGAAGAAATCCAAGAGATCAGCGACCGTGTGGGGGTGATCGATCATGGCGAAATGATCGCGCTCGGCACCGTGTCGGAATTGATCCAGAAGATCGGGCAAGAAGATCGCTTGATCTTCAAGATGGGGGATCAGCCCGTTGCCGATGCGATCCTGCGCCGCATCGAAAGCGACGTGCCGACCGTGACGCGCGTCGAATACAAACAATTGGCGGCGGAAACAGGCGACGCCATCAACACCGCCGAAGGCGTGCTGACGATTTTTGCGCAACGGGGACGCAAAGCGCTGCCGGACATCATCCGCATCACCAACGATGTAGGGCTAGAGGTGCTGTCAGTGGAGATCCGTGAACCTGATCTCGAAGCCGTGTTCCTGAGTTTGACCGGGCGCGCGCTGCGCGATTAGCCTTTCGCGACTCTCATTAAAATAAGCGCCGACCGCAGCGCAAGGAAAGGCACCTATGCTGACCAAAATTTGGGCAATCGCCTACAAAGACTTATATCTCACCTTCACCGACCGTAATTTGCTGCTGATCATGATCGTGACGCCCTTGGCGCTCTCGTCGATCATCGGCTTGGCATTCGGCAGTTTCATCGGCGGGGGTGGCAACGATGTGCCTATCGCCTCGATCCCGCTCGCGGTCGTCAACCTTGATGAGGGCGTCGATCAAAACGGGACGCGCTTCAACAATGGTGCTATCTTCGTCAATGCGTTGGTGCCCGATGGTGCCCCCGATCCCGACAACACGCTCCATCAATTGACCGACGCCATCCTGCTCACCGACGCCGACGCCGCGCGCGCGGGGGTCAATGACGGCACCTATGCGGCGGCGCTCATCATCCCAGCGGACTTTAGCGCTAACTTGACCATCTCCGCCGCCCGCCCCGACTTGCTGCCGGTGGCGGTTGAGGTCTACGCCAGCCCCGCCGCTCCGGTATCGGGCAGTGTGGTGCGCAGCATCGCCGAAAGCTTCACCAACCAAATCGCGATGGGCAACATTACCGTCGCCGCGACCATCGGCGCACTCACCGACCGCGCCTTCAGCAACCCCCTATTCGGGGTACAATTTGCGGCATCAGCGGGCAATGGCACGTTTACGCCCGACTTCGCCCCCGCCTTCGATCCCGCCGCCACGACCATCACCATCGAACAGCAAGCGATCACGGGCGCAGTGGCGACCTTCAACCCGCTCGTGTCGTTTGGGTCGGCACAGGCGGTCTTCTTCATGATGTTCACTGCGTTGGGGGGTGCCAACAGCATCCTTGAAGAACGGCGTAGTTGGACGCTCCAACGGCAACTCATTTCGCCGACTCCACGGATGGCGATTTTGCTGGGCAAAATGCTAGGGACGTTCGTCACTTGTGTGGTGCAGGTGGTGATCTTGGTGTTTGCGCTCACGCTGGTGGGCAGCCTGATCGCCGGCGAACTCCAGTTCATCTGGGGCACCAATGTGCCGCTGATTGCGTTGGTCATCTTGTGCGTGTCGCTGGCGGCGGCGGGCGTAGGGGCGCTGGTCGCGGCACTGGTGCGCACCCCCGAACAGGGGAATGTCATCGGTGGGATGGTGTCGCTGCTGTTCGGGCTGTTCAGCGGTGCCTTCTTTAATACCAGCGCCATCCCCGGCGGCGAGACGCTCAGCCGGTTGACGGTCAATTACTGGGGTGTCGAAGCCTTCATCAAGTTGTCGCAGGGGCAAACCGATATCGGCTTGAATTTGGCGGTCTTGTTGGGCTTGGGCATCGCCTTTTTCGCCATTGGTCTCACGATCTTCAATCGCCGTCTCAACACTTAGGAAAAGGGGACTTTATGCAGCGAATACTCGATATCGCGCTCAATGATTTGCGGATCATCTTCAAAGATCGTAGCATCTGGATCAATATCGCCATCATCCCGATCATCATCGCCATCGCCGTCGGTTTCGCCAATGGCGCGGGTGGCAGTACGGCTCCCTCGGATATCAAGATTCGCGTGGATGTCGTGGATGCCGATCAAAGTGCCGAGTCTGCGACCTTCATGAACAATTTGCGCGCTGCCAATGCCAACTTGGTGCTGTGCCCCGCCGACCAGACCGCCGCCGACCTCTGTCAATTTGGCGTGCTGCCCTTTGATGCGACGCTGGCGCAAGCCCGACTCGAAGACAAGGTCGCGCTGGCATTGTTGGAAATTCCGTCGGGCTTTGGGGCGGCGCTGAGCGCGCGCGAAAACGTCACCGTGATTTATCGCTCCAACGAGAGCGCCACCGCCCCTAGCTATATTTTGCAAGCGGTACAGGCGGCGGTCACGCGCACAGGCGGCGTGGCGGTCGCGGCGCGTGTGGGCGGACAAGTGGCAGACGACTTTGAGGCGCTCACTTTTGCCGATGATGCCGACCGGAGCGCCTTTGTCGCCTCGGTCGGGGAGCGGGCGGCGGCGGTTTGGGCGGAGAATCCGGTGTCGGTCGATTATGTGCTGGCGAGCATCGATAGCAACGTGGAGGTCACGGCTGCGACGAGCGGTTTCAGCCAGTCGATATCCGGAATCGCCACCATGTATGTGATGTTCGCCGTGTTGCCGGCAGCGGCGGCGATTTTGCTAGAGCGCAAAAACGGCACCTTGCAACGCCTTGCCACCTTGCCACTCACGCGCGCGCAAATTTTGGGGGGCAAGCTCTTGGGGCGCTTCACGTTGGGCATGATCCAGTATGCGATCATGTTCGCTTTCGGGGCGCTGGTGTTGGGGGTGCGCTTTGGAAGCGATCTCTTCGCGCTGGTGCTGGTGATGATGGCGTATACGCTGTGTGTGACGGCGTTATCGTTGGCGCTGACGACCATCCTCAAGACGGATCAGCAAGCGCAGGGGATCGTCTTGTTTATGTCGTTGACGTTGGCACCGTTGGGGGGGGCATGGTGGCCCCTCGAGATTGTGCCCGCGTGGATGCGCACCTTTGGGCATGTGTCGCCCGTGGCATGGGCTATGGATAGCTACACGCAACTGATGGTCTATGGGGGCGGCTTGGGGGATGTGATCGTGCCCGTGCTGGTGCTGTTGGCGGCGACGGCAGTCTTGTTCGTGATCGGGGTGCGCAACTTCCGGTTCACGAATTAGCGCACCCGCCGTTGGATTCTGTTGAAAAACGCGGACGTCCTGCTGGTCGTCGTGTACACTTCATGTCCTTACAGAAGTAGGGCTTTAGCCCGCGAAAGCTACGCCGCTCCAGCGGCTGTAGATGAAGCGCCTTACGGCTTTAGCCGCCGTCTCAGCGTCTCAGCGGGGTGCATTTCAAGTGAGTGTAAATTCTCCGGGAATTTCCGAGTTGAATTCAAAAGATGAACATCGACAAAAAACTTAAAAGACTGTAGACTCGAAAATATGAGCTACTGAACTGTTGAATTCCGTAGCCTATACGTCCCAAACCTGCCCGGTTTGTGGAGCGCGGCACAAGTGCCGACGACGATCAAGTATCAGCGACCCGTGAAGGTTTTTCCAAAACGGACCGCCGTTAGTTCCGGGGGACACCCGGCAAGTAGCTCGTGAAAGCGAGAATCGTGATCGCTTGCTGTCAGTGTCGCGGCTATTTGGAGCCGAAAGGCTCCACAAGAAGCCGCGCCGCTTTAGCGGTTGCGGAGTGTCACA
>JBBRTY010000064.1:0-17789 GCA_038248285.1 Aggregatilineales bacterium
TCACAAAAAAACGGACGCCCGATCAGGCGTCCGTTTCGATCAGCGCCCCGCAACAAACGGACCCAAGCGGATCACACCCGCGCCCCCTTGGGCACTCGGCACGCGCGCCACATCAGGCAAGGTGTAATGCCCGATATCGATAAAGAGCGCAGCGTTGGCAGGGGCATCAAAAAAATCCGCCATAACCACCACCGTGTCACCTGTGCGCAAGGTCTGTCGCGATAGGGACACATCCGCAACCCATGACGGCTCGCCCTCCAAGGTGTCGCTAGTCCGCAGATGATGAAATTGTTGATAGATCGCGGCGGGCGCATCTGCTCCCACCTGCCACACGGTCGATATCCGCAACCTTTCCCCCACATAACGCGCCCGCCACGCCGTCAAGGTGGTACCATCCGCCAAAGCGACGGGCGCAACCGGGGTAAAACCGCTCAAATTCCCACGACCGTCATAGTCAGTCGCAACGAACGGGAACGCCCCTTCTCGACGGGGATAGTGTGTGATTTCACCCATTGAGCCACTGGTGATTAATTCTTCCCACATTTGAAACGGTGCCAAAGTCGCCATCAAAGTCGCTCGATAGGGGGGCAGCACCAACAACGCATCGCCGTTGAGGATACGGTGATCGCGTTCCCACAACAAGGTCTTAAAGACCGCTGCTTCCCCATCTAAAGCGGGGTCATGCCCATGTGTGAAAAACAAGATCGGCGCATCAGGGGTGTATGCCGCCGTCCGCGATTCGCTCAAAATGCTGGAAAGCGCGCTGTTGGCAGGGCGATACTGGGTCGCATAGTTCAAGGTGGCGCTGATCTGTACCGTCCACACACCCGCCACCAAAACGGACGCCACTGTCACCCCCACGCGCCACCACCGCGCCCGCAGCAAACTGACTGCCGCGCCAAAAATCACCGCTACGACGGGCAACGTCACCAATTGGTAATGAATCAGCACAGGGGTGGAATGGCGGATGAAAAACAGGGGCGAAGTGAGGCACGCCACAAGGAGAAGTTCGGTAAAACGGCGATGTGTGCGCCCTTCGGTATCGCCGGTTAGCGCGCGCCAACGCGATAGGAGCGCGATGATACCCGCGCCTAAGCACACGCCGACCAGCCCCGCCAAGCGCGGATCCCGGCTGAACAGATCGCCGTCACCCATGCCCAGAAACGCCCAATCCCAGCCCAAGGCAAGGCGGGCGAGATTCGCAAAACCGCTGAGATCATAGGCGGTCTCGCCCCCGATCACGCTGCCAAAACGTGCTAACAACGCTGGATTCACCACCGTGAGGTAATAGAGATAAGGCAAGGTCGCCAGCGCCCCCACCCCCCCACCGATCACCGCCGCGCCCATCCGCCGCCCGCGCAAAAAGCGAACGACAACGTATGCTGTCATCACCGCCAGCGCCACACCTGCAAAATGAATCTGCACCGTCAACACGCCTAGCAAGCCAACGACAAAGGACGCCCCCACGCCGCGCCGTTGCCCGCTTTGTGCCGTGATCGCCAACCACGCCACCCACAACCACGCCAGCGCCAGCGGTGCCAACAAGTTCGGTTGCCAAATACTCCGTCCGTAAAACACCGCGTAGGGCGATGCTGCCATAAACAGCGCCGCCATCAGCCCCGGCAAAGCGCCCCACCGCCGCGCCAGCCCCCATACCCCCACCACGCACAACCAACTCACAAGACCGACCGTCAGCGTCGCCAACAAAGGATCGGCGGAGATCGCGAATGGCAAGGCAAATGCCCAGACACTCGCAGGGAAAAAGGGGATATCTACTGAGGACGGTTGTCCGGCGAGGACGAATTCGCCCCCCCGTGCCATCCGTAAGGCATCCAAGCTGATGCGAGCTTCATCCCACGCATAACTGTTGACCCCCGCCCACCCAAAACGTAGCCCGCCCGCCACCGCCAAAATGACGATCAACGCGCTGATCTCACCCCATCGAACGGCTTCTGTTTGGGAAGTCATATCCGACACACACTCACACCCGCCGCCGTTTGCTCATTTGCAATTCGCCTTCGCTGTCGATGTAATAGCGTGCGTTGTTGGGTTCGTCATCCTCTAACAGTTCAATTCCCTCGGCATCATCATCTTCAAGAACATTCTCTTGACGATTTTCAGCACGCTCCCGTTTACGCTTGACCGTCGTCTCTGACGGCAGCACCGGCAGCAACCAGTTCGTGGCATGATACGAACCCATCGCCAGCCAACGCACCATCCGTACCGTGATCAGGTGCAAATCAATCGTCAGGGGCGCAAGGATCAAGACTTCCAACGCCATCAAGGGTAAAATCAGCATGAGCGCGCTAAAAGTGGCGATCCCGATGGGCAGTTTCAGCAGCAAATAAATCAGGCTACGCCATGTCAGCCCACTGCCCACCAGCATCCCTAACCGTTGACCGAGATTCGCGCCGACCATATCGACATCATCGGGGGTACGCGGCGTCTCGATATTCAAGACCGCCGCCATCATCCGTCTATCGATGTCTGCCAAATGGCGGGTGGATGCTAAAGTGAACAACAACAAGGGGATGCCTATCAAGATGAACGACAAGCTGATCGCCATCGCATACCCCGCGAAGATCAGCATAAAGTATAATATCCCCAAAAACATTTGCCCAAAGAGCGCCAACGCATGACGAAAAATACTGCCATCGCTCAGCGCATCCAGCCAATCGGGATCTTTAGAGTCGCTCATCATACTCCTCCTGAGGTCGTTCGTTGCCCTGCCGCACCATCCCACTATAACACAAACAAGGTCGCCCTCATTCGGCTGTGCAAACGGGCAACATGGTCACGTCGATTAACCACATGCCGCCATGCACGCCATTGGCAGCCAGCGCGATGGTGTTGTCATCGGGCGACAACCACCACTGTGCCCGCTCATCTTCAGCAAGTCGGAAAGGCAAAGGGGCGAGATCGTATAGCTCCCCCTCATCGCGATTAAAACACATCAGGCGGGGATCGCCCTCGGCATCATCCAACGCCACATAAATTCGATTGACCAGATTATCTTCTGGATTTGTGAACACAAGCGGCGACGGATAATTGTTGCCCGGTAGCTCGGCATCGAACAATTTCTCAAAAAAGGTATCGTCCAACACCGTCAAATAGTAGCCGACGCCCAACCCGGTGGCATCGTCAAGGGCTTTGCTATTGCCGCGTTCATCAAAATTACCGGCGATCACCGCCCGCCGAGCGTCACGGCTGATGCCGGGCACGATCAGTGAAGGGGGCGTGCGTTCCGGTCCGAGGCTGATCCGGCGAGCTTCGGCAGTCCCCGTAAAATAAAGCACGGAGTCGCCATAGCCGCCGAAGTAGTACGCCAAAAACACCTCATCCGGTTGCCAGTAAATGCCTTGCAAAGTGCGATTGTGCAAGGCGATATGCAAAGCCCGTTGAAACCGACCATCCGGCGCGGCGCTCAAAAAGTCATTGATGCGATTTTGAAAAATAAAGCGATCCCCATCAGGGGCATAGCGCACAAACGCATGAGCGTATTCTTCGGGGGTCATGGCTTGCAAGCGGGTACGCATCGCCTCGGTGACATCCGCCGCACGGGGATGCACGATAGCAGCGCGGGTGTTGAAGCGGTTGTTGTAATTAGCCCATGCCCACTCGGTAAAGGGCTGGCGTTCGCACCCAACGGCATAGCGCAAATTAACAGCGCTTGTCCATTCCACTTCGATCACTTCATCATCGGCAGCGCGTCGAAAGCCATCCGGCAAGGGGTCAGTGACAAGCGCTTCGGTCGGCAGAGACGACACAAAAATATCGACTCGTTCGATCTCGGCATCCATCTCGAAAAGTTCTAGCGGCACATCAAACTGTGTGATCGCCCCCGGTTGCAAGGCAAAACCGGGCAACCACCCCGCCCCACAAGCATTGACCGCCACACCGACACCTTCACCGATCAAGGTATCGGCAGCGTCATAGACCTCTGCCCGCAAAGACAGATCGGTGAAGGCGGATTCCGAATCATTGCGCACACGCCCACGCGCGACCCACTGCGCTTGTCCAAAGACACCTGTGGTTTCGACCACTTGCGCCGCTTCTACCAACGGCAGATCATCTTGCGCACGGGCAGGGGCACCCCCTGTGGATAGGGCGAGACCGAGCATGATGATCCACAACAAGCTGATGCAACGTCTCATCCATTCTATCTGTTTTAACCGTCGAGATAGCTGGATCATCGATTAGCCCCCCGCCACTGTCACGCGCCCTAGCGCTTGCACTGCCTCGGTGTAGAAGCTATTGCGCATAAGGGCGACTTCGTAATTGGCTTTGGCACGCTCCAAATCACCTTGTGCCTCATACGCCAAGCCCGCGTAGTAGTACATTTCCTCGACGCCGGGGGTATCTTGGATCACGCTGCGCGCCATGTCTAGCATGTCGGCATAGCGTCCCATTTGGTAGTAGGCTTCAAACGGCGTATAGATGTACCAAAACATGCGCCATGGCAGTCCTGTCTGGCGCGCACGGTCAAAATACTCCGCCGCCTCTTGATAACGCCCCAAGCGCGTCAGAGCATCCCCGATGTTGAACAGGGTGAACGAGTCAGAATAGGGGGTGTCCAATTCTGCCATAGATTGCGCTAACGCAGTTTCATAGGCGTAGGTTTCATCCCACAATGCCCCCATCACTTGGATTAAGCGTTCTTCGTCTTCGGGGCGGTACAAAATCAGATAGTCTCGATTAAAGTCGCGCCAACGCCGATCCACATCGGTATAGAGGATCGGGCGACCTAAGTTGCCTTCGCCATGCCCCAATAGAGGATCGAAAGAGAGCAGCGCGCCTTGAGCGTCATCATAGCCCATGATCACCCGGTTATGGCTCAGCCAATTGCGCGAGACATCCCCGCCTTCATAATAGACATTTTCGACCAGTACGGGGAAGCCATTGGCGACCAATGCCTTCAGCAAGTCCAACGTCCCGCCGATCCGAATAATTGCTCGCAAGCCTTGCGCTTCGGCAAAGCGCGCCATCTCTTCTAAGCGGACAGCCACATCTTCAATGTGCGGATTCAATCCCCTGATGGTGTCGTCATACGACCCCGACCAGTCAAAATACGATAATTGGATCGTCAGTGCCGCCGCAGAACAGCGATTAAGGTCTTGATAAACAGGGCTAATGCCTTCCAAACGGATTGCCGACGGCAGTGACATTGGGGGGACATACGGTTCAATCGTGGGTGGGACTTCTTGGGCGTGTGCTTGCCCGCTGACCACCAGCATAGCAAGGATCAGCGTGACGCAAAGGGTTGTGATACGGTTCAATAGACTCACCTAGCCTACTCGTTGAACGATGAGGACGCCATTTTATCACAGCACCTCACCGTCCCAACGGTAGCACTCACGAACCTTTCAGATCGCGCTCATCCCTGACGGCTCAGTTGACGGCTTTACCCGTGAAGAAACGGGTGAGCGCGCTGCCCGCCGTCGCATCTTTTAGATAGGCGATATTGTCGCCGGAGAACGCGCGCGGCGTAATATTGAAATAGCTGATAAGCGCGTTGTCTTGCACCGTGTTGGGGGTTCCCAAGAGTTCCAACAATGACAAGTTGACGGGCGCGCCGGGGAGAGTTTTTTCCATGACGAACACGGCAGGACGCAACACGCCGACCGGCGTGTTGATCATGATTCGGCTTTCCCCCATCGCCGCCAAAACGCGCTTTTCGATCTCACCCAAGTTCAACACTTCCGGTCCGCCTAGCGCGTATTCCTGCCCGATGGTGGCGTCATCATCCAGCGAGCGCACCATTGTTTCCACCACATCAAACACCGAGACCGGCTGAAACAGCGCCGTACCGCCGCCAATCAACGGGAATACAATCGGCGTCAAGCGGATTAAGCGGGCGAAGGCATTGAAGAATTCGTCTTGCGGTCCGAAGATGACCGACGGACGCACCGCTGTCCATTTCAGCGAGGTCGAGGCGACATATTGCTGAGCGCGCCCCTTGCTGCGTAAAAAGCGTGAAAAATGATCCGGCGTTGCCCCATTTTGGCACATGTTGATGAAACGCTCGACGCCCGCCTGTACCGCCGCATCAGCGACGTTGATCGTCCCCTGATAATTGATCTCCTCATAGGTAGCGGCACCGCGTTCCATGGGGATCGCCACCAAGTGAATGACCGCCGTCACATCTTTCATCGCGGTAGCCATACTCGCACGGTCGGTGACATCGCCAGAAATGATCTCGATTTTGTCCGCGACATCCCTCAGGCGCGCCCCCGCTTTTTCAGCATCACGCACCATCGCCTTCACGGGTTTGCCCAGTTCAACCAAGCGCCGTACCGTGTTGTTGCCCACATAACCAGCCGCACCGGTCACTAGAATAGCCATCGTTATACTCCCCTGAAATGCTCAGCAATGAAGAAACTCAACAGCTTTGATTATAAAAACAAGACATGAACGCCCGATTAACCGTTGTTCATGTTTCGTCGCAAAAATAGCACGAAGCCCAATCCTTACCGAATCACAATCGGCGTCAACAACAAATAATCGCCGTCGTCATTCACCGTCAAGCGCGCGGACGCTCTCTCCAATGGATACATACCGATGATCAGTGTATATTCCCCAGCGGGCAAATCAAGCGCCAGCGCGTGACGGTCCGGCACGATCCCCTCTGGCGTCCATGTGGTCGTCAATGCCAAGCCGCCGCCCGGTTCGCTGTCGCGCTGTGCCACCAGCACGCCATTGGCGTCCAAGACTTGCAGAAAAACTTTATAGCGCGTCTCTAACAGGGTATCAGTCACCCATCGCAGTTCTGCTTGCAACACCTCGCCCGCGTTAAAAGTGGTGGCGTTCAGAGCGCTATCGATCAAGGTGATGGCATCGCCAAAACGCGCCCCACTGGGCACAGCAATCGGCAATGCAACGGGCATGGCATAGCGCGCTAAGCGCACATCGCCATACCATACGTCGCCGAGTTCAAAGGCGCGCTCATCCAAGGTTTTTTCGACCACCCGCCGGGGATCGCGTTCCCGTTCGCCCCAAAACACCACATACAACCGCGTATGCGTGGCGATCACCCGTTCCACGCTCAGGCGTGTCGCCTCATCGTCCCCGCCTAAGCCTTCGGGCAGGGGATAGATCGGCACATCGGCGCGGGTGAAGTAGTAGCGAAAAACTTCAGCTTGATTCGGCGCATCCAAGATCACGGCGTCACCGTTTTGAGCATGGGCGCTGATTTCGGCAGCAATGCCTCGATAATCGGCGCGGGCGTATTCGGCATCTGTGCGCAAGGGCGCGATCCCCTCTTGCAGCGTGACCACCATCCACAACAGGCTAAAGACCGCCGTCACGCGCAGGATTTGCAAGACGAAACGCAAACGACGGTCGCTATCGGGGGTACGATTGGGCATCGTGAGCGCCCGCAACCCCGCCCGTACCGATAACGCCCCACCTGTCCATAAGGTCCAAATGCCGCGCCCGATCCAAATAGCGACACCCACCTGCGCGGGGAGCAACAATTTAAGGTCGTCCGGCTGATACAAGTTGAGCAGCACAAACGCCCCCACAGGCACTAGTACCCACAGGCTGGGGAGCGCCGACGCCCATGTTGGACGCCGCGCCACGATCAACATGCCAAACAGCATCAAGATCAGCGCAATGGCGGACGCGCTCAGGGTCGGCACCAGCCCAAAGATCAGCACCCGCATGATGGCGCTAAAAGCTTC
Organism: Aggregatilineales bacterium; assembly: GCA_038248285.1. Classification (GTDB taxonomy): domain Bacteria; phylum Chloroflexota; class Anaerolineae; order Aggregatilineales; family Phototrophicaceae; genus Flexifilum. The sequence continues at coordinate 7,680 of JBBRTY010000064.1, forward strand.
GGCGGGGGGCGTCGGCACGGCGGTATTGGGCCACATCGTGATCTGTCGCAACGCCGTTGGCAACCAGGGTGCAAAGCATACCAGCGTGAAAACATTCGCACCGATGTAGATCAACAAGGCGCGCGTCGGAAAAGTTGCCCCCCGCTGCGGACGCAGCAACCAAATGAGCGCGACCACTCCTTGTGCCGCCATGAATAACGGATAGGCGTATTGGGTGTACAAGCCCGCCACGTTGACCAGCGCCAACACGACCGCCCACCGCCACGATGCGCGCACCATAAATTCCGACAATGCCCAAAATGCCAGCGCCACCCACAACGCCAATACCGCATACATACGCGCTTCTTGGGCGTAATAGATGCTAAACGTGTTGAGGGCGATAAATACCCCGGCACAGAGCGCCGCGATCCAGCCATACAAGCGCATCGTCAGCACCATCGCCACCGCCACCGTCAGCACGCTGGCAAAGACGGACAATGACCGCAACGCGACCTCGCTATCCCCCATCAAGGCGCGCCATGCGCCGAGCAGGAGATAATATCCGGGCGGGTGAATATCACGCGCGGCATGATCGATCATTTCACCGAGTGGGCGCGCCGCTTGTACCGCGCTGTTGCCTTCATCGTTCCAAAACGATTGCGCCCCAAGCCCATCGATCCGTAAGGTCGCCGCGATAAGCAAGATCGCGACACAAACGGCGATGAATCCCCCCCGTGACCAGCGCGCCGTCTCAAGCATGTGCCGCTCCACGGGCGCTGATCAGCATCACAACCAGCCCGATCCCAAAGCCCATGACCAGAACCACCGCCGCAATGGGGGTCATCAAATTAATCAGCGTGCGATCAAAAACCGATACGCTATCGAGCGAAAACGGCGTCTCGGCGCGCACTTGGAACTGCACCGACGTGGTGATCAGCGACTCATAGATGGTCGCCGTGTGCCACCCCTCAGCGTCGGCGGGGGCAGTCACGGTGGTCGTCTCGGCATCGCGCGTCACGCTCAGCGCCTCGGCATCGCGCCACCGGATCAAGACATGGGTGCCATCCGCCTGAAACGTCACTTCATTGACCCGCTGTGCCGTCCCCAATTGTGCGCTTGGCATGGTTTCAGAGACGCCATCGCCCCCAATGGCACGATGATCGGCTTGATGTACCCCTTTATAGAGGGTAGCCACCTCACCCATGATGCTGGTGCGCATCGCCTCATAAATTGGCATCGGCGTGAAGTCGGGATTGACCATGCGGAAGTAATAAAACGGCTGACCGCGTTCATCTTCACTGGGGCGCTTCCAGTACCAATACATGATCACCCCCACCCATGGCATCTCCCGTTGCGCCCGCTCATACGCCAGTGGCATATAGGCGGCGGCTTGTCCGGGCGTGACACTGCCGAAATTCTCTTTGCCGGGGATGTCGGGCACCTCCGGCGAATCGACGGGGTTCCATGCTGCCTCACTGATCCAAATCGGCGTCTCGGCGTCCCCATTGGCGACCATCACATCGCGCACATACAACGGGCGCGAATAATTCAAAGTGGTCGAGCGTAAGCGCTGATCGGTCGGTCCGCTGAAAAAGCCGTACCCCTGCACGCTCATCACATCAAAGCACCCGCCGACCCCCGCGTCATACATGCGTTGTAAAAAGATGAGGTCGCTTAAATTGCTAGGCGTCAGCGAAACAGTCGGCGATAGCGCCGCACTGTGGACGATGATATTCGGATCAACCGCCTTCAGCGTCGCGTAGGCACGGCACAACACCTCGCTATAGGCTTCGGGATCAACTGGATTATTGCCCCATTCGGGGAAAATATTCGGCTCGTTCCAAATTTGATAATGGAGAATGCGCCCGCGATAGCGTTCGGCAGTGATGCGCAAAAAGGTGTAGTAATCTTCCCAATCATCAGGCGGTGCCAGCGTACCCTCATCGGGGTTGGCGCGCGTCCAACGGGGGGGGGTATCCACCCGCGCCTGAATCGCGATTCCGTATTGCGTCGCCAAATCGACGATCTGGTCGTATTTGTCCCACGCGCTCACCACCCCGATGGCTGCGACATTACGGCGGTCTTCAAAATCACCCCGCCCGTGAATCTCAATATCTTCCCACGGGAACTGTTGGCGAATCCAATTAAAGCCAGCGTCAGCGATCATCTGGAGCGACCGTTCACGGATGGCGGGGTCTACCTCTAGCTGCAAAAAAGTATTGATCCCATAAGGCGCAGTCGTCGGATGATCAAGAACGGCATACGGCTGCGTATCGGGCATCGACCGAGTCGCGTTACCCACCCATTCAATCATGCCGCGCACCTGTGCCAACGGCGCTTCTTCACCGGTGAGGGCATAAAACGCCCGCCACGCCAGCCCACGATTGGCGAGATCCAGCGCCAATAAGCCCGCCGCTACCATCGGCAGCAGCACTACGACAGCAATCACCCCGATTGAACGACGACGCATTCATTCCCTTTCGCGCTATTTGACTGCCACAACCCCGTAGGCAGCCGGGGCAGGGGTTACCTGCCGGAAACCAGCAGCAGTCAGCCGATCCACCACGCCGCGCGTCATCCGCGAACCGCTCAAGCTCTTGGGATCGCCCACATAATGAAAGACGCGCCCACGCGGTTTGGTGATGCGGAATAACTCGCTATAGAACGCGCCTGAATACAACTCACCCGCCAATTGTACTGTCGGCGGGTCATGAATGATGCAATCAAACGTGGCATCACGGGCGCTTTCAACATAATCATAGCTGTCTTGTACCAGTCGCTCGATACGCGGATTTGTGAACAGATCGCGCGACCACGGATTTTGAGAAGCGACTTCGACCACCGCTGGGTCCAGCTCAATGGTGGTTAACTGGCTGGCGGTACGCGCCGCATAAATAGCGGTATAGCCCAACCCCATCGAGGTATCCAACACCCGCCCTGTGGGGCGCGCTGCTTTGATCTTTTGCTCCGTGTCTTGGATCGGATTGGTATCTTTGATGCGGTGCATCGGGAAGCCCGCCAATAACAAAGTCGGCGCGCTCTTGGTGGGCATCAACGAGGAATTGCGGTTGGTGACTTCTGAGAAGGCTTGGATTTGCCGAAGCGATCCCTGTTCGAGGACGAAACAAGCGTTGTCGCCGTCCATAATTTTTTCAGCGTTCGCCCATGTCAGCACTTCCGAAAGGGGTGCCAAAAATTGTACCCCGGCTGCGCTCAGCATGACGGGAACTTGCGAGAGACCAAGATCGGGCGATACCGTCGCCGCCCGATCTGCCTGTCCCTCATGTCGCCACGACCACAACAGCGGCTTGATTTGAATATGTGATAGAACAATCAATTTGGCTTCTATACGAAAACTGTCCTTTTAATGCGCCAAGACGCGGGCGCTGTCGGTCGTCCAGAAGACCCGGACTTGCTGCCCGTTCTTATACGTTGATTCCTGCCGGTTGCCAAAATTCTGCACCCGCACGATCAAGTTGGTGCTTTCACCGATGCGTACAGTATAACGGGTATCCGTGCCGATGTAATTGGCAAAGGTGATCACGCCGTTCACAAACGTCTTGTTCGGCTCATTGTTGATCGCCGCCATCATCTCTGAAGTGGCGACTTTGGCACCGCTGCCCATTTCCGAAAAACCGGTTTCGGGGATGATCGTGATCTTCTCCGGGCGGATCGCCACCGTGACGTTTGACTCCAGCGGCACCGTCTCGGCATCGGGCACGGCTTCAATATCGACATCGCCCGCCAAACGCACCACCGCCTTCTTGCCATTGACCGTCATCAACTTCCCTTGAATAAAATTGGTCTCGCCGATGAAATCCGCCACAAAACGACTGGTCGGTGTTTCATAAATATCGGCGGGGCTGCCCACCTGCAAGACGGTACCCTTGTCCATGACGGCGATCCGGTCACACATCGTCAAGGCTTCTTCTTGATCATGCGTCACGTACACAAAGGTGATCTTCAAGTTGGATTGCATCGACATCAGTTCATACTGCATATCCTTGCGCAGCTTCAAATCTAACGCGCCCAACGGTTCATCCAACAACAGCACCGTCGGTTTTTTGACGAGCGCCCGTGCGAGTGCCACCCGCTGTTGTTGCCCACCCGATAGCTGACGCGGTTTGCGGTCAAATTGGGTGAGGCGCACCATCTCCAACGCCGCGACCGCGCGATCCCGCGCCTCTTTTTTATCGACGTTCGCCATTTCCAAGCCGAACATGACATTTTCCAGCACGCTCATGTGCGGGAACAACGCATAATCCTGAAAGACGGTGTTCACAGGGCGGTGAAACGGCGGTACGCCATGCACTGCCTTGCCGCGTATGAGAATCTCGCCCGAAGAGGGTTCTTCAAAGCCCGCAATCATGCGCAAGGTCGTCGTTTTGCCACACCCGCTCGGACCCAACAACGCGAAAAATTCGCCTTCGTAAATTTGCAGGGAGATGTTATCTACCGCGCGCATCGCACTATCCGTGCCGCGTGCCCCCGGAAATTCCTTAATCACATTTTTCAGCTCAATGCTGACTTGTCTCATCATCACCCCTCTGGTCTACACGTTCCTGTAGACCTATCCACACAGCCAGAACCATAAAACAGTGGGGCGGAAGATGCCCATAGCATCCCCCGCCCATCTCATTTCAACCGCACTTGGTCTTAACGACCGAGCAAAATCTTGATCTCGTCCCAAGCGTCGTTATAGATTTGTTCGACATCGGGGCGTTCCGCCACGAAGAATAACTTCGCTTCCACTTCGGCGGACGGGTAAATGCCGGGATTGCTCAACAGAGCTTCGTCGATCAAGCCTTGTTCCACCGCCGCACCATTGGGGCTACCATAAGCGGTGTAGTTGCTCAGGTCGGCACCCACTTGGGGTGACAAAATATAATCGATAAAAGCGTGCGCCAACGCGACATTCGGGGCATCTACGGGGATCGTCATGCTATCCAACCAGACATTGCTGCCTTCTTCGGGGATGGCATAGACGAAATCTTCACATTCGCAAGCATCGATCACTTGGAAGATGTCGCCACTATATTCGATGGTGATGTCCACGTCGCCGCGTTCCAGTTGTGCCTGACCATCATCCCCAGCGATGGAGACGACGTTGCTGCCCTTGGCGACCAGATAATTGCGCGCTTCGGCGATTTCATCTGGGTTTTCGGTATTGGGGTCATAGCCCAACAGCGTGAGTGCAATGCCCATCATCACGCGCAGGTCTTCCAACCATGCAACGGGACCCTCATATGCCCAAACTTGTTCCCAACTGGTGATCTCTTCGCCGACGGTCGTGATGTTATAGCCGATGGCGACCGTCCCCCATAGGTAAGGCATGGTATAGGCATTGCCGGGGTCAAACGCCCGATCCAAGAAATTGGGGTTTACATTGGCGATATTCGGGATCAAGGTATGATCCAAGGGGGTCAACAAACCCCGTCCGATCATATCGGAGGTAGTACGTTCGCTGGGGAACGCCAAATCATAGCCCGGGTTGCCATTGCTCAACCGTGCCAACAGCGCCTCGTTGCTTTCATACACGTCGTAGACAACGGTCACGCCGCATGCTGCTTCAAAATTGCTCACCGTGTCTTCGGCAACATAGGTTGACCAATTGAAAACGCTCAGCGTTTGCCCGGCAAAACCTTCGGGGCAGGTCCAACCATTCACTTCTGTTTGTGCCGAAACCGTCAGCGGCACGACAGCTAAAACCAAAATACACAGTACCGTCACTAATTTATGCATGATTACTCCTTCACACTTCATTACAGTAGCTTGTTTTACACCCGCCCCACAAACTATTGGCGAGGGGATGCCGAACTTATTTTATGCCTCACGCTTGAGAACTACACCTCAAAATATGGGGGGATGAAGCTTCCTTCCCTTACATTTTGGCGGCGCTCCGTCCTTGAATTGCCAGCGAAATCCCGATCAAGACCGTAGACGCCACCAAAATTAGCGTGGACAAGGCGTTGATCTCTGGCGTGACGGATAGTTTCAGCAAGCCATACACGAACACCGGTAACGTCGTCGTGCCGGGGCCAGAATTAAAGAAGGTGATCACGAAATCATCCAGTGACAACGTAAACGCCAGCAATGCCCCCGAAATGACACCGGGCAAAATCAGCGGGAACGTAATCCGCCAGAAGGTGCGCCAATCGTTCGCGCCGAGGTCACGCGCCGCTTCTTCGAGATGCGGATTCATATCCGCCAAGCGCGCCCGCACCGTGATCGCCACATAAGAGACATTAAAGACGACATGTCCGATAATGATCGTGCCGAAACCGGGGGTCACGCGGACGCCAAAAGTAGTATTGACGAATTCAAAAACAGTGCTGAAGAAAATCAGCAACGAAATCGCTTGCGTGATCTCCGGAATCACGACCGGCAAAAAGAGCAAGCCATCGACAAAATTCTTGCCCGGATAATTGCCGCGCACCAAGCTGAGCGCCACCGATGTGCCCAAAATCGTCGCGATGAGGGTCGCCACCGACGCCACGATCAAGCTGTTGCCGAGCGAATTCAGCATCAAATCGGTCGAAAAACGCGCTTCCGAACCGACAACATTATTGAAAATATTGGAATACCACTGAAGCGTGAACCCGCGCCAAGTGGCGACCGAGCGCGAGTCGTTGAACGAGAAAATGACTAATAACAGAATCGGTGCCCATAGGAAAAAATAGGCGAAAATCGGCTCTACGATGATCCCGATTTTACCCGCCCGGCGCACTGCCATATCCCGTTGAATACGGCGCGTCGTCGCTGCCGCCGCGCGCCGCTCTTGGGGTGTCACTGAAGTTGTCATCATGCCTTCCTATTGCCGAGGCGCAAATATACGACCAACCCCAGCATCACAATCGCCATCATGACAATCGAAGCCGCTGAACCCAGGGGCCAGTTGCCCGATCCGCGAAATTGCCCTTGGATCAAATTGCCGATCATGATGCCCGCGGTTCCGCCCAACAAGTCCGGCGTGATGAACGAGCCGATGGCGGGGATAAACACCAAAATACAACCCGCAATGACCCCCGGCAAGGTCAAGGGCAGCACCACACGGAAGAATGCCTGCACATCATTTGCGCCCAAGTCGTGGGCTGCCTCCACCAAACGAAACTCGAAGCGCTCCACCGAAGAATAAATCGGCAGCACCATAAAGGGCAAGAAGCCGTATACCAACCCGATCAAGACCGCAAAATCGGTATTCAGCAGTGTCAGCGGTTCCGTGATCAGGTGCAGGTTCATCAGGGTCACATTGATAGTGCCATCCGTCCCCAAAAGCACACGCCACGCATAGGTGCGCACGAGGAAGTTCGTCCAAAAGGGCAGGATGACGAGGAACAGCGAAATATTTTGCAAGCGTTTGCTACGCCGCGTGCTGATGAAAAACGCCAGCGGATAGCCCAACAACACGCATACCAGCGTCGTGATCAAAGCGATCACGATCGAATCGATAAAGACCGGACGAAAGACCGGACCCAAGATGCGCTCGTAATGTTCAAAAGTTAAGGGAAGCGTCAACGCACCGCGTGTGCCGCGCGTCAAAAAACTGACGAGGACGACGATGAGCAACGGAAAAATGAAAAATAAGCCGAGCCAGATAAGCGCGGGAAGGGCTAGTATAAAGCCTTTCCTGCGTTCCCGTGTTGAATAACTCCCCGATCCACTGAAGTCTAGGCTGACTGCCACCTTACCCTCTCACCACACAAGGCGAAACCCAATAGAATTACGAAGCTATGGGCAAATTATAACCATCCCCCCCATTTTCGCAATGTTTTATTCTGCCAAAACAAGACCCCTACTCTTGTTATGAATGTGACTAGTGATTCGGGTGAAAAATACGCACAACCCCATTGGGTTGCCTGTACCTTCACCCCAACCCTAACCGCCACGCCCCGTTATTCCCACTCAATCGTGCCGGGGGGCTTGCTGGTCACATCATAAACCACGCGATTGACGCCGCGCACCTCGTTGACGATGCGATTGCTCACCCGCGCCAATAGTTCATACGGCAGCCGTGCCCAATCCGCCGTCATAAAATCATCCGTCGTCACCGAACGCAGGGCGATCACCTCTTCATAGGTGCGGTTGTCGCCCATCACCCCCACACTTTTGACGGGCAGCAAGACGGCGAACGACTGTGCCGTCCCGGTGCGCAACAACCCGAGCCGTTCCAGTTCCTCGCGGAAGATAGCGTCCGCCTCGCGCAGGGTCTCTAGCCGCTCCCATGTAATGGTGCCCAAACAGCGCACCGCCAACCCCGGACCGGGAAACGGCTGCCGCCACACAATCGCATCGGGCAAGCCTAGCGCCGTGCCCACCGCCCGTACTTCGTCTTTGAACAAATCGCGCAGCGGCTCGATCAACGCAAATTTCAGGTCTTCCGGTAAGCCGCCGACATTGTGGTGACTCTTGATCACCTTCGCGCTTTTGCTGCTGGCGGCGCTTTCGATGACATCTGGGTAAATCGTGCCCTGTGCCAAAAAGCGCACCCCATCCGCCTCTAACCGACGGGCTTCCTCGGTAAACGCCTCAATGAACAAGCGCCCGATGATCTTGCGCTTTTTTTCGGGGTCGGTCTCACTTTGCAATGCCGACAAAAACGACTCGGTCGCATCAAGCGCGATCAAGTTCATGCCGCGTCCCTCGCGGAATACCTGCACCACTTCGGCGGCTTCGTTTTTGCGTAGCAAGCCGGTATTCACGAACACCGACACCAATTGCGTGCCGATGGCTTGTTGCAAGAGCGCCCCTGCTACCGCCGAATCGACACCCCCGCTCAACGCCAGCATCACGCGCTCGTCCCCCACCCGCCCCCGAATTTGGGCAATGGCGTCCTCAATAAATGCCAGTGGCGACCATTTCGCCTCGCAGTCACAAATTTTGAAGACGAAATTGCGCAGCAAATCAACCCCCTGCGGGGTATGCACCACTTCGGGATGAAATTGCACGCCATACAGTCCGCGCCCGACATCGCCCATCGCTGCATAGGGCGCGTTCTCCGTATGTGCCAGCGACTCAAAACCCTGCGGCGGACGCTCGATCCGGTCGCCGTGTGACATCCACACAGGCATGGTCAGCGGTAAGCCCTCGGTCAGCGTCCCCGGCGCGGTTGTGATCACCGCTTGCCCGTATTCGCGTCGTTCTGCTGGGGCGACTTCGCCACCCAGCGCATAGGTCAATGCCTGCATCCCATAACAAATGCCGAGGATCGGCTGTCCGGCGTTCAAGACAGAGCTTGCCAGTTGGGGCGCATCGGCTTCATAAATGCTATTGGGCCCGCCTGACAAAATCACGCCACGCGGTTGATGGCGATAGAGTAGCGCAGCCGGCGCATCAAATGGGAACACTTCGGCATACACCCCCAGTTCTCGCACGCGCCGGGCGATCAACTGGGTGTATTGGGATCCAAAATCGAGGATCGCGATCCCCCCTTGCCGCAGGTCATCGGTCATGTTCGCTTTCCTCTTTTCGTTGCACGCTTTCGTTAAACGTCCTGCCCATCAGTCCGAGAAAACGATCTTGCCGTCATCCATGCTGATGATCGTCGCCAACGCTTCAATCGGCATGGCGTAGCCCCGACTATTCATAAAGTCGCGCCCGCCCTCGAATGTCTTTTCGACCACCACGCCCACGCCCACGACGCGCGATTGTGCGCCTTCGACAATCCGCGCCAGTGCCCGCAACGTCCTGCCCGTCGCCAAAAAGTCGTCAATGATCAACACATCTTTGTCCGGCGGCATGAACTCTGCCGATACCAACAAATTCACTTCGGTGCCTTTGGTATGGCTAGGTGCCGTCTCCAAAAACACAGGTCCAAACATAGTGATCGGCTTGACCTTGCGCGCATACACAATCGGCACCCCCAACGCCAAACCGGTCATCAATGCCGGGGCAATGCCACTGATTTCCGCCGTCAAAATCCGGTCGATCTTCAAGCCTTCAAAGCGCTTCGCCATCTCTCGCCCCATTTCAAACATCAAATCGGGATAGATTTGATGATTCAAGAGGCTATCGATTTTCAGAATACCACTGCCTAAATTGCGCCCCTCAGCCAAAATGCGTTGTTTCAAAGCTTCCATGTGTGCCCTCAACGACCTTCCGTTTTGCCGCCAGCTTCTTCGTACACATCCGCGA
>JBBRTY010000065.1:0-17689 GCA_038248285.1 Aggregatilineales bacterium
ACCGGGCAAGCGATCTTGGGCACCGTCGGCAGCCAAGATCGGCGTGAGTTCGCCGCCATTGGGGATGCGGTCGAGTTTGCCAAGTTGCTGCAAGAGAATGCCGGCAGGGGAGATGTGATCATCAGCGTGGAAACCTATGAGCAGGTGAGCGCCTATTTTGAGTGTGAAGCGATCACGCCCACCAAGACGCGCGACCGCCAAGACTTCACGCGCATGTATCGGGTGCTGGGGCGCAAGCGCTAAAAAGGCTCTTCACAAGTGGGGGCAGGTGGGGTAGACTTTATCCACCTTTGGAGAGATGCCAGAGCGGTTGAATGGGCTCGCCTCGAAAGCGAGAGTAGCTGAAAGGCTATCATGGGTTCGAATCCCATTCTCTCCTACCGCCATTGGGCACGCAGCGCCGCATGTCAGTCGATGACGTGCGGCGTTGTTTTTTTCTAATTTTGAACCATTCGTCCCCCTTCGAAAGGTTGAAATATTAGTCTCATTTGAAAATGGATTTGACAACTTGCCAGTTTTGCCTATAGTTACCTATAGTTTCTTGAAAGTAGGTGACATATGTACGCTAAATACTTTTCGACCCATCAAGTCGCTGAAATGGCAGGTATACACAGAGATACTTTGCTTCGCTGGTTACGCGAAAAACGTGTTGCCGAACCCACGCGCGACCGTCGCGGATGGCGTACTTTTACATTGGAAGAAGTTCAATTAGTCATACATTATGCCAAAGCCCTCCCAATCGAAAAAGATTTCCCTAAAAATAAACTCAACGATCCATACCTTCCGTTTGGAGAGAGCATTAGACGATTAGTAAGTCTAGATTGGGATTTTATAGGTGCTAAGACTGGATTCTTGACACATTCTATTCATCCTTATCCAGCAAAATACATCCCCCAAATTCCGAACGCTCTTATCCAAGAATTATCTTCTGTTGGAGAGACAATTCTTGACCCATTTTGTGGAAGTGGAACTTCTCTTGTAGAAGCATTACGTTTGGATAGAAATGCTATCGGAGTCGATGCAAATCCTTTAGCTTGTCTAATCAGCAGTGTCAAAACAATGTCGATTACCGATACTGATGCAGCGTTTCTAAAAGCATTAGCGCAACGTTTTACAGATGAGGGAGAGGCACTTTCAAACAATACCCTAATGTTGTTTACTGATGCGCCAGCTTTTGCTAAATTGAAATTTACCCCTTTTAAGGGCGTGGATGAATGGTTTGATGCGCACGTCATTCGAGAACTCAGTTATATTAAATCAATCTGCTTGGAATTAGAGACGCCGCAGATTCGGAAACTTGCGCTCGTCGCAATGTCCTCAATCATAATAACAGTCTCTCGTCAGGACTCGGATACTCGTTATGTGCGTCGCAAAAAAAATATCGGAAAAGGAGATACACTAATTCTCTTTGGCAGGGCATTATCGAACATAGCACAGCGTGTTCTTGAATTTAACGCAGAACTGCAACCTTATCACTCTGTCGATATTTTAGATGCCGACATCTTAGATTGCCCAGATGTAGGGAATGTTGATCTTGTTGTTTGCTCTCCCCCCTACCCTAATGCTTATAGTTATCACTTATATCACCGTACTCGTATGCTTTGGTTAGACATAGATCAACCAGAATTTAAGCGACAAGAAATTGGTAGCCACCGCAAATATAGTAGTAAAAGCGCTAATGCTGCCACAATGGAAACATTTCGAGACGAGCTAGAAACAATTCTTCGATGGGTATCAAAGCATTTACGGCTAAATCGCCACGCTTGTTTTGTGATAGGAGACTCCACCATTAAAGGCGAGCGCATCAAAAATGATGAACTCTTGATACAAATGGGAGAAAAGGTTGGATTCAAATTAGAAGCAAATATCCCTCGCACACTTCAATCCAGCAAAAAATCATTTAATCCGACCATCGGTAAAATAAAACAAGAGCATATCGTCATCTTAAGAAATATAGGGACGTAGAATATGTCTGCACGGATTTTGCTTTTGGAGATGAAGCCTTATATACAGCCTTTTGAACGTTCTCTGGCACTTCAAGAATTACGAGCGCTTGCGTTTGCTGATCCCGTCGCTCACTCCAAATTCGGTGAGCAAGAGTCAAACCTCTATGAGATCAGTACAGATGTTGAACCGGAATTTTTAGCCAATAGATTAACCTATTGGCAAACTTTATACGGAGATGGTGCTATTGCAGATCATTTCACCACGCTACAGATGCGTTATGAAGCAACTGCTGAAATGGCACGTCAAGGAGTGTGGATCGAATCGCTTCCAGAAATGCTACCTTTTAATGGTTCTGTACCGATGCCGCGACGAAGGACCTTGCGTTACGGTTCACATGGCATCCATGAATATCGAGGAAAATTTTTCCCGCAATTAGTGCGCTCACTGCTCAATATTTCAGGAGCCAATGCCGATAGTATAGTGCTTGATCCGATGTGTGGTAGTGGAACAACACTAGTTGAAGCAAGTATGCTCGACTGTAGCTCCTTTGGTTTAGATATGAATCCTCTGTCAATTTTAATGAGCCAGACGAAAACAGAAATTCTTACTATTTCACCTAAAACCCTTCTAAGTGAGTACAAGCAACTCGAAATAAGTATTCTCGCTTCGGCAAAACATAGTTCTATGGAAGTACAATTAGATTGGTTTTCGCACCTACCAGAACGTGATCAGGAATATCTGGCACTTTGGTTTGCGTCCGAAGTTCTTGTTCAGCTTGATCCGATTATGGGGCACATTCAACGGACTCAAACTCCCGCATGTCGTAAACTTTTTTTAGTAGCGCTAAGCAATATTCTACGTAGCATCTCATGGCAAAAAGACGACGATTTGCGCGTGCGAAAGCAGGAGAAACAGATCGTCAATTTCAATGTGACCCAAATATTTCTTGCCGAACTAGAAAGTTCGCTTAAATCCGTGCTTTCTTTATTAATCGAAAAAAATGGACGGAAGGTCGGCAAAACAACGATTATTTCTGGAGATGCCCGCTGCGCTAACGAGTTATTGCAAGAACAGAGCGGCAAAATAGATGTTGTCATCACCTCACCGCCTTACGCCACTGCACTTCCGTATTTAGATACAGATCGCTTAAGTCTTTGTTATCTCAATTTATTAAGCAGACCAGAGCATCGCCAGCGTGATTATACTATGATTGGCAATCGGGAAATTACTGGACGTAATCGACAAGATTATCTTGATGACTATAATCGAAAGAAAATATCGCTACCTGTAGAAATTGCAAATATAATAGATAAAATACACGTATTAAACGAGAACAATGATGTAGGGTTTCGCCGCCGCAATCTATCGGCGCTGTTGGCAAAGTATTTTCTTGATATGCAGCATGTACTAGAAAATTTACACTCACTGCTACGATCCGGTGGTGAAGCTTATGTGATTATTGGCAATAATCACACGATTGCAGGCGGCGAGAAGATCGAAATCGAAACAGACATTTTACTTGCTCAGTTAGGGCAATCTATAGGTTTTGAACTCCAAGATAAGATGTCTATGGAAATGCTAGTATCTCGTGACATCTTCAAAAAGAATGCCAGTAGTGGGGAAACAATTTTGCGTTTTCGTCGCTAAATTCGTCGCATATATTTATATTTCTTATATGTGCCGGTAACACTACTTTTTGAACGAGTGTGTTGAATTAAACCATCAGCCAAGATATCATAAGTGGCAGCATCGGTTTTGTAGACAATATGGGCGATATAATCAAATGCTTCATCATCCGATACCATCAAAATGATCATATCGTCTTCTTGGTGCAGGTTGCGAACAATCGGTGATACTGAACCCAATCGAAAATCAGCACTAGATTTAGTGCCATCGGGTTTCTTCGCTGGAAAATCCTTCAGATAACCTTCTATAATTTGGTTCTGAAATTGAATTCGCATTATTCGGGTATATTGATCTCGCCTTTTATCATGTTCAAAAAGCGTTCTCCATCCCCAAAATCCCGGCTCAATATCACGAATGGCTTTACCGATACGTATCTCTGGTGAACTATTTTTCTGAGGCAAGTCACCTTCTAGTACAGTTATCGCAAACCAGTTGGCGCGCGTAAGGATTTGCACCAACGGTGACATAGAATCTATATCTTCTCCCATGTCATCGAGTTCAAGAGGAAAGCGAAGGGCTGATTTGTAAGGAGGTCGCCTCCGTTCAAATCCACGACCAAATTTAACCCGTCGTGGATATTGCTCGTCGCCTTGAATTTTCCGTCGTTGAGCAGCACGTTCTTCCCCTTCGGATTGTGCTTCTGACCGCGCTGTCGCTTCGGAACGAATATAGTCGCCTATTACTAATTGCTGCAAAACCTCTTCATCCAAGCGTCTAACATTATCTTGTGATTGGTCACACCAACGATCTATTGCTGCTTTCACTTCATTGAGCAAGTGAATATCTTCACCGTTTTGTGGGTCGAGAGTCTGCACAGAGCTTGCTTCATCATTTGTGAAAAGCCCGCCCGAAGTAAGATTTCCAGAACCAATGATTAAAAGGGCTGAGTCTATGCCTTCAAACAAGTAAATCTTGGGATGAAAAGTAACTGGAATACTACCTTCAGTATGATTTATCCAAATTTGCCCTTTAGCCCCAACCGCTTCTAATAATAAGCTTAATCCATCTTGCGAAGTTACTTGCTGATCTACACCGACCACAAGCCTGACCATATGTCCTTCTTGTTGAATAAATTGCTGAAGCGGTTCATATAGTTGTCGAACCCCAGATTGCTTCACAAAAGCGATAGCAGCCTGAAAAGTGTGAAATGTCCCATAGCCTCCCAAAAGAGCTGTATGAAGTACATCGCCTAACCGTAAATCGCTGAAGGGTTGTAGAATAACACGCATAATAGCTCCAATGAGATGATTTATCCGCGAAATATATCACTGAAGCACATAGTTTCACTAGACAAAATGTGTAGCTATTAGTAGTTCTGAATTATTCATTCGCTTTGTCAATATCAACCTATATTATGTTGAAAATACTTGTGTGCCGGTAAATTGACAGGCGTGCCCCCCACACGCCCACCCTAAACCCCAATCCCCTAGATGACGATATTCACCTTCGGTTCAACATTCTGATCGCCGCGCCCACCGATGAACAGCACCCGCTTCGGTTCGGCACCATTCAAGACCCGTTGCGCGCCCTCGCTTGCCAACGCCAACGCCTTCGCCTCTTCTTCGCTGATGTTCACCGCTACGGCGATGCGCCCAATCGGTTTGCCATTGCGCATCACGATCAGGGTGGTCGTCTCCTCGGCGGCTTTGCCCAAATCATAGACGGGCCATAACTGCTGATGGATGCTATAGCCCCCGCCTACATGCGCCCACAGTTCTTCACTGATATAGGGCGTGATCGGTGCCATCATCAACAGCATCGGCTTCACCGCCTCATCACAGGCGGCACGGCTGATCTTGCCCTCGCGCACGGCAACGCGCAGATCGTTCTTCAGCGTCATCAACTCAGCAATCGCCTTATTGAAGTTGAACGCCTCGATCTTTTCGCCCACGCTCTTGATCGTCTGATGCACGCGCCGTTCGATGGCACGTTCGGTATCCGCCACCCCGCTCGCGCTCAGCGTTTCCCTGCCGACCGTGACCAGTTCCCACACATCATCCAACCAGCGCACCACGCCCGTGATATTTTGGCTGTTCCAGGGTCCGCCCTTCTCCCAATCGAAGCCAAACATCAAATACGCGCGCACAGTATCCGCGCCATACGTCGCCACCAGCTCATCGGGGTTGACGACGTTGCCCTTGCTCTTGGACATCCGCTGAATTTCCAGATGTTGCTTCAATTGATTGACGGTGTTCTCGCCCGGCACATCGGGAATCGTGATGCGGGCATGCGCCAACACTTCCACCGTCTTGATATCGCCCGTGTGCGTCGCCACTTGCAAAATATTCTCGGTACGCCGCATGATCTCGCCCGTGATCACCGCCGACGAAGCATCTTCCGCCGTCGCAAAGTCGCCGTGCATCATCGCCATCGCATCGCCGTTTTCGACATCGGCGGGGTTGATCACTTCGACCTCCGAGGCGAACAACTTATTGGCGCTCGCCCATGTGCCGCGCACGCGCACAAATTGTCCGGCGCGTTCTTCGCCCAAGATCAAGCCCTGATTGCGCAACATCATCATCGGCTCGTTCAGCAACGCCTCTGGGTTACGCCCATGCTGACCCATGATCTCGGCAGTTTCATCAAAGACGCCCGTATCGCGCATCGCCTTGGTGAAGAAGCGTGTGTACAACAGGTGCATGGTGGCGTGTTCTGCCCCGCCGGTATACACATCCACCGGCAGCCAGTACGCCGCTTCTTCGGGCGTGAAGGGCTGCTCGGCATTCTTCGGACTCAGATAGCGGTACTGATACCATGACGAACACAGGAAGGTGTCCATCGTGTCGGTTTCGCGGCGGACGGGCGCGCCATTGGCGTCAATGGCATTGACGAAGCCGTCATGCTGCATCAACGGGTTGCCCACCCCCGTCATCTTGACATCCGACGGCAGTTCAACCGGCAAGTCGCTATCCGGCACTGCCACGACCGATCCGTCTTGCGGATACATTATCGGGATGGGCGATCCCCAATAGCGCTGGCGGCTGATCAGCCAATCGCGCAGCCGGAAGATGATCGCTTCGCGACCAAAGCCCTGCCCGCTGATCCAGTCGATCACGGTGCTGATGGCGGGGTTCTTGCGCCCTTTTTCGCCATTGCTGACATTGCCGTTAAAGTTGCCGCTGTGGATCATCACGCCCGCGCCGGCATAGGCTTCGGTCTCGCAGAAGCCGTCGGGGATGACCTCCGGCGCGATCACCGGACGAATCTCCAAGCCATAGCGACGGGCAAAGGCAAAATCGCGCTCGTCGTGGGCGGGCACCGCCATAATCGCGCCCGTGCCGTAACTGATCAACACATAATCGGCGATCCACACGGGGATGCGCTCACCATTCACCGGGTTGATGGCATAGCCCCCGGTGAATACGCCCGCCTTCTCTTGATCGTCACTAGTGCGATCCAGTTCACTCTTACGGGCTGCCGCGCTCACATACGCTTCTACGACCTCCCGCTGCGCGTCCGAGGTCAAATTCTTGACCAGTGCGTGTTCTGGTGCCAACACCATGAAGGTCGCCCCCCACAGCGTATCGGGGCGGGTGGTGAAAATTTCGATAGGTCCGCCAGCTTTAGTGTTGAAGAACACGCGCGCGCCTTCGCTCCGCCCGATCCAATAGGTTTGCATCGTGCGGATCGATTCGGGCCAGTCGATGCCGTCAAAGTTCAACAACTCATCGGCATACTGGGTGATCTTGAAGAACCACTGCGTCATCAGTTTTTGGATCACCGGCTGCCCGGTACGCTCGTCTTTGCCGTCGATCACTTGCTCATTCGCCAACACGGTTTGCAGCGTGGGCGACCAGTTGACCATCGCTTCCCCGCGATACGCCAAGCCCGCCTCATAAAACTTTTTGAAGAACCATTCCGTCCATTTGTAATAGGAAGGATCGCACGAGACCGCCTCGCGCTCCCAATCGAACATCGCCCCCATCGAGCGCAACTGCCCACGCATCCGTTCGATATTGGCAAATGTCCAGGTGGCGGGGTGAATCCCCCGTTGAATGGCGGCGTATTCGGCGGGCAGACCAAAGGCGTCAAAGCCCATCGGGAACAAGACGTTATAGCCCTTCATCCGCATGTAGCGCGCCCGCGCGTCGGAGGGGGTCATGGCGAACCAGTGCCCCATGTGCAGATCGCCGCTGGGATACGGCAGCATCGTCACGGCATAATGCTTGGGTTTGCTCCAATCCACCACCGAGCGATACAGCCCGTCTTGATGCCAGCGGTCTTGCCATTTTTGCTCAATCGCCTGTTTGGGGCGGGCAGTACGTTCTTTATCAGTCATCTTGTCCTCTTTATCGCAGCCTATAAAGCCATTAAATAGTACGCTCTATCGTATGCTACTGTTGGCTCGCGCTCCTACAATAAGCAGTGGGCGACCATACGGGGGGCGCTCCTACGAAGGACGCCATTGTAGGGGCAACCCAATGTGGTTGCCCGACTTTTGCAACAGAACCCTTGCATCGTCCTCAATCCTCTACTCCCCTCTACTCCCTGCTTTTTAACCCCTCTATTGTGACGAGGCAAACAAAAAGACACAAGGGACGCGCCTGTTGCTGTCGCGCCACTTGTGTCTCCCGTTTATGCGTACTGTTCGCTCTTTAGCGAGGGGCTAGTACCCTCGCCGAGTAGAGTCGGACTGGCGGCGTTGCGGGCGCATCGGTACCGGAATGGGCACACGGACAGGCTTCGGCGCTGGCGGCGGATTGATTAATCGCTCTAGCTCGCCAAGCATCTCACGAAGTCGGTCGGTTACGTTATCTAAGAACTTTCGTTTTTGCTTCACCATGACCGTACCCTTTCTAATCTTGAAGGTCGAAACCGGATGGAGAAAGCAAAAAGCTCCCTTCATTCGTGACGACAAGAAGGGAGCTTTGTTCGACTCTTGTGGACCTAAAGGGACTCGAACCCTTGACCTCTTCAATGCCATTGAAGCGCTCTTCCAGCTGAGCTATAGGCCCGCAAATGGCTGGAAATTGATTTGTCGAATTCTAATCCAGCGACCTTCTTGTGTCAATATGAAGGATAAACCCAATTTGTGATTCTGTATATAAGGCTTAACATACTTCTAACGTGACAGGCTCAAAATGAGGGAATACTTAAGCTCGTCCAACGGTGAGCCGCAATAACGTATTGATGCGCTCCAACAGGTCCCCTACATAAAAAGGTTTTGCCAGCACACGATTGCTATCCAATGTAAGGTGTTTTTGAAACTCTTCGGGCTGTTCACCCGTCAAAAATAAAAACGTGATGGCGCGGGTCTTGTCAGATTCTTGCAGGCGTCTATACACTCCATAGCCATCCAAGATCGGCATGTTGACATCACAAATGATGAGATCGGGCAACTGGGTTGCCGCCAAACTAATGCCTTCATAGCCATCGCCGGTGGTGATGACCTGAAACCCTTCCAAATCCAAAATCATCCCCATATCTTCGCGGAGACGCACGTCGTCATCAATGATCAAAATCTTAACCATGGGAACACTCTTATGATATGCTTGCTGGACGAAACCGGATGATCGAGGCGTCCTCACCCTTGCGGGTGGACACAGGTGTGCCCGTTGGTTAGCGGTTTTAACGCCTCATCTACAGTATGATCACAATAGCCCTTCTTCACATCTGCTGTCTGGCTAGTTCTTAACTGGTCAGTTGGTTAGGGCTAACACAATACAAAGTTTGGAAAAAATCATCAAAACTCTTTTTGCGCTGCCGCTAATTATGAAAGTTGTGTGAGTTTTGAGATTCGCCTTTGTCTTTCGGCATTTTTCGGGTATTTTCGAGAGGGTGCGCAAGTAGCCTACAGGTTGCCCGCCGCCAATAGGGATTAAAAACTTAGCATTTTTCGCGATGCTGTATCACGGTATGGCGAGCGTGATTTTTGCCCATTTGCCCATCAGTTTCAATAGAAGGCGCACTTTATGAGTGATGAACAGCCCCAAACTTTAGCAACAGAGTTGCGCGCCGCCCAAGCGCGCATCGCTCAGTTGGAAGCACAACTGGCTGCTGCCCAAGCCAAAACCGAGTTGGCGGATGAGTTAGAGTCGGTCGTCAATGCCTTCCCGATTCGTATCTTTTGGAAAGATCGCGAATCGCGCTTTTTGGGGGCAAATCAAGCTTTCGCCAAAGATGCCCATGTCGACTCGCCCCAAGTCTTGATTGGCAAGACGGATGCCGATTTCTTCGGAGAAAATCTTGAGGAATATGTACGGTTGGATCGCCAAGTCATCGACTCCGGCAAACCCATGTTGAACCACGAGACCCATGAACTCGGCGAAAACGGTCAAATGACTTGGGTATCCACCAGCAAATACCCGCTCTTCAATAAAGATAGCGCGGTCATTGGCGTCTTGGGCATGTATATCAATGTCGATGAGCAAAAAATCCGCGAACAAGCGCTTAAAGATGCCTTGCGCCGTAGCGCCGATGTGATCGAGCTGAGCGCTGCTTTGAACCGCGTGAATGACGGCGAAGAATTACTCAAAACCTTATCACGATACAGTTTTACCAACGCCTTTGGCAGCTTAGCGTTGTTACATTTTGACTTGAACGCCAAGGGCGAGCCGGAATGGATGACTGTCATCAGTTCTCTGCGGGGCGAAAATACCAAAACACTCGTGACTCCGCTGGGCACCCGTTTTTTCCTGCCCGAATTCCCCATGTCGCGCCTCTATCTCGACAATCCCCTGCAAGCAGTTGTCGTTGGCGATGTTCAGACAGATGGGCGCTTGGATGCGGGAGCACGGGCGATCTTCGGCAGTTTAGACATCCTCAGCTTCATCATCATCCCCTTATCCTTTGGCGAGCATTGGATCGGGCAGGTGTTGATCAATTTCGACCATACCCGCATATGGACGGATGACGAGCGCGAACTGTTACACGGCTTGCCCGCGCTGATGACGCCCATCGTTTACAATCTGCGGTTACTGCAATCCTTAGAAGAGTCGGTCAGCGAACTGAACTCGGCATTGATCTTCAAAGATCAGTTCTTGGCGATCATGAGCCACGAATTGCGCACCCCCTTGAACGCCATCCTCGGCTATTCCAGTATCGGCGTCACCATGGAGAACGTGCCCCCCAAGCTCACGCATATGCTGGAACGCATCGTCGCCAACAGCGAACGCCTCCACCACCTGATCAACGAAGTTTTGGATTTGTCGCGCATCAATGCCGGACGTTTCGAGATCATGGC
The DNA here is from genome assembly GCA_038248285.1 of Aggregatilineales bacterium. Classification (GTDB taxonomy): domain Bacteria; phylum Chloroflexota; class Anaerolineae; order Aggregatilineales; family Phototrophicaceae; genus Flexifilum. The sequence goes on from JBBRTY010000065.1 coordinate 10,817, forward strand.
GACCCCTGTCGATCTGCATCAGATGGCGCGCGGGTGGGCGTATGACTTCAAGAAACGTGCCGAAGCCAGCCATCTCGGTTTCGAGTTTACGTTGGATGAATCCCTGCCTCAAGTCATCGTGGGCGACGAAGAACGCATCACCCAAATTATCAATAACCTGCTCGAAAATGCCCTCAAATTCACTGAAGAAGGCACGATCAGCCTAACCCTCAAGCGGGTGAATGATCAGCATCTAGCTATCATCGTGCGCGATACCGGCATTGGCATTTCGCCCACATGGCACCATCTGATTTTTGAGGAATTCCGCCGTGTCGAGATGAACTCGATACGCAAAACCGGCGGCGCGGGCTTGGGATTGTCAATTGTCCAACGGCTCTGCAAAATGATGGGTGGCAGCATCAGTGTGGAGAGCGAACTTGACAAAGGCAGCACCTTCACGGTGATGCTACCGATAGTCGTTGATCGCGCGCCAACGTAAATTCTAGTCTTGAGGAAAGGCATCAATAGGGGAAAGATCATGGGAAAGATTCATTTCTTGATCGTAGACGATGAGCCAGATGGTGCCGAACTGGTGGATATGCTGCTTGCCCCGACACAGATTCAAACGACCAGCGTCAGCAATGCCTATCAAGCGTTGGAAACGTTGGCAGAGCAGCGCACGTCGTTTTCGGGACTCATCGTCGATTTGGCGATGCCCGGCATGGATGGTTTTGGCTTGCTGAACGCCTTACGGACGAACCCAACGACGGCGGACTTGCTGGTGATCGCGATGACGGCGTTTCACACGCCCGAATTAAAAGCACGCGCCCTCAAAGCGGGCTTTAATGCCTACTTCCCAAAACCGCTGGATACCGACGTCTTTTTGAGCGCGCTCGAACGCTTGTTGAAATAAGGAAAAACGCCTCATGTCTTGGTTTGATGATTTGATGGATGAAGGAAGCGCGCGAACGCGGCGATTTCGACAACTTGCCCGGCGCGGGCAAAAAATTGAGCATCGACAACGATTCCCATACCCCGCCCGAAATGCGTATGGCGTACAAGCTGTTGAAGGACAACGATCTCGCCCCCGACTGGATCACCCAAGGCAAGGCGCTGGAACGCACGCAAGAAAAAATCATCGCAGCGGTGCAACAAGCGAGGCGGAACCATCAAGCAGCGTTGACCACTGCCCAACGGGCTATTCATCCCGCGCTTGCGGCGGATGAAGCACGGGCGAAATATGAGCGGACACTGGCGGGTATTGGCGAGGATATCCGGCGTTTTAACAGCGAGGTGTTGACATTTAATCTGAAATTGCCATCGGGGATCAATCACCGACGGCAACTAAATTTGCAGACTTTATTGACGGAACTGCTCGCCTAAAGCGCTCGTGAGCGGCTTAAAAACGCGGGTTTAGAGCGTTTCGCCGGTCTTTTCGGATTCGGGTTTGGTGGAACCGTCCTGAAGACCACTACGGAAGTTCTTGACGGCGCTGCCGAGTTCACCACCAATTTTCGAGATACGCCCAACGCCGAACAACAGCAAAACGATCACGAGGATGATGATCAGTTCAGTAGGACCCAAGCCAGCAATCATTATTTTGCACCTTGTTTAACCAACGATAGCGATTTGCATTACTTGCTTCAGTATATCACCAATTATACGTCGCGTGGCACCGGATCGGATGGATCGGGTGCATTTCACTTTAGTGCAAAATATGCTCGTTATGGTACCGGGGGAAATGTGGGGTTTCAAAGGGCGGATATTCGGCGCGGGGACAATGTGAGTTGATAACATTTGACAAGCGCCTAATCCGCACCACCAACGATCTCCGTTGCGGGCACCTAACCACAATAGGGCGGGTTTGTTTTTTGTTGCCAACCCCTATCGTCTCATCAACGTAAATGTAGGGGCGGATTAGGCGCTCGTGGAAAAATCCCCAACCCAAAGAGTCGCCGCGCCGAATATCCGCCCGTTTACCTGTTATGAAATCATAGCGATGCACCAAAGTGAAATGCACCCGGATGGATCGGGCGACCCTTTCGTAATTTTTGGGTTCCCCCCCCGCCCCACGACGATACTGCCGTGCCTGATTTGTGCTTGTGATGTGCCTAAATAGTCGGCTAGAATACGCGCTCATCGGCAGGGTAGAGGACACGAACCATCATGAATGATTTGCTGAAAGTGGCGGCGGCGCAAATCGCGCCGGTGTGGTTAGATCGCGATCAGACCATCGAAAAAATTGTGCAGGTCATCGGTCAAGCCGGTGAGCAAGGCTGCCAACTGGTCGCCTTTGGCGAAACCTTGCTGCCCGGTTATCCCTTTTGGATTGAGTGGACCGACGGTGCCCGCTTTAACGACGCTTTTCAAAAAGAAATGCACGCCCATTATCTGGATCAAGCCGTCAACATTGAGGCAGGGCATTTGGATGCCATCGGCGCGGCGGCGCGGGATGCCGGCATTACGGTGGTCTTGGGCATTGCTGAACGTCCTTCAGATCGCGGCGGACACAGCATCTACGCGACGCTCGTCACTATCAACGCACAGGGAGTCATCCTTGCCACCCACCGCAAATTGATGCCGACCTATGAAGAACGCCTCACATGGTCGCCCGGCGATGGGCATGGTTTGCAAGTCCATCGGCTAGGAGCGTTTACGGTCGGCGGGCTAAACTGTTGGGAAAACTGGATGCCGCTCCCCCGCACCGCGCTCTATGGTTTGGGCGAAGACTTGCATATCGCGTTGTGGCCCGGTGCCGTGCGCAACACCCAAGACATCACCCGTTTTCTTGCCCTTGAGGGACGTTCCTATGTCTTGTCCGCCAGTTCGCTGATGCGTAAAAACGATATTCCGGCGCACATCCCCCACGCCGAGGCGATCCGCGCGCGCGTGCCGGACGTTTTAGCCGATGGCGGATCGTGTCTTGCCGCGCCCAATGGCGACTGGGTGATCGCCCCGTGTGCCGACGAAGAACGCTTGCTCGTGGCAACCATCGATCATCAGCGCGTGCGTGAAGAACGCCAGAACTTTGATCCGGCGGGACATTACTCGCGCCCCGATGTCACCCGCTTGATCGTCAACCGCACCCGCCAACACAGCGTGATTTTCGAATAGGCGCGGGTCTGGGTGCATTTCAGTTTTGCGCAAAATGTCGCGACGATGAAAATACAGCAAGGCTTGCACTATTGGAAGAAGATCATCGGTGGCAAACGGGCGGACATATGGCGCGGGGATAACGTGGGTTGATAACGTTTGACCAGCGCCTAGTCCGCACCCTACGATTCACATGAAGGATTTCGTTTTAGTTTGGGGACAAAAACCACGTCCCAACGCGCCATCGCTCCCGCATACCAACCCCATTGTCAAACTCTCATTAACGCATGATCGTAGGGGCGGCATTAGGCGCTCGTGCAATTGCCAAAAACCCAATACGTTTATCCGCCCTATGTCCGCCCGTTTATCCCCAATATCTCTTAATTTGACGCCCAAGACCGACCAGCGTAACCGTCGCCCGCCGATAAGAACCGACAAAATCTTTTTCAACAGATAATTATCGCAATCTGAAAATGCCCCCCGTTTGCCTTTCGGCGGTTGCCGCAAACCCCCGATTATGCTAGACTCAACCATGAAAATCATCTGCGATTTATAGGATCGCCGTGCCTCAGCAAGCGCTTTACCTCAAATGGCGTCCGACCCGTTTTGAAGACGTGGTTGGTCAAGAACACATCACCCGAACGCTGCGCAATGCGCTAAAACAGGGGCGTGTCCGCCACGCTTACCTCTTTAGCGGACCGCGCGGCACCGGCAAAACCACCTCTGCCCGCTTGTTGGCGAAGGCGTTGAATTGCCTTGACCCTGACCCGCTGCAAAAACCGTGTAATGTCTGCTCCGCCTGTCTCGCTGTCAATGAGGGGCGCTATCTCGACCTCATTGAGATCGATGCCGCCACCCATACCGGCGTGGATGATGTCCGCGACCTGCGCGACAAGATCGCGTTTTCGCCGGGCGAGGGACAGTTCAAGGTGTACATCATTGATGAAGTCCATCGTTTTTCTGGCAGCGCCTTCGACGCCCTACTCAAAACGCTGGAAGAACCGCCCGATCACGCTATTTTTGTCCTCGCCACCACCGATATCGACAAGGTGCCGCCCACCATCAAGAGCCGCTGCTTACAATTCGAGTTTCGGCGGTTGACGGTGCGCGAAGTCGCGGATCGCTTGGCGCTCATCTGCGACTCGGAGAATATCCAGTATGAGCGGCGCGCGTTGGAGATGGTGGCGCGGCAAGGCACCGGCAGCGCCCGCGATAGCATCAGCTTGCTGGATCAGATCGTCACCGATCCCGAAGAGCCGTTGACGCTCGATTTGGTCGAGAAGATTCTGGGTACCGCCAGCAATCGCTCGGTCGGCGAACTGGTCGATACGCTGATCAGCGGCAATGCCGGCGAGGGCTTGCGGGTGATCAACAGCGTGGTCGATGCGGGCACCGATCCTCGTCAATTTGGGGCGCAAGTGGTGGAGCATCTGCGCGCGCTCTTGATCGCCAGCACCGCCGGCACCGATCTCATCGAAGCGTCGGACGAGGATCGCGATCTCTATCTGCGCCAAGCGGGGCAACTCAACCAGATGGATCGCACTTTGCTCACGCGCGCCATCCACGCCTTCAACGATGCGGTCTCCAACAACAAAGGCGGCTGGCATCCCCAATTGGCGCTAGAACTAGCGTTGGTGGAATCGCTGCAACAGCCGGAAATCGCCTATGCCCCCGCGCCCAGTGGTGGCGGACGGACATTTGCCAAAGGCGCACCCGCTGCGCCCGACTCCACCCCGGCGGTCGCCGTGCGCGATCAATCGGCGGTGGTGGCGACGGCAGCCGTCAACGAAAAATGGCAAGCGGTGTTGCGGCGCATGTACAGTTACAGCAAGACCGCGCCCGAAGTGATGCGCTACTTCCGCGCCCATCATGTCGAAGGCAATGTCGTTTATCTCGGCACCGACAATGAAACCTATTACAATCGTATCCAGCCCTTTCCCGAAAAACGGCGCGTCATTGAATTGGCATTGGCGGATATTTTTCGCATGGCGATCAGCGTACAGATCATCAAGATCAGCAGTCAAGAACTGACGGCGGTCGGCGTGGTGATCAGCACTGAAGATGCCAATGATCCGCTGCTCTCGACGGGCATTGAACTGGGCGCACAAATTGAACGACTGACCAATACCTCTGAAGAACAGAAGGATTAACCAAAAATGACTAAAAAACGTGGTGGTATGGGTGGCGGAATGCCTGGTATGGGCGGCGGCGGTGCCAATCCGGGCTTGATGCGTCAGCTTCAAAAAATGCAAGAAGACATGGTGGCAGCGCAAACGGCTTTAGAGACCGAAACCGTCAGCGTCACAAAAGGCGGGATCACGCTTGTGATCACGGGGCACCAGCGCGTGCAATCGGTGGCGATTGATCCCAAATCCATCGACATGAGCGATGAAGAATGGTTGACCGACCTGCAAGATCTGCTGACCATTGCCGTCAATGAGGCGATTGAACAAAGCCAAACGATGGCGGCGGCACGCATGGAATCGATCACCGGTGGCTTGGGCGGGATGCCCGGCTTGGGCGGTTTGCTCTAACTTTCGATGACCAACAGGCGACTCCGAGGGGCGCAGGCTGTTCCAAAGCTGGAACAGCCCGCGTCCTACGGGTGCCCCCTACCCTGATGAGGTAAATTCTGATGGCGTCCTCAAATGCTGTGCCCCAACCCGTCATCCGGTTGATCGAGGCGCTGTCGCGGTTGCCCGGTATTGGACCGAAGAGCGCCTCGCGCTTGACCTATTTCTTGCTCCGTTCCCCCGATGAGATGAGCGCCGAGCTTGCCGATGCGCTGGCAAGTCTAAAGTCACAAACCCAATTGTGCGGCGTGTGTTTCAATATCACGGTCGATGATCCGTGCCCTGTCTGCCGCGATCCCCAACGCGATCAACGCCTCGTCGCTGTTGTCGAAGAGCCGCTTGATGTGTTGGCGCTGGAGCGCACGGGTGCCTATCGCGGGTTGTACCATGTGCTGCACGGCACGATTTCGTATGTCAACGGCATCGGACCCGACGATATCCGCATCCGCGAACTAATCCAACGGGTCGAAAGAGGGGGGATCGGCGAAATCATCATTGCCACCAACCCCGGTTTAGAAGGGGACGCCACCGCCATGCACATCCAGCGCGAACTCGCCCATACGCCGCTGCCCGCTCCCGTCAGTTTGACGCGCTTGGCACGCGGGCTGCCCCAAGGCGGCGATATCGAATATGCAGATACGGTCACGTTGATGCGCGCCTTGCAAGGGCGTAATGCGTTGTAAAGTCGCACCCCACATTTCTCATGTAGCGCATCTCCCAACCTCAACACGGATAAGTTGGATGAAGGTGAAGATGACACCTGATGAGGATGGCTACCGGTTCGCTCAGATTCCAGTGCTGAAAGGGTGTATGACACAGGGTGACAGCCGCGAAGATGTGCTGGCGATGATTGATGAAGCCAAAGAACTCTGGCTGGAAACCGCGCTGGAAGAAGGCATTGCCATTCCCGAACCTGCTGGAGTGATGCCTTCGTGATGTCTAGAATCGCCTATGGCATCGAGAACATCGAAACCCTGCTCACCGAGAGGGGAAATCGAACGAAGGTCGGACGGGATGAGATTCATAGTTCTGCTTATCTTCGTGGTGGATTACCAGTCTTTGGCAAAGTCTACCCTTTACAGCGGGCTTGCCTCTGCTATACTTCGCCCTCGCTGCACTGAACGAGACATTGTGTTCATGGCAACGAAATATCCCAAGACGCACAAATCTCTTTTAGAGAATGTGAAGAAGGGGAAAAGATGGGGTTGACAGAGAATTGTGGTCTGAT
>JBBRTY010000066.1:0-17413 GCA_038248285.1 Aggregatilineales bacterium
ATGACATGGTGCGCGAGGGCTTGTAGCACCATGATTTTGAGCTGTTCATCGACATCACCCTTTGTTTTTGCACGGCGGTACAGCGGCTCCAAGAGCGCCAGCGCTGCTGAGGCTTATCAGGTTCCGCGCTTGGCTGTGAGGGGCAGGTCATAGGTCAACGCCAACGAGGTAGCAGCCTCTAGCTTCCCCTGTTGAAGCAAGGCGCGTATTTGGGTAGCAGCAATGTCGGGCAGCCGTTGGGCAAAGTTGTGCTGACGCGCGAACGTATGGGTTTGGGCTAACAGGGTCGCCGCGCCGGAAACATCGCCGCGTGCCAGTTTTATGCGAGCGAGCATGACCTCGCTGGCGGCGGAAGTATCCACCGTTTCCATCTGTTGCGCCAGTTGCCGACTCTGTTCGCCATAGTGTTGAGCAGCATCCAGATCGTTCCATTCGTAGAAGATGCGCGCCAACCCTAGATAGGCTTCACAGGCGGCTGCCCATGCAGATTCCCCAACCAGTTGCAGGACGCTCCTGTAGTTTTGTGCCGCCAGATGAAGCTGATTTTCAGTTTCTTGGACTTGTCCCAAGCAAGTGAGCGCCGCAAGGGTGATCATGATGTTCCCAGAAGCACGGCTGATAGCAATGGCTTCGGTATAGGCGTGACTGGCAGCGACACGTTCCCCCTGAAGTTGATAGGCAAATCCCATCGTCCACGTAGCCACGCTCCCTATTGTGATTACAGCCAGATCGACTTATTTTTTTAGCGCTTTGTCTTTATCGAGAAGGCGTACTCACTCTACCGCCATAATCCATGTCGTATCATCGGTAGCGTTCCAAAAGGCGATGCGTGCGCCGTCGGGGGATACCGCCCAATCGCCATTGGCGATGAGAAACGGTTGGGTTGTGGCATCCGTGAGGGCGCGGTCTTCACCGGTCACGAGATCGAGATAGCGTAGCGTTTGTGAGGCTTGATCCGGTTGAAAAGGCAGATAGTAGAGGCTGTCGGCACTGCGCCATGCCCAAGCCCCGAACCAGTCGAGGCGTTCAGCGGTTGCGCCGGAAGTGGTCGGCATGGTGTAAATCCCTGAGCGGGATGGCTCACTTTGGCTGAACAAGTAAAACATCAATCGTCCACCCCCCGGCGCGATGGTGAGATTGCGCAGCCGCTCCCATGCGCCCAGCCCATATGCTTGCTGCGTGATGGTGTCCAACACGCTTAAGCGATTGTTTTGCCCTTCGCGGGTGCTGATCAATAGACGGTGGTCGTCTAACCAGCGGGCGGAGGTGCCGGGAAACGAGACGATGATCCGCGCATTGTTCCCATCCACATCAGCGACCCAGACATTGGTAGCGGGGCGTTCTTCACCAGTATCAGGCGTGACGAGGAATAAAATTTTTGTATTGGTGGTGTTGAGCGAAGGGATCGATCCACCGGTATTGACGATGAAGGTTGCCCCGTCTGCCGTGCGTTGGATCGCAAATTCATTCTCGTTAATGGGGGTGATGGTATGCGTGCCATCAGCATTAGTGAGTGGCGGCGGTGCCGTACTTACGACCTCGAACGTATCAGGCTGAGTGACATCCCATGCGAAAAGTGACGCCCGTTGACCTGCCGCACCATCGATGCCGTATAAGCGAGTCGGGTTAAGGGCATCCCACCATATGCCGGGACAGCAACCCGTGAAGGTGGCTTGCTGGAATGTGACGACGGCTTCGACAGGTAAAGCCCTAATATCAACAGCAAGGGGTGGATTCTCGATGGGTGTGCCGTTACGCCAATCAGGGTAGGGCGCGTCATAAAGATTCAGCGCGCGTCCACCAAAAGTCACGTCTGGTTGATCATCAATCTGCATCCAGCGCCGCGCATCATCAAGATTTTGCTGAAAGGCAGGGGTTTGGAAAGACCCGATGGCAGTGAGCGCGTCCCAGTTGGCGGCGATCAGATCGACGGGGTTATAGGTGGTTTGATAATCGAGGGAGCGGATCTCGAAGTGCAAGTGTGGGCGTGAATCGCAGGTCAAATCTGGATCGCCCGAATAACCGACGAGATCACCGGCATTAACGCGCTGCCCCGGCGTTACGGGGGCGCGATCATAGAGATGCCCGTATAGCGAGACATACCCCGCGTCGTGACGGATGAGGACGTTATGGGGAGCCGACCCAAAACCAAGATCATCCACGAAGGCGATGGTGCCAGCGCCGATGGCGACGAGGGGCGTACCACATGCCATTGAGAAATCTAAGCCAAAATGGAGTCGCTGACCTGCGCGATACCAAGCATCCCCGCGCAAATACGCGCCGATGGTATTGCCGTATGGTTGACCCAAGAGCCATGTTGCCGCACTTGGCGGCTCCGCCATCGGCAAAACAAACGGTTTATCCGAATCTTGGGCAAAGGCGCGGGACGAAAGCAGGAGGCACAGGGCGATCAAGAAGACCTGAACGAGATAGTTGGGTTTCATTGATAATACTCTCTTCAAAAACTGCCCACAGTGTACGGTCTGAATATGAGTGAGAAGTGAGGTAGCCGTGCATTTTTGCGATTTCTTTCGGTGAAGACATAATGACGCAATCGCTTGACAAGCCCATTGAATTCAGGTAATCCTCATCTTGAGAGCGCTTTCAATTATGGATTTTTAAGGGCGCATGAAGAAATATGCCTCAGACAATATTGCAGAATTGGCGGGGGTATCGCGGGCAACGGTCTCCCGCGTCATCAACGGGTATCCGCATGTCAAGCTGGAAGTGCGCGAGCGCGTTCAAGCGATCATCGCGGAAACTGGATTTACGCCCAATATGATCGCGCGCTCGCTTGCGTCGGATCGTTCCGGCGTGATTGGGTTGGTTATCCCTAATTCGCCCAATGTCGTTTTTACTGATCCCTATTTTCCAACGCTTATTCAAGGTATCACACAGGCGACCAACCGCCTCAAACTTACGCTCTCGCTCTTCTTGTTAGAAACGACTACGGACGAGCAGCGGACGATCCGTTCGTTGTTGAACACTGGATTGTTGGAGGGTGCCATTATCACCGCTGACCGTCGCGAAGACTCGTTTGTGCCGCGCTTCGCCCAAAGTGGTTTGCCCTTTGTGTTGATCGGCAGACCCGAAACCAATGCCGCCCTCACGTATATTGATTGCGATAATGTGGGGGGCGGATACATGGCGACGGAACACCTCATCAAGTTGGGGAGACGTCGTATCGCTATGGTCGCCGCAAATGACAATACCGCCGGGGATGATCGCGTGATTGGGTATCGTCAAGCGCTTCAAGATTATGGTTGCCAAGACAGTGTGGATATGCTGGCGTATGGCAACTTCAGCCTCCAAAGCGGGTACGACGCCATGAAAGTGATCCTGCGATCCCAACCCGATGCGGTGTTTGTGGCATCTGATACGATGGCTTTGGGGGCACTGCGCGCGATTCGGGAAGCCGGATTGCGCGTCCCAGAAGATATTGCGCTCGTCGGTTTTGATGATTTTCCGCCCGCCCTGCAAGCCGAGCCTGCATTGACGACGATTCGGCAACCGGTAGAGCAATTGGGCGCAATTGCCGTCGAAAAACTCTATAACCTACAGACTATGAGCGAGCCTAGCGGTTCGCATACCCATGTGCGCTGGACTTTTGCGCCAGCGGTTTCGGTGCCACAGGATATTCGTTGGGGGCGGGTGTATGAAGGTTTTAGCGAACAGGCGGATGTGGTTATTCCGCTCAGTTTGGCGCTGGCGCGTGGGTTGGACAAAGGACAAAAAGTCCTCCATTCGTATAAACACTTTGCCGCTGATGGCGGCACGGCATAGAATAGCACCCAACCAGCGGCGTGGGCAACGGGCGGCAATTGGCAGGCGGCGACCCCATTTTTCAAGATCGATCAAGGGGATGCCCGCATTGATGAAGCGACTTTGAGGGAGACCCATTTGCGCCCTTATCGCGCAGCCATCGAGGCGGGTGCCATGAATATCATGGTCTCGTTTTCGTCTTGGAATGGGCAAAAAATGCACGGTAACCAATACTTGCTCACGGATGTCCTCAAAGGTGAGTTCGGTTTTGAGGGTTTTCTCGTCTCGGACTGGATGGCATTAGACCAGATTGACGAAGATTAGACGACGTGCGTGGTGCAATCGATCAATGCCGGGGTAGATATGGTCATGACCCCATATGATTACAAGCGTTTTATCGATACGTTGTTGGCGGTCGTCACCAAAGGCGAGGTTTCGCAAGCGCGTATTGACGATGCGGTACGCCGTATTTTGCGGGTGAAATTTGCATTAGGCTTGTTCGATCATCCGTTTGGGGATGAGACGCTTTTGAGTGAAGTCGGTTCTGCCGAACATCGCGCGGTTGCGCGGGAAGCAGTGCGTAAATCAGCGGTCTTGCTGAAGAATGAAGGACAGACGTTGCCGCTTTCGAAAGCGGTGCCTAGCATCCTCCTTGCGGGTAACGGTGTGGATGATGTGGGTATCCAATGTGGTGGGTGGACGATTGACTGGCAGGGCAAAACTGGAGCGATCACCGAGGGGATGACCATTCTGGAAGCGGTGCGCCAAACCGTCTCGTCGTCCACCCTCATTCACTATGACGCCGAAGGTAATTTTGATGACGGCATCACTGCCGAGATCGGGATTGCGGTGTTGGGCGAAATGCCCTATGCCGAAGGATTTGGGGATAATGGGAATCTCACTTTACCTGAAGAAAATATCGACGTGTTGCTCAACCTTAGGGCGCGTTGCAATCACCCGATTGTGCTTTTGATCTCTGGCAGACCGTTGTTGATCACGGAGCAATTGCCGCTAATCGATGCTTTCGTGGCGACATGGCTTTTGGGCACAGAGGCGCAAGGGGTAGCGGATGTGTTGTTCCGAGATTATCCGTTTACAGGGAAATTATCCGTTTCGTGGTTAGGCGACCCAAGCCAAGTGCCGCTGTCGGCACTCACAGCTAGTGCCGAGCCACCGCAATGGGCGTTTGGAGACGGCTTATCCACTTGAGGCTTTACGGACCGAGGGTGAATGGGTACTATCTCCCTGAAGTGAACTCAGTGCGGCGTGGGGCATTTCGAAGATTCTTCAATCGTTCCGATCTTGATTCGCGCATGGTGTTGAAATTTGAAATGACATGACCCAACCGAACGAACTTGCAGTCTATATCGGCACGTATGCGCCACAGATGTTCAGCCGTGCTATTTATCACACCCGTTTTAATTTGGACACGGGGATGTTGTCTGTCCCTGAACTTGTCGCCGAAGTCGATCAACCTTCGTGGCTGACCGCGCATCCGAGCCTGCCGATTTTATATGCGGCGAGTAGCACCGACGATTTTGAAGGTCATGCTGGTGGCGCGGTCTCAGCCTATGCGATTGATCCTTCTAATGGGCGATTGACCTTGCGCGGGTGGGAGTCGTCAGGGGGGATGCACCCATGTCATTTAGTGGTTGCGGAGCCGATTCAACGCTTGCTGGTCACTAATTATGGCAGCGGTTCGTTGAGCGCTTTACCGATCCGTGACGATGGGACGCTTGCGCCCGTCAGTGACCACTACCAATCTCAAGGCAGTAGCATCGATCCTGATCGGCAGCAGCACGCGCATCTTCACAGCAGCCTGTACAATCCGCGCAATGGTTCCTTGCTGGTTGCGGATTTGGGCAGTGATACGATTTGGCGTTATACCACCCGATCATCGGGCGAAGAGCGGCTGAATCCAGAAAACCCACCCGCTCTTTTGCTGCCCCCCGGTACGGGTCCGCGTCATATGGCGCTGCATCCCAAGGGGCGATTTATGCTGGTCAACGGCGAACTCGACAACCGAGTCCATGTGTTCTCGATGGACCCGGACAGCGGGGATTTTGAGGCCATCGGCGCAAGTTCGACTTTGCCAGATAGCTTTAGTGGTGTAAGTTATACTGCCGAGATCGCCTTCTCTGATGATGGTTTATTTTTGTATGTTTCTAATCGCGGTCATGACTCACTGGCTGTCTTTTCGTTTGATGATGCCACAGGACAGTTAACGCTGGTGGCGGTCACGCCGATACCGGGTGTGTTTCCTCGCCATTTCAAGGTGTTGGACGATTATGTGATCGTTGCCAATCAAGGCAGTGATACACTGGTCGTGTTTCGGCGTGACCGTGCGACCGGAAAAGTCGCTTATCACGCCGAAATGAGTCTCCCAGCACCCACTTGTGTCTGTGTGGTGGGGTGATCGTTGGCGGCAGCATACAATGCCACCGCCAGTGAGCAAACGATCAGCGCATCGTGTAAAGTTGCGCGTAACTGCCGCCTGATGCGATGAGCGCGTCGTGCGTTCCTTGCTCTGCGATCCCTTCATCGGTGAGTACGATAATGCGTTGGGCATTGCGGATGGTCGAAAGGCGATGAGCGATGACGATCATCGTGCGATTGTGGGTGAGCTGTTCCATCGATCTTTGAACAGCTTGCTCACTTTCATTGTCGAGAGCGCTCGTCGCTTCGTCGAAGATGATCACCGGTGGGTCTTTCAAGAAGACGCGGGCGATACTCAGCCGTTGCTTTTGTCCACCCGATAACTTCACCCCCCGTTGACCGATATCTGTATCATACCCGTCTGGCAACTGGGTGATAAAGTCATGCGCATAAGCTTTTTTAGCCGCCGCGATGATTTCCTGCCGCGTGGCATCATTTTTCCCATAGCGGATGTTGTCCAAGACGGTGCCGCTAAACAAGTAAATATCTTGTTGTACAATGCCGATATTACACCTCAGTGAGTGTAACGTCACATCACGGAGGTTGTGACTATCCATCAGGATAGCGCCATCAGTGACTTCATAAAAACGCGGGATCAACGAACAGAGCGTGGTTTTGCCGACACCCGACGCGCCAACGAGTGCGACATATTCGCCCGCGCGGATGTGCAGGGATACCTCGTTCAGAATATCTTCATGTTCCGCTTTATACCGAAAGCTGACATTGCGAAATTCGATATCCCCATGAACTCGTCCGAGTACGAGAGCGGTCGGGTTGTCTTTGATATCCGGTTCGATTTCCATGATTTCCATGAAGCGATTGAAGCCCGTCACCCCTTCTTGAATCAGTCGCGCGATATTCACAGCGCGCAGAATGGGATCGATCAAGATCGCCACAAACATCAAAAAGGTGATCAAATCAGCCGCATCTAAAGAAGCATGGGCAATCCCTACACCGCCAAAAATGATCACCGCAATGGTGATGATCTGTGTAAAGGCGGTCAACCCGCCCGAAAAATGTGCTTCGTTCCGATAACCAGCGCGCCGGCTCTCCACAAACCGCTGGTTTTCGCCCTCGAACTTTGCTTGTTCAACGGCTTCATTCGTGAACGATTTGACCACCCGAACGCCCGCGAGGGTATCTTCGACTTGGGCATTGATATCGCCGATGCGCGCATAACTGATCGCCCAGATGGTCATGATGCGTTTGTGAAAATAAAGAGCGTAGACCGCCATGATCGGCAGAAAGACAAAGACGATCAGGGTGATCGGGATGTTGATGCTGAGCAGAATCACGAAGGTGCCGAGGAATTTGAGCAAGGCGATGGCAAGGTCTTCGGGTCCATGATGAAAGAGTTCGGACATCGAGAACAGATCGTTGGTGATGCGCGTCATCAACTGACCGGTTTTGTGTTCGTCATAAAACTGAAACGACAGCTTTTGGTAATGGTCGAACAACTCGGCACGCACATCACTTTCCATTAAGGTGCCCATCATATGTCCCTGATAATCCACGAACATGTTGCATAGCGTCTGAACGATCACGAGTGCCAACATGACCGTACCGATGAGAAACACCTGTGTGAGCAGGTCGGGTGTATTGCCGCCTAAAACCTGTTGGGTGATGAAACGGGCGCAGAGGGGGAGGATGAGCGCGATGCCCGCGACGATAAAGGCGCAGAACATATCGGCAAGGAAGATGGGCAGGTAGGGTTGATAATACGACAAAAACTTGCGAACACGAATCGTCAAGACAATTCTCCTAAAGCACAGGGCAGCCCAGTGGCGTAGCATTGTTGCTATACGCCGCTGGATGAGTTCTGATTTGTAAAAGGAGTGTGCCATTTACGGCACAGGACGATAACCTCAACGGGTTGAGGTCGTCGGGCTTGACTGTACAAACTAAGGCTTAGGGGCGACTTGCAAGAAGGGGTGCAAACTATCCGAGGGGTTCAAACCGGATGCAGGCAAAGTAGCCTTTGCATCGAGAGAAGGTTGGTCAGCTTTGGATAGTACCTAAGCGCAGTTGCGTTCAATCATGCCAGTGAACAAGGCTTGAATGACGATTTTGGTGGACAACATGATGGTGCCTCCTTATACATACTCTGCTTTAGGCGATGGGGTACATGATAGCATAGCCGTCACTTTTCGACAATCGTCCTAACATAGCCGCGCAGCCACGTAGCCGTATTCTTTACCGAGGGTGGTGGGCTACCCCCGCTTTTATAATCCGTACAATTAACCTGTCTCATCCTTTGATCGCGCCGGAAGTCATCCCCGCGACGATTTGGCGTTGGAAGAAGATGAACATAATTAAAGGGGGAACGGTAATGACAAGCACATTCGCAAAAAGCAGATTCCATTGTGAATTGAATTGACTGATGTAACTATACATTGTGAGTTGCACGGTCACGTTTTGTGCGCCCGGTAAAAAATAGAGCGGTCCAGTGAAGTCGTTATAAATCCCGACTGACGACACCAACACCACTGTGATGATGGCTGGGCGCAGTAATGGGAGAATCACACGGAAGAAGACTTGCATCGGCGATGCCCCATCAATGATCGCAGCCTCGTCGATTTCGCGCGGGATCGTCGCCATAAACGCCCGCAAGGTGATGATGGCGAAGGGCATGGTCACCGCCACTTGCACCATAATCATCCCTAACAAGGTGCGGTATAACCCAATCCTTTGCAAAAGGAAAATAGTAGGCACCACTGCTGGCGGGATAATCAGACCGGCGAGGATGATCGAACTTGCGAGCGATGCCACCCGATCCTGTCGCCGCTGCATGACAAAGGCGATACCTGCCGATAGCAGGACAATCAAGGTGCTGGAGGATACGGTGATCACGATGCTGTTCCACATAGCGAGGAACATCCGCCCATCGCCGAATTCCAAGACTTCCCGAAGGTTTTCTAACAATAGAAACTCGGTAGGCAAGGTGAATTGGAACATCGCGGCTTCGGGTCCCGGTTTAGCAGCCGTCAGCACAATGAAGATGAAGGGTATGATAAAGATGATGCTGA
The DNA here is from genome assembly GCA_038248285.1 of Aggregatilineales bacterium. Lineage (GTDB taxonomy): Bacteria > Chloroflexota > Anaerolineae > Aggregatilineales > Phototrophicaceae > Flexifilum. The sequence continues at coordinate 9,225 of JBBRTY010000066.1, forward strand.
TGACGATGAGCGACAGGGCATCAAGCCACACTGTGGCGATGAATTTTCGAATCTTCATAGTTCCTGAAGCTCCCTACGATTGAAGAAGCGCATTAACGGGAGAACAATAATCGTCACGAGGATAAACAAGATGACATTTCCGGCGGTCGATAATCCGTAAAAGCCCGCTTGGTATTGTTTGAAAATCACCGAGGTTAAGACATCAGAGGCGAAACCCGGACCCCCGCGTGTCATTGTCCAGATCAGGTCAAAAGTGCGTAACCCACCGATGAATGAGAGCAGGATCACGGTAAAGGTGGCATTGCGGGAGAGCGGCAAAATAATATGCCGAAACTTCACCCATTGCCCACCCTCCAAACGGGCGGCTTCAAAATATTCGCTCGGAATCGAGAGAATGCCAGCGATGAAAAGCACGGTCGCAATACCAAGACCTTTCCAGACATCAACCAGCGCGACCGAGAACAGCGCCAAACTAGGGTTTCCCAACCAATCGGGCTTGCCCAGACCAAGCGCACCTAAGACGTTGTTGATTAATCCTATCGAGGGTTGCATCAGTGAACCAAAGGTGATGCCAACGGCGACGGTGCTGACCAATACTGGGAAGAAGACAATGCTGCGGAGTAAGCCCTTTAAGTGGATTTGCGATGTAAGTAGGATAGCAAGCGGTAGGGCGATAATGACTTTAAGCCCACAGGTTAGCACCGCATAGATTATTGTATTTCGTAGCCCAGCGGTTAACTGGGGATCATTAAAAAAGCGCTCATAATTGTCCAGTCCGATGAAGGTAGCATCGAAGAGAGTCCAGCGCGTCAGGCTGAAATAAAATGCAGAAAGCGTAGGCAGGACGAAGAACACCACGAACACGATGCCCGCTGGAATATAAAACCAATGGGGATAAGTCTGCAGCACGGTTTTCGAGCGCGAGTCGCTTGTCATAAATCATCTCCGGGGTTGGTTAGACCTATTGGGGTTATTTCCCCGAAGGCAAGGGTTAAAAATACCTCGCCTTCGGAGCAAAACAGATGCGAAACCTATCCCAAAATTACCAACCAGCCAAGCCGAGTTGCTGTGCTTGCCGTTCGACATCGAGGTCGTAATTGGCGGCGGCTTCTTCAGCAGTCATTTGACCAGTGGCAACTGCCACGCAAAGTTGTTCCAAGTTTGGACCCTTGATGGGCGAGAGGAACTCCAACGCGGGATACGAATTGCCGGAGTCGATATAGGCGGCAAGCTCTAACACAGCGGGCAGCACAGTATCAGGCAGGGTCGAACCTTTGATGAGGTACGGACCATTGGGAGGCACCATCGCATTGATGGCATCGACGCCTTCCACCGATGCGATGAAGCCCAAGAAGTCAAGCGCTGCTTCGAGTTTTGCGCCCTGCGTCGTCATAGGAATATAGGTGCCTGCGGGCATCCAAATGGTTGCGCCGTTGGCTTCGGAATCGTTACCCGGTTGGGCGAAAAAGCCAATATCGTTGATCTTATCGGGGAAGTTCGTGGCAATCGTAGAAAGCGCGAACGTCAACATCGGGAAGTGTGCAACTTCGCCATTCGCGAGCAATGACAACCCTTGTTCAAAGCGGGTAGTTGCATAATCTTGTTGCCACCAACCGAGTTCAAACCCCTGTTGTAGATAGCGGAAACCAGCGCTCGCTGCCGGGGTGGTCGCATACTTCGCTTGATTGGCGGTGTATTGTTCTGCGAAATCGGGAACGGCTTGGGCGATGTTATAATTATCGCCCAGCACAAACAACTGCGCCGTCCACGTATCGCCGAAGGTTGCCAACACCGGGGGGATACCCGCTTCGGCAATGACAGCGTTGTTCGCCACAAATTCATCCCATGTGGTGGGCACACTCAGGTTGAGGTCGGCATAGACAACTTTGTTGTAGAGGATGCCGCCGCCCATCGCGGTACCAGTAGGCACGCCGTAAATACCCTCACCTTGCGAAACCGTCGGCAGGAAGGCATCGACGATGTTTTCCATATACGCCTGGCTGGAAATATCAACCAGCGTTTGCGAGGGGTTTAGAGCCTGCAACAGCGAACCAGAGTTGTAGAAGAAAATATCGGGCATATCGCCCGTCGCAAGGCGTGTCTTGACGATATTATCGCCGTCGGCACCCGCCGGTCGGCTTTCGATGGTGAAGGTCACGTTGGGATGCAATGCCGTATAAGCATCGGTCAAAGCCAACGCCATATCTTGGCTGTTTTGGTTATCATCGACAAAATAGACGAGTGCTACTGTATCCTGCGCAGTAATCACCGATGTCCCCAAGACCAACAAGACGAGAAGAAATAGTACTTTCCTGATCATGCGAAACACTCCTTAAATGAATGAATATGTGTGTTCCAAGAGTCCCGCGATGGGTCTCCTGTTAACCTAATTTGGGTAGTGCTGGTTGCGCCTGTCTTGCCTCATGTGTGTGTGGGCGCTATGCCGGTTGACTCGCGAATATGAAGTTGCCAATCGCCGGCGATAAATTCACGCGGGCGTCGGGGATCATGGAGTCGCTTGAGCAGAAGGCGGACGGCATCCCGACCATTTTGTTCTGGATTACCAGAAACACTGGTCAAGCGGGGGACGGTAAAACTGCTGAACGGAATATTATCAAAACTGGCAACGGAAACATCCCCCGGCACGCTGAGACCCAGATCGGTAGCGGCGCGGATAGCGGCTATCCCTAACAGGTCATTGATGGCGATCAGGGCGGTGGGGCGATGGGGTTGCGTCAATAGCGACCGTGTGGCTTGATAGCCATCTTCCATCAAGGGTCCGCATTGATAGACCAACGATTCGTCATAGGATATACCAGTCGCTTCCAAGGAATGGCGGTAGGCTTCTAAACGGTCGAAACCTTGCGATGATATCACCACCCCATAAACGAAGCCGATACGTTTGTGCCCTAGTTCGAGCAGATAGGACATCAAAACGTGCGTGCCCGCGCCATAGCCTTGTTGAACATAATCGAACTCGGAAGCTGTCGCCGAGATTTCGACGATAGGGCGGTTGGAACGGCGGAGTTGATTGACGACTTGTTCGGGAAACTGCCGAAAGCCCATCAGCAGCACCAACCCGTCTACGCGCTGTTCCGACAATTCGCGGATGCTTTGACTCTCTTGTTCTGGCGTTAACGAATTGTGCGCTAACAGAACGCTATAGCCACAAGACTCGGCTTCATTGGAAATGCCAAGCAGAATTTGCCAGAAAAAAGGGTTCTCATACATCGGCAACATCACCCCAATCGTTTTGGTATCCCCGCTACGCAATGCCTGAGCGCGCGCATCTACCTCATAACCCATTTCGGCGATCACCTTGAGGACGCGCGTGCGAGTGGCAGCCGAAATCGGAATGCGTTGGTCGGTTTGGTCGTTCAACACGTAAGATACGGTTGCGCGCGAGACCCCGGCAGCGCGGGCAACATCGGCTTGAGTTGGTCGTTTTTTATTCATCAAGGGTATGCCAAAGATTAGTTTGCACGAATCACCTTAATCGTGTAAATTAAATCCTAGAGTAGATAGTTTTGAAATTTTTGTCAAGATTGTGCTTTATTTCACGTTGTCGGGTGCCCATAGTTTCGGCGTGATGTCATCACCCCGTGCGCCGAAGTGGGTTACAAAGGGGTGATCTTTTGGAAAGGGATATTGTATGACTCAAATCACTCGTCTCACGACTGAATACCGTTCTAAGCCGTTTGGCATTGATGTGCTTTCACCACGTTTGGCGTGGCAGATGGACACCGACCGATTGGGCGCTCGCCAAACTGCCTATCGCGTGACTGCCGCCAGCCAACCCGACCAGCTCGCGGCGGGTGCCCCTGATTTGTGGGACAGCGGCAAGATCGATAGCGATCAATCGGTGCAGGTGCCTTATGCTGGGCAACCCCTTCGTTCACGTCAGCGTGTCTACTGGCAGGTGATGGTGTGGGACGAAACGGGGAACGCCATGACCAGTGAGGTGGCGTGGTTTGAAATGGCGTTGCTCGATAAGGGCGACTGGCAGGCACAGTGGATTGGGACGGCATTTGCTGGCGGACCGCGTAGTATGTTGCCCGTCCCTTATGTGCGAAAAATGTTCACGCTTGCGGCGGATGTGGTTTCGGCACGCTTGTATATCAGCGCCTTGGGTCTCTTTGAGTGTTCGATCAATGGGCAGACAGTCGGCGAAGATGTGTTTGCGCCCGGGTGGACGGATTATCACCAGCGGGTGCAATATCTCAGCTATGATGTGGCGACATTGCTGCATTGCGGGGACAATGCCATTGGGGCGTTGCTTGGGGATGGTTGGGCTGCTGGCTATGTGGGATGGCTGCATCGCCAAAATTATGTTGATCGCCCGCAACTGTTGGCACAACTGGAGGTCACACTGGCTGATGGCAGCACCCAAATAGTGGTGTCGGACGGCTCGTGGACTTTTCAGTTTGGGGCGATCACCCATAGCGACTTTCTAATGGGTGAAGCCTATGACGCACGCAAGGAATTGGTGGGATGGGATACGCCTAGTTTTGCAGGGAAGGGTGCGCTGCCGGTGGAAACTTTCAGCCATCCCGACCTTCAGATCGTGGCACTGAATGGTCCCACAGTCCGGCGCATCAGCGAACTTGCCCCCGTGAAACCGCCATTTAATCGCGGTAGCATGGGGCGCAAACGGCATGTTTTCGACTTTGGGCAAAACATGGTGGGGCGCGTGCGCTTCAAAGGGGCAGCACTCGCTGGAACGACGATCACGATACGGTTTGCCGAAGTCCTCAATGATGATGGATCGCTTTACCTGACCAACCTGCGCGCCGCCCACGCCACCGATTATTACACTTTTGAGGGAAGCGGTGAGGAAGTGTGGGAACCGAAATTCACTTTTCATGGCTTCCGCTATGTTGAGATCGAAGGCTATGCCGGGCAAGTGGGTTTCGATACCCTCACAGGCGTCGTCCTCCACTCGGTAATGGAAGAAACGGGCACCTTTGAATGTTCCGAACCGTTGCTAAATCAATTGCAACACAACATTTTGTGGGGGCAAAAAGGTAATTTTGTCGATGTGCCGACCGATTGCCCCCAGCGCGATGAACGTTTGGGCTGGACGGGCGACATACAGGTATTCGTGCGGACTGCTGCTTTCAACATGAATGTCGCTGGTTTCATGACCAAGTGGGCACAGGATGTTGCCGACTCGCAAAATGCGGATGGTTCCATCCCAGCGGTTGTCCCTCATGGTGTGGATGCCCATAGTGATGGCGGTCCAGCATGGGCGGACGCGGTGGTCATCTGTCCATGGACGATTTATCTGTGCTATGCGGACACCCGCATCCTTGAACAAAATTATGATGCCATGACGCGCTTCATGAATTTTTTGGTCGAAACCAGCCCTGGATTTATTCGTTGCGCTGCCGATTATGAAGGTTGGCCCGGCTTTGGTGACTGGCTCTCGATCAATGCCAGCACGCCCCGTGATTTGTTGGGCACGGCATTTTTGGCATATGACGCCAATTTGATGGCGCAGATCGCGACAATTTTAGGCAAGCCCGATGACGCGGCGCGGTATCAGCAATTGTTCGTGGATACGCGGTCGGCATTTGCGTCACACTATTTGATCGGCAGTGCTCTTCCGGCTATTCCTGTCACTGCCTCCGAGATTCGGAAACTGATGGACGAAGCGGATGCGCTTTCGCGGGGCAACCTCCAAGCAATAGCGTATGGGGATATCCCATCTGCGGTTTTCAATACGGATTTGTTCACCCCGACGCAAACTGCGTATGTGCTGGCGCTCCACTTTGATCTGTTGCCCGACGAGTTGGTGCCTTTGGCGGTGAACGAACTTGCCGCCGATTTGGAACGACGGGGCATGCACCTCTCGACAGGATTTGTGGGGTCGCCTTATCTAAATCATGTCCTCAGCCGATTTGGACGTTTGGACACTGCTTATCAGCTCCTCAATCAGACAAGTTGGCCCTCGTGGTTGTATGCCGTCACACAGGGCGCGACGACCATTTGGGAACGATGGGATGGCTGGACGCCAGAAAATGGGTTTCAGACTCCCGAAATGAATTCGTTCAATCATTATGCGTATGGCGCAATTGGCGCTTGGTTGTATAACACAGTCGCGGGGATCGAGCTTGATCCAGCGGCACCGGGTTACAAACATGCGATTTTACGCCCACAGCCGGGCGGTGGACTGACGTTCGCCCGTGCCAGCCTCGACACCTTGTATGGGACTCTGGTGTCGGACTGGACGCTAGAAAATGGTGCCTTTGAATATACGATTGTCGTGCCACCCAACACGACCGCGACGGTCATTTTGCCGCGTGCGGGCACGCCGACGCTGAACGAAGATGCGGTCAGTAGCACCACGACGCATGAGGTGGGGGCGGGGACGCATCATTGGGTGGTGGTGTAGCGTCGTTGGCGGCGTAACTACTTCGCCGATGCTGTTGGCGAATCAAAATAGGAGATGATCCCTAGGGGCGCAATGCCTTACGCCTCCACAAAAAAGACACGCCGACCCTAGATAAATTCAATTCGCCAACAGCATCTTCGCCAATGTCACATTAAAAACATGTTCTAATTTTTGACCAGATCAGCGCGCAAAAACGCGATTTTCTATGTACGCACGACCAATGTAGCGTCCGTTTGTAGGCATAAATTCGCTGGCACGCTATTGCGCGTCCCTACATTTGCCCGTTTTCTAGGAGGATTTTCGACATTTTTAGAACGTGCGTATAATGTGACATTGGCGAACTACACACCCCTCACCCTAAATCCCTCTCCATAAGCGAAGCGGCGGGGCGAGGGACTTTCTACCGCGTTTCTCCCCTTCTCCTCTTGTGCGAGAAGGGGTCAGGGGATGAGGGGTAGCTGTATAGTTACAATTATAGTTTATATTAATATTTTAGAATCTTGCTCACTACTTCCATTGCACAATTGCATACCAGAATCCACTACCCCATGCAAGGTGAATAGACAGAAAGACTATCGGCAAACGAACCATCATGGTTACATCATTTGCCACATGAGCAGAGAAAAAGAGATTGGCAATTCCGTAAATTGTCATGACACTCAACCAAAGCAGTACCAGTACTGGATTTAGCAACGAGGCAGCCCCTCCCACAACAACCGCAAACAAGAACATTGGAGCAACCAGATGCCGCAGTTTGAGAGATTTGGGGTGCAGCCGCAACGTATAAACTTTCCCAACGCCATAGCGAAAATACTGTTTCCACAACTCGCGTAAAGTCTGGCGACCGTAATACACTGATCGAATGTGCGGGGTCAGATAAATCGTGCCGCCCGCCTCGCGAATGCGATAGTTCAGTTCGTAATCTTCATTGGCAATCGGTTGCTCATCGAAATCACCAACCATATTAAAAATGGATCTCCACCACGCCCCCATATAGACCGTATCGGTGATCTGGGCTTCAGAACTCACATGAAAGGCGCTTGGCACGGCGAAGACGCTCTTTCCTGCGGCGGCAATTGCTTTCCCCATTGGTGTAATTCCGACCGGGTTCATCGGTCCGCCGACATTTGCCGCACCGGTCTCTTTCAGTGCAGTGACGCATGCCTCTACATAATCAGGCGCTATCACGGTATGTCCGTCCACCCGCACAATGATTTCACCCGCCGCCTGTGCGATAGCGGTGTTCATGGCTGCTGCCTGCCGTCGCCTAGGATTGGAGACAATCTTCACACGATCTGCGCCTGTCATGGCGCGAATCACGCCCAGAGTGCGGTCGTCGCTCATACCGTCGACGATTAAGATTTCTAGCCGCTCAGGCGGATACGTTTGCGCCAAGATCGCGCCCAGGCTGCGTTCGATAAACGCGGCTTCGTTGCGGATCGGCATGATTACCGTCACAAGGGGTGTGTCACTGGCTGTGTTGATTCTCATGGAATAACCTATCGTACTCTCTGATCGCCAAGCAGTAGACGATCGGATCAGGTGTGATAAAATGGACTTGTGTACCGGCCACTTGGGCCAGTAACCGCATCCCCAATCTTCAATGAAGTAGTACCCCCCTGGACGCAAAAAATCGTGAAATACATGATCAAATGTCGCTTTCGTCCGTCGGTACATATGCGACGCATCATCAATCACGAAGTCGAGCGATTGATCACCGAATGAACGCTGGATTTTCCTGCGCCAGAAACGTGCGGTTGTCCTGTGACCCCTGTACCACGCGCACCCGATCTTC
>JBBRTY010000067.1:0-17404 GCA_038248285.1 Aggregatilineales bacterium
ATAATGAACCCTACAGGACTGGGGCAAAATGCGATCTGCACGGGTAGGTGGAATAAATACGCTGAAGGGGTATTTATTCACCTATCCATAGGCTTAGGCTCAAATTCACGAATTTTGGTAACTGCTCAGGCTGAAAAACGGTCGGTAATAAAGGGAGAAATGACCGTTGGTGGTAAATGGGCGGATATTCGGCGCGCGGACTTTCATGGTAACGAACGATTGACAAGCGCCTAATCCGCCCCTACATCTACGTTTCGAGGGGCATTTTCCTGTTTTTTTCACGTCTTCATGCCTCTCTGTTTATTTTATTCTGTTTCTATACCTGAGTAGTCACGAGCCAAGTCATGAAAAACCGGCTATCATCTTGCTGGATATCAATATGCTCGGCATGAGCGGATTTGAATTTCTTCGAATCATCAAATCGCATGATCAATTGCGCAGCATCCCTGTGGTGATATTGAGTACTTCCAATTATGATTCAGATGTTCAGCAAGCCTATGCTTTATCAGCAGCAAGCTATATCGTGAAACCCATTGCATACAGCGCGTTTGTATCGATCATCAAAATCTTTGTCGCCTATTGGACAATCAACGAACATCCTGTCTAACTGGCTGGGGATGCGGACAAATCTTATGAATATGCCATTATCTGTGCTTGTGATCGAAGATGATCGTATCGACCAATTGGCTTTTTGTCGGTTGGTTGATGAGGAGAAACTCCCCTACGATTATTTGATCGTTAATTCTATCCATGAAGCCGTGATATCGTTAAGCAGCAGAATGTTTGACATTATCATCTCCGACTATCACCTAAGCGATGGCACTGCTTTCGATATTTTGGCGAGCGTTCAGCACATCCCCGTGATCGTGGTCACCGGTGCTGGGAATGAAGTTGTGGCAGTAGCAGCGATGAAGGCTGGGGCATACGATTATTTGACAAAGGATACAGAACTTCAGTATTTGAAGTTGTTGCCGATTATCGTCACCAACGCCCTCAAACGAAAACAAGCAGAGCAAGAAGCCGGTGATTTGATGCGCGAACGGATACGGCGCGAAACGCTCCAAAATTTCATCCGTGATGCCTCGCATGATCTCCGTACCCCGTTATCAACACTAGGCACCTCCCTGTATTTAATGGAACGCTACATCCAAGAGATTGAGGCTATCGCGCTCGCCCCTGCACCGACCAATGTCGAAAAATTGAAACAACTGACGGACAAAGCCCTCGAACGGTGCCGGATGTTGGGCGAACACCGCAATCAGCTCGAACAAATCATTGTCGATATGCTGGAGATCGTGAAGATCGAGAACGTGTCTTCCCTAGAGATGAAACCGCATGATATTCGTTATTTGGTCGAAGTAGCGATGGAATCCGCTTGGCAACGCGCAGTGACCAAATCGCAAACGCTCAACTTTGACAAGCCCGCCGAACCCATAATTGTCGAAGCCGGCGCGCAAGAATTTGTGACCATCATTCGTAACTTGCTTAAAAATGCGATTGAATACACGGCTAATGGAGGTGCCATTCGTATCCATGCCAAAATAAGCGAGGCACAGGTGCTACTTTCGGTCAGCGATACGGGTATTGGCATTCCCGCCAACGAAATACAATTTATCTTCAACCGTTTTTATCGTGTCGAACAAGCTCGCACCATGAGCAACAGTGGCAGTGGGTTAGGCTTAGCGATTGTTAAGCAATTGGTCGATCTGCATCATGGGAAAATCGCAGTGGAAAGCGAAGTCGGCATCGGCAGCACCTTTACTGTCTATTTCCCCCGCATGGTGGGCGATTATGCCCCCCTTTCCCAATAGGCGGTCGAGCCTTCCGATGCAGCTACTAGTCTTTGCGTTTGTCCCGCGCAGGATTCCTATTTAATTTCGCCCGGCTTTGGGTTATGCTCAACAGTACAAAGTGGGTCATGGATTGCGGAGGGCATGAGACGATTATGGCAAAATTAAAGCTCGATCTGCACGATATTTACAACAAAGGCGACAAAATCGAGGTGGAACTGAATCGTATTGTTCAGGAAGCCATCACGAAGAAAATCGAATTGGTCGAGATCATCCCCGGTAAGGGGAGCGGCGCGCTCAAAAAGAAAGTCCTACGCTTTCTCGATCAAAAGCATATCCGCGCCCTGTATCATCGCGTCGAAAAAGACGACAAGAACTTCGGGCGCATCTTCATCCACTTCCGTTTCTAACGCCATCCATTAGGGGCAACCCTACTTCTGTAATTCAAGCGTTTACCCTCCATCAAAAAGGGTGCCACTCTTACTATTGGGCGGCACCTTTCTCGTTTTTCTTGACATTTTGCCCAATTACGCTTCGGCGTCAGCGTGCTGCCACTCGTATTCCATCTCACGCGCTGTTTCGCGGGCGGTCTCGATACCGAGCAGACGCGCCACGATGTGCAGCGACATATCAATGCCCGCCGAAATACCCGCTGAGGTGACGACTTGTCCGTTATCGACAAAGCGCACCTGACGTCGAATCTCGGTCTGGGGTGCGTTCTCCGCCAGCAAATCAAACGTTGTCCAATGGGTCGTCGCCGCCAAACCATCTAACACGCCTGCCCGCCCCAAGATCAATGATCCTGTACACACCGAAAGTGTCAGTTCCCCTCGCTCGAAGTGCCCACGCACCCATGCCAACACCGCTGGACGTTCTTTGGCAGCGCGCGACCCAAACCCACCGGGCACCACGATGATATCCGGTTGGGGGCAATCTGCGAGCATATACGCCGGATTGACGCTCAAACCATTGCGGGCACGGATCGGGCGCGCTTCTTCAGCGACGGTATACACGCGGAACGGTTTATCCCCATCATGATCACCGCCGGTGACGGCGAACACTTCAAAGGGACCCGCAAAATCGAGGACTTCAACCTCATCAAACAACAAAATGGCGACATTTTTAGCCATGCCTATATCCTTCCCTCAGTATCCTTAAATTTGCCCCAAGATTAGGCGATACACTAAAAAGAACCCCATGCCGAGGACAATCGTCAGCAACAGATTGCCCGTTCGCCATGCGACAATAGCACTGACGATGCCCGCCACCAGATAACTATTGGTGGGTGACGCATCAATGGTCTGCCCATCGGGGATCAATATGCCCGGCACGATGATCGCCGCCAAAACTGCCGGCGGCACATAGCGCAACGCCTGAAATAACCGTTCTGGCAAGGGTAATTTGCCCACCAAGAGCATCACCGGATAGCGCACCGCAAACGTAACCACCGCCATACCGAAGATCAACAACCATTCATTCATGGGGTTGCACCTCCGGTTTAGGTTGCGCATTCTCAGCAATCACACCCGCCGCCACGCCGCACAACGCCGCCACGATCAACCCCAATTTGTTGGGCAGCGGGTTCGCGATCACTGCCGTTGCTGCTGCCACCACCACCGACACCAACGCCGGACGGGTTTTGATGGCAGGGATGATCATCCCTGTGAAGGTGACGATCATCGCAAAATCAAGCCCCCACCGTCCGGGATTCTCAATCGACCCACCCGCAACGATGCCGATTAGGGTGCAGACTTGCCAATTCAGATACATCGACAATGCCGACCCCAAATAGTACCAATGTTTGTGGGTTGCGTCGTCGTCCTCGTCATAGCGTTTGGCGACAATAACGAAGGTTTCATCAGTCAGCCAATACCCAAGCGGCACCAACCACCGTTGTGGCAAATGGCGCACATGGGGAGCCAGCGTCGCGGCATATAAGGCATGGCGCAGGTTGACGACAAAGGTTGTCAAAATGATCACCGGAAAAGCCGCGCCCGCCGCGAACAAGTTCACGCCAATAAACTGTGACGAACCGGCAAACACGAACAGCGACATTCCTATCGCCGCTGCTGGCGATAAACCACTGGTAACGGCAAGCGCCCCAAAAATAATACCGAATGGGATCGCGCCGATGATCAGCGGCACGGTGTCGCCTACACCGCTCAGGAATTCGCGGCGGGCGGTTCGAGCGGCGAGTGTCATTGGGTGCTGCCTTGTGGTTGGGGCAGTGTCTCTATTAGCGACGGCACCTCGGTCCCTTTGATCACGCTCGACTGCTGCCCATAGAGGAAAGCACCGGGAAAGTCCGCCGCTTCTGATTTGCGCTTGCCGCTCCAAGTGTCAATATCGATACGAAAAACCGAGGTACGCACCAGTTCATCAAGGTGAATCGGGCGATAATCACGCTCTGGTCGCAAATGCGGGAAATATTTATCCATCAGCAGTTGTAAGCCATGCTCAGCCGCCGCGCCTTCCACGATCACGCCTTTCCCAAAAATTGTGACCCCCGCATATTCGACGCTGAATTCTAACGCCTCGTCGGCAGGCAACAAACGCCCCATCTCCATCACGCTCAAACAAACGCTCGCATCGGCATCCACATTAGCGCGGGTACGTCCGACACGGGCGGTATGCAGATAGACCACATGGTCATCGGCATCATAAGCGAAGAGATTGGTATTGATAAACGGTTGCCCTTCATAGACGGTCGCTAGCGAAGCCACCGGGGAACGCGCCAGAAATTCCACCATCCAGCCTTGATCGTCAATTTGGCGATCACTACGGCGCACCTTGTTGGCGGGTAAAACTGCATAGTCTTTTGCCATTGCCTGAATCCCCCTTAGGTTTTGTGTGTTATAACTAAAAGGATAAGTAACTACACAGCTACCCCTCATCCCCCGACCCCTTCTCCCACAAGAGGAGAAGGGGAGAAACGCGGTAGAAAGTCTCTCACCCCGCCGCTTCGCTTATGGAGAGGGATTGCCGCTTCGCTTTGGGTGAGGGGTGTGTAGTTACAAGGATAAACAAAATGAACAAATTCCTGATAGGCTCAGTTATAACCATTGGTAGCTGTTCTCTTTTGCCAATAGGTAGATTTTTCACTATTGGGCTGGGGAATAAGAAATCGGTGAAACTGTCCGAGAAAACGATTGCCAATCCCATGAAGTCTGAGTAGAATTAAATTCGATGGTACGAACAATTGAGCGCACTCAAGACCGTCGTAATGTTTCCTATTTGAGGGGGCATCACGTATTGGCACCGCTGGACAGGAAATTGCTGTTCAAAGGGCGAACAAGGTCGATACAATGACGATGAAACCGCCAGAAATTCACGAAGCCCGTTTGGTCGATCTGCCGTTAGTCCGGCGGTTGGCTGAAGATGGGATCGTGCTTGACAGCGAATTGCTCTGCACCCGCGAAACGATGGGGGCGTCCAATGTCATTTTGTCCCATCTGCTCCCGCAACGCGGGGTCACAACCCTCGTAGGGCGCGTTGGGGATCAGCGCTCCATGGGGCAATTCAGATTGCGATCTGAAGGACATCTTGCCCAAATGGTGTTTATCGCCCCCACGCCACCCCCAGGCTCGAAAGACACGCCCCTGCTGCACTTGTTGGACGCGATTGCCTTTGAAGCGGGCAAACGCGGTGCCCATATGGTAATGGCGGAAGTCGATGTCGATAGTCCGCTGTTCGAAACCCTGCGCACCGCCAATTTCGCGGTGTATGCCCGTCAGGAAATTTGGCAATGGGCGGGGGATGAAGATTTACTGAACACCATTGTCCCAGTGCCCTTGGACGACCTGCGCGGTGAGGATGAGATCGAGATCAACGCGCTGCACGCCGCTGTGATCCCCTCCTTGATCCAACCTGTCGCGGCACCTTCGCCAGACAGCGGCGGCTGGGTCTATCGGCGGGACGGGCGTTTGCAAGCACACATTGCTTTTGTCGAAGGGCGTAACGGTGGCTACATCATGCCGTTCATTCGTCCCGAACTCAGCGGACAAGAGGTCAAGCGTATCTTTGCAGGGGTGGTGTCGTTTGCCAACACCATGGCAAAAACGCGCCGTACCGCCCGCACACCGATTTATGTCTGTGTACGGCGTTATCAACAAGGCTTGGAACCAACGCTTGAAGCACTTGGTTTTGAACCGGTCAAACCACAGGCGGTCATGGTACGGCATATCGCCGTGGGGATACGTCATCCCCAATTTGCGCGCACCTACGAAGGGTTAGAAGCCATTCCTCAAAGCGTGCGCCCGCCGACAAGGACAAGGATCACATTGCTTTCATCAGGAGAAAATTCGAGCTGGTATGGAACGACGCATAACAGATGATATTGAAGAACTAAAACGGGTACTCCCCGCGCACATCAACGCGCGGCTGGACGCCATCGGCAGAATTGATGATTTATTGGAAGTCGTCCTCGATTTAGGGCGCATCCCCACTGCACGCTATGTGAATGGCGAAATCCTCCTTTCTGAACATGATGTCACACGCGCCGAACTGGATGATATCGTCGCCAGTATCGGCAATTTTGATGCGGATAACCGCGCTGGCATGGAACGCACGCTGCACCGTATCAGCGCGATTCGCAACCGTCGCGGCGAAGTCGTCGGCTTGACCTGCCGCGTCGGGCGCGCCGTCTATGGCACCATTGAAATCATTCAGGACTTGATCGAAAGCGGTCAAAGTATCCTGATTTTAGGTCCGCCGGGTGTCGGCAAAACCACGACCCTGCGCGAAGCTGCCCGCGTCTTGGCAGAAAATCGGCGCGTGGTCATCGTGGATACCTCGAACGAAATTGGCGGGGATGGCGATGTGCCGCACCCTGCCGTCGGCAAAGCGCGCCGGATGCAAGTCTCGCACCCAGAACGCCAACACGAGGTCATGATCGAAGCGGTGGAGAATCACAACCCCGAAGTGATCGTGATCGACGAAATTGGGCGGGAACTGGAAGCGACCGCCGCCCGCACCATCGCCGAACGCGGCGTCCAATTAATCGGCACCGCGCACGGCAATGCGCTCGATAACCTGATGCTCAACCCCACCCTCTCGGACTTGATCGGCGGGATTCAAGCGGTCACGCTTTCTGACGATGAAGCACGACGACGGGGTACCCAAAAAACGGTATTGGAGCGGCGCGCCCCACCGACCTTTGATGTGTTGATCGAATTACAAACGCGCGACCGCATGACGATTCACGAAGATGTCGCAACGGCGGTGGATGCGATGTTGCGCGACCGCGCCCTGCCCATCGAGATTCGCTATCGTAACGAACATGGTGAAGTGATCATCGAAACACCCCCGCCCCAAGTGCGCTCGATCAACGAACGCAACACGCGCGGCGACCGCGTAGAACGCTCGGAACGCACCGAACGACCCGAACGTTCTAACGTCAATACCAACGGACGCGACGGGCGCGATGGAAGAGACGGACGCGATAACCGCGACGGACGCGAACGACGCCCGCCGCGCGAGACCGAGGGTTTCGCGATCAATAGTGTCGCTGTTCCGACTGGTAAAACCGGCCCGTTACCGTCCATCGACCCTACCACACTCAAGCCAACGACCGTCTATGCCTATGCCGTCGCCCGCAACCGCCTCTACCAATCGGCGCGGCGCTTGAATCTGCCGTTGACGATGACCGATGATGTCGGCGCGGCGGACGCCATCGTCACGCTGAAGAACAATTATCGTCGTCGCCCCAAGCTGATCGTGGATGCCGAACGACGCGGGACGCCGATTTATGTGCTGCGGGCAAATACTGTCACCCAGATGGAAAATTTCCTGATGGATATCTTCCATCAAACGGGAGGCTCGGAAGAGGCGACTCTCCCTTTTGGGGAAGCGATGCGTGAGGCTGAAGAGGCGATTTTACGGGTGCGCGCCGGGTTGAGCAGTTCCATTGACCTCCCCCCTGCGCCGTCCCCCGTTCGCCGCCGTCAACACGAGCTTGCGCATCGCGCCCGTTTGGACTCCGAAAGTTATGGCGATGAACCAGATCGCTTCGTGCGTATTTTTCGCACCCCGAACTAGGCGCTGAGCGATGCCGCGCCGCGTGGTGATCGTCCTGCCGTGCTGTATTGGCGATGTCATCCTCGGCACGGCGCTTTTAAGCGCCTTACGACGCGCCTATCCCGACGCCCAGATCGACTGGGCAGTCGGGGGGTGGTCACTTGCGGCATTGGCACATCACCCCCACCTAAACGCCCGAATCGATACTGGCACCGCCGCCAATCCCGTTAAAACACCGGGCGGGATGCTGCGCCTTGTGCGTCAATTGCGCGCCGGACGCTATGATTTGATGGTGTCGCTGGTGCGTTCCCCCTTGATGAGCGTCGCCGCCCTGCTCAGCGGCATCCCTCAACGAGCGGGGCTAGACAGCGCCGGACGCGGTTTCGGCTACACCGTGCGTGTCCCCGTCAATCCCGATCAACCGCGTCATGAAGCAGAAATTTATCTCGATGTCGCCCGCGCGCTCAAAATCGATACGACGGAGTGTTACGCCAACCTTCCCGTGCTAGACGCTGACCGTGCCACCATGACCGCGCGCTTAGCGGCTTTGGGGGGACATGGGCACTATCTCGTCGTGCATCCTGGCGGCGGACGCAACCCCGGCATGACCTTTGACGCCAAACGCTACCCCCCCGAACTGCTGGCACAAGTGGCGCAAGCGACAGCCCGACAGCTTGAGGCAACGCTCGTGATCATCGGTGCGCCCAGCGATCTGCCGTTGGTGAGGACAGTCGCGACAGCACTGGCAACACCCCCTCTCACCTTCACCGATCTCACCTTTGGGCAGATTGCGGCATTGGCGGCGGGGTCAGCGCTGTATATCGGCAACGACACGGGCATGACTCATCTGGCGGCAGCGGCAGGGGCGCGCACCGTCGCGATCTTCGGTCCGAGCGATCCCGTCCGTTATGCTCCGTTTGGGCGGCAGGTGTTGACAGTGTGGCGTCCGGCGGTGGTCGATGCACGGGGCGTAGGGGGCGGTCACGCGCTGGCGTGGGATTGGGCGCGCGATGGCATCGCGCCGGACGCAGCGACGGCACAAATTCGGCAATGGCTCGCAGATTAAAATACTCAACTTAAATTCGTTTATTTTTCATCCATACTGCGATCAAAAAATGTTAGAATAAGCAATTATTCCGTACAAATAGCGTAAAGATCGAGTCGCAGGGCATCATGGGCTATTTAATCGATGGACATAACCTGATCGGGCAACTCCCCGATCTGTCTTTGAAAGACCCGCACGACGAAGCCAAACTCGTGCAGAAATTAATGGGTTTTTGCGCCCGCACGAGCAAAACCTGCATCGTCATCTTTGATGGCGGCATCCCCGGCGGCTGGTCTACGCTGTCCACGCGCCCCGTCGAAGTGGTCTTCGCTTCCCCGCGCACGACCGCCGACCGAGTGATGCGGGAGCGCATCCTCGCGTGCAAAACCCCCGCCCAACTGATCGTTGTCTCCAACGACAATGAAGTTTTGGCGGCGGCGGTTGCCCGTAAGATGAAAACCGTCAAGAGCATTGATTTTGTGCCGTTGCTGCAAGGTGCCGCCGGAGGCACACGAGTGCCCACCCAAGCCAAAGCCAAAATCCTGAAAGAGGATGCGGGCAGCGCCGATCACCCCTATGTTTCGCCCAATGAGGTCGCGCATTGGCTGGAAGTTTTCAAAAAGAAGAAATAGCGGTTTACGCGCGTGGGTCTTATGCTATAATCATCACAGCAATACACTATCGGGGTGTAGCGCAGCTGGTAGCGCGCTTCGTTTGGGACGAAGAGGTCATCGGTTCAAATCCGGTCACCCCGACACGATTTATGATATACTCGTCATAGATCGACACGCGGGTATGGTGTAACGGTAGCACATGACCCTTCCAAGGTCCTAGTACCGGTTCAAATCCGGTTACCCGCTCTCTTCACGGGCGCATAGCTCAACGGCAGAGCAGCCGGCTCATAACTGGTAGGTTCTAGGTTCGAAACCTAGTGCGCCCAACCGGAAAAGCTGTAAAGAACGGCGGCATTAGCTCCGCCGTTTTTTATTGCCTCAATCCGCGATCCCAACCTTTTGCCGGACATACTCCGGTTCGACGACCGCCCGCAGCAGGAAATCCGCCACATCATCGACGCCAATTTCCATATAGCCCACCCCCGGCATCTGATTGATCGCCACTTTATAGGCATGGCGGGCGGCGCGGTCGATTAGTGCGGGCGGGCACACCGCCACCCACTCCAGCGAACTCGCCTCCAACAGCGCCAATTGCCGCGCGTGGTCGCGGGTGATCTCGATGAACTGCGGCGGCATCGTCGCATAAAACAACCATCCCGATAGCAAACATGCGACACGCTGAACGCCCGCCGCCGTGAGTGCTGTCACAATCTGGGCGGTACCTTGCGACAGCAGTTGTGTCGCTTGCAAATCTACCCCCGTGCCCAACGCGATCACGGCAGCATCAGCCTTCACTAACGTTTGCCGTAGCGCCTCAGTATCGTTTAATTCTCCAGCGATCACGGTTAACAGGGCATCGGTCACGGTGATCTTTTGCGGATTACGGGCTAGTGCGGTCACAGTCCAGCCGCGCGCCAACGCCAATGCCAAAACACGGCTACCGGTGCGTCCCGTACCGCCAAATACTGCAAGGTGCATCGGCTTACCCTTCCGTCACGGCGCGCACCAAACCGGGAACGCCCGCATTCTTGGGGATTTCGCCCACTGTTTTCACGATTTTGCCGTCCCGTACCGTGTAGGTGAACCATTCTGGATTGAGTTTCACTGCCTTGCCCGTCGGTGGCACCACGGGAACTCCGCGCACCAAGCCGGTATAATCGATCACACCGGTATGGGTGCCCGTCAAATTCACCTGAAACTTGACCGCTTCCGCTGTTTCTTCCATATACTGCTCGTTGAACTTGAAATCGGGCAGTGCCCGTTTGCGCGCCTTGTGCATATCCAAAGATTTTGCTTTGCCGATCCGCACGAACAAACTCACCGGAAACGGGATCACGCCCTCTAAACGATAGTCGTCACCAATGAATGACAGCGCCTTGTCCCAATCCCCCGCTTCGACCGCTCGTAGATGCTGAGAAACGATATCTTTTGCTGCCATATGCTGCTGCTCCTATACGGTACTCAACGGATGAAAGTTAAAAATGACCGATCCGATATTTTGTTATCCGACTAACCAAATTTTAGAAGCAAAGGGTAGCGGTGTCAATCGATGGCTGTTCTGCATCCAGGGCTGACGTATGAACGAGATTTTAACCCATAAAAACCCGTAGAGAACCTATCTATTTCCGTGACCGCAAATTTATCTGGCTGTATAAGGGTTTCTAAAGTGCTTTACGGGTCATATTTTGTTCATTTTTGTTTCATGCATTCACCCTGATAAAATACCCTGAAGAACATGAACAATTCTGATATACTTTCAGTGTTCGGTTTTCGATGGTTACGAAAGAAGCGTATGGAGATTTTTATCAGTTACAGTAGCATTGACCGGAATTTAGTTGTATAACTAAATAGATATTTATAATAATGTAATTATTATAGTATTTCATAAATAATTGAGGAATGTGATCTCCCCCTCAATTTAACTAGTTCTGGAACCGATTTGATGGTTTGGTCATCAATGTTCTTTCTACCAAGCCATCATGCTAAAACAGCGATCCGTGTGCGTTTCTCTCTCAAACGATGGCTGAGTAGTTACCTTTTTTCCTTAGACTTTACTACAATAGACCTTAATCGTTAATGAAAGATCGTCTTAAAATCATTGGCTATCGCCTTTAATTCGCTTTACAATAGGACATAGTGTTCATTTACGAGCTATGAAAGATTAATGGGATTTCATGTCGGACAATCAAAAATTACTCGCCCTGCTCATTGATGGTGATAATGCACAAACTGAACTCATCCCAGAGATACTAAAAGCAGTTAGAGAGTACGGCGTACTGCGTATTGCAAAAGTCTTTCATAACAAAGCTACAATCGCCCAATGGGAACAAATCGCTAGTAAGCATTCCATTGAGCCGATTTGGATACCAAACAATACCGCAAAAAAGAACTCTGTAGATATTGCTCTCGTGATGGATGCTATGATTCTCCTTTACGAGCGCAAGGAAATCACAGGCTTTTGTATAGTAACTAGTGATGGTGATTACACGCGATTAGCAAGACATCTCAAATCACAAGGCAAGCTTGTATTAGGTATCGGAAAAACGCAAACACCAGAACCCCTCCGAAATGCATGTACTGAATTTATCTATATGGAAGATTTGGCACCCGCACCTACACCTTTTAAGCAATTTGTGGATGAGGATGAAGAAATCGTATCGTCGGATGAGGAAATTACGGATAGTGATTTCTTCAAAGCTTTCACTGAGGGCTACAAACAACTGGTCGAGCAGGGCAACAAATATGAGAAAGATCGGGTGCCCCTCCGCGACATAAAAGAAGCAATGAAAGTTTTAGATCCCTTGTTTTCCACACGCACCTATCGGCAGATGCCAAAATTTATCAATCGAGTCAAGATTTTAGCCGAAATATATCCAGACATAATTACCTTGATAGAAGAGCAAGATAGCAAGTCGACTGTTCATTACATATATATAACGCCAACTCAACCTGAAATAGTTGGCAGCGAAATTGAAAAATTTCGTGAAGCCTATAGACTTGCTGCTGATGTACTCAAATACAAAGATAGCCTGGGGTGGGTCAAACTGGCGCTTATCGGCGAAACATTACGAAAACTCTATCCAAATTATCAACCCCGTATCTACCGTGACACAAGATATGGACAACTGAAAAAAGTCGTTGAACAAATGATAGTACATTATCCTAACGTCATTGAACTTAAAACAGATGGTGTACAACCCGAAATAAGAATAAAAAAGTAGTAACTACTCAGGTATAGAAACGGAACAAAATAAACAGAGAGGCATGAAGACGTGAAGAAAAACAGGAAAATGCCCCTCGAAACCTGAATGTAGGGGTGCATTAGGCGCTTATCAATCGTTCGTTAACATGACAGTTCACACGCTGAATATCCACCCATTTGCCACCAATGGTCATTTCTCCTTTTATTACCGACCGTTTTTAAGCCTGAGCAGTTACAGGCTTTATATGGAGTCGCAAAGTGTTTACCCACATGATAATAGATTACATCGCCATCCGGCATCATCCATCTCCAGTGTGTTGACATTAGAATCTGACTATACAACATATTTTCTGACATGTCAACATATTTTCTGACATGTCGTAATTTGCGAACAAATGTCAGCTTTTAATGTCATTTCCACAACTTCTCACCGAACATAAATATGCCCGTGCTATACTTGCCCGCATCATCACCGCAAATCATGGGTAGGCTATGGCTCAACGTTCAAAAAATTCTGCTGGCGGTTCCCTCATCAAGCGGCTAGGGCGTGTCGATTTCACCCCGCCTTGGTCACTGACGAGCGCCGCTATTGTCGTCATCGTCGCATTTTTTCTCCTCTTGATCGGCGCAGCCGTCGGTTACATCTGGCTGGAAGACGCCCCCAGCGCCCGTTTGCTCGGTTGGTCATTCGGTGCGCTCTTGATGCTGCTGCTGGTCTGGCAGACACTCGCCAAAGACCGTGCCGCGCTCAAACTGAATGCGCCCCGGTTGCCACTGGCATTGATCGCGTTCGTCGGTCTAGGCATTGCCATCGCGCTTGATGTCGTCGGCTTGGCGATCACGCGCGCCTTTTTGCCCGCGCCCGAAACCATTAGCGTCGCATCGGGGACGGTCGATATTGTCGGCTTGGTGCTGGCGGGAGTCTTGCTCATCATCGCCCAACCCATCGGCGAGGAACTGGTGTTTCGCGGCGTGCTGTTGCCCGCCCTGCGCACGGCATGGGGGGGATGGGTGGGCTTGATCGGGAGTGCTATCGCGTATGGTATATTTCATTGGCTGGCGTATACCCCCACCTACAGCGCCGAATACGGAGATTTTGCCCCGTACTGGTATGGGCTGATCGTGCCGATGGTGGGCGGGTTCGTTTTTGGCGTGGTGCGTGTCGAGACCAACTCCACGCGGGCGGCGATCATCGCTCATGCCGCGTTTGGCTTGTTCGCGGTGTTCAAAGTCGTGGTCTTGGTGACATAACCCCGACGGGCGGGGACAGGCAATCGCCTGTCTCCATTAGCCGCCGTCCGCGATCAACACCGAGATGAAATTCTTACAGGTCAGCGGTTCCTTGGTGGTTGTCGTCAATAACTCGGTATAGGCGTCGCTGTTGGGGAGAGAGTGTGCCGTCGACAGATCCGCCAATGCCAGCGCATTCTTCGCTTGATTGCGCCGCACTTCTGCACGGAAAATATAAAGCAGCACATGGCTCGGTTCCGCCGTCAAGCCGGCGCTATAAGAGGCTTCGGCTTCCGCATATTGATCTAAATTACACTGCGCCAACCCGCGTAGCATGTATAAATCCGCCAGATCATTACGCAAGACGAGCGCCCGATCTGTTTCTTGGATCACACTGTTATACTGCCCCAAGATCAAATTGGTGAACGCGGCGAAAAAGTGTCCCCAGATGATGGCATCATCATCGCCATACAACGCCCGCAGCGACCGATTCGCCAGCGTCGGATCGGGAAAATCGCGCAAGACAGTGCCCATTAAGGCGCGGGCATCGTCAATGCGTCCCTGCCGTAAGGCGATCAAGGTGGCGAATGGATACGGGAAATTGGCATCCGGTCCAAGCGCAATCGACGCTTCTAAATCGAGGCGCGCACCTTCATAATCACCCAACACATACTTGAGCGCACCACGATAATTGAGTGGAAACCAGTCGTCTGGGCGTCCCGCGATGATACGATCATAGTGGACAATGGCACCCGCGAAGTTTCCACGGAAGGTGGCAGCATTCGCCAATAAGTATTCCGGCTGCAACCACCCCGCCGGCGCAAGCCGTTGTGCCGTGCCGATGTCCTGCCCCGACCCAGCAAAGTCGCCTATTCGCTGCCGTACCAGCGCGCGGAAAATGTACAAAATCGGGTTGCCGCCTTCGCGGTCAATCGTCTGATTGAGCAAATCGAGCGCCGTCTGATTATCGCTGACCACCGCGTCTAGCACACGATGCGTCTGTGCGGCGAGGCTGTTGCCCACGATCTCGCCCGTCGCCATGTCCATCGCTTCCAGTTCGGTCAAAGTGCGCAGCAACCCATAGCCATCGCCCTCGGCGTTATACAACAATGCCAGTACGGTTTGAACGCGCGGCGCAATCGATTGAAGGCGTTCATCGGTTAAGCGCACGCGCACGGTCGCTAGTTGGTCGATGCTGCTGCGGTTTAGGGTGACGCCCTCAAAGCCGACCAGCGATCCCGCTTGCACTTGCAGATCGACCACATCCTCCGAGTAATTGCCCCAAACGATGATGCTGGCTTGGCTGGCTTGGGCGATGGCGTCCGCTTGCTCGGTAGAGGTGATCACCTGTGGATAATGTTCGACGCTGATGAAGGCATTGCTCATTTCCGCCTCAAAACGGCGCTTCAAGTCGTCGATCACAAAGCGGCTGACATCGCGCGGGGTGGCGCGCAAGGCTTCCAAGTCCGCCACCACCACGCGATACTCGCTAGCGGTCAATGCCGGAAATAGGGGGGCTGCGGTGGGCGTGGAGGCGTTGCCTTGCACGACGGTATTGACGAGGAAAGCCCCCATCACCGCCAGCGCCAGTACGAACGCGATCACAGCCAGCCAGATCAAGGGCGACCGTTCGCGTTGAGTAAGCCCAAAATGATCGTTGATGGTGCGTACCAGCCGCTTGACTTGGGGTTCTAGCGGCTGCTCTGGGGCGATGGTGAAGCCCTCTTGGGTGCGGATGCTTTCAATCGGCACGGGCAAGTCCGCTGGAAACACCCCCCCGTTGACGAACACCGGAATCATCAGCATCTCCGGGCGGCGCAGTCCGGCTTCGATCTGCATTCTGAGGACATCTTTGGGGCTGTCAATCGAGCGGGTGAACGATGGCAAGCGCTTGTCGCGCGTCATGCCCACCCAACTGGTGCCTACCAAAACCAGCATGACATCGACCGAGCCGACGACATCATTGGCGAGGACATAGCGTGAGACCGTGCGGTCGGTGATGCGATCCACATCCCGCACGACTGAAGTTTCACCCAATTGAGCCGATAATTGATCATACAAACGTCCGGCGATCTCACCGCTGTCTTCCCGTCGATAAGCGATGAAGATGCGCGGGTTGGTCACTTGGCGGGCGGGTGAGGGGGCATTGAGTCTCACGACTGGCAGCGGGGTGATGCTGGCGGTGGCGGTCGTGCGCGTTTTGAGGGGCGGCACTTCGGTCGTGTTATCAGGGGTATCTGACGGCACCTTCGGCAAGGGGTGTTCTGGGGTGAGCGTGAAGCGTGAGGGGGTGGCGGCGGCATCTCGCTTCACCTGCTGCAAGATGCGCTCCAACTCTACACCGACTTCACGGGCGCTGGCGATGCGGTCGTCGGGGTCTTTCTCTAACATGTGTTCGACCAACTGCACGAGGTCTTCGGGGGCTTGGGGGCATTCGCTCCGTAAATCAGGGATCGGTTTGCGCAAGATCGCCGTGAGCATGTTGGCGGGCGTCGCTTCGTTAAAGACGCGCTTGCCCGTCAGCATCTCGTAGATGATCAGTCCAAACGCCCAAATATCACTTTTTTCGCTGTGGGATTCGCCTTCGGTGACTTCGGGACTCAGGTAGGCAATCGTGCCCAACAGCGACCCGACTTGCGTCATCAAAGTTTGGGCATCCGCCAAGTGCGCGACGCCGAAATCGGTCAAGCGTGGGCTGTGGTCATCTGCCATCAACACATTGCCCGGCTTCAGGTCACGGTGAATGACTCCCAAGCGGTGGGTGCGGGTCAGGGCATCTGCCAGATCAAGCGCCACCTGAACCGCGCGTTCGACGGGCAGCGCCCCTTCTTTTTGGATGCGTTGCGCCAACGAGCCATGGCTGATGTATTCCATGACGATATAATTGCGCCCGTCCTCTTCAAACGTGTCATACACACGGATGATGTTGGGGTGATTGAGCTTGCGCAGCACGACCGCTTCGCGGCAAAACCGCTCGACCAACGTGGGGTCTTGCGCGACCACCTGTTCTTTGAGGACTTTAATCGCGACGATTTCGCTGGTTTGGGTGTCGCGCGCGCGAAACACCTGCCCCATCCCGCCTTCGTCGATCATTTCCATTAATTCATAACGCTCTGCAATGATCTGTGATGGTGTCATGCCGCCCTGTCCTTGCCTGTGACTGTGCGTATAGGGATTGTAACATGAGATTGAGTGAGTAGCGCACAATCAGGTTTGATTTATAAAAACTGCTCATGACCGACGCTCGTAATTGCTCCCCCTGCGGTTGCCCGCTGGCTGATCGATTGCCAATTATGCTGATGGAAGAGTGCGCGCCGACATGCCCGCAGAGGCTCTATATCTTAAGGGGAAACAAAATGGGAACTACACAGCTACCCCTCATCCCCCGACCCCTTCTCCCAGCCGCTTCGCTTTTGGAGAAGGGGAGAAACGCAGTAGAAAGTCCCTCGCCCCGCCGCTTCGCTTATGGAGAGGGATTGCCGCTTCGCTTTGGGTGAGGGGTGTGTAG
>JBBRTY010000068.1:0-17149 GCA_038248285.1 Aggregatilineales bacterium
GACCAAGGGCAGATCGGGCGGGAAGTCGAGGCGAATCCGCCCCTGTTGCGTCCGCTGGAAACTGCGGGCGGTGGCATCCCCCGCAACTTCTTCGAGCGAGTTGGGTTCACTGTGCAAGGTCATTGCCCCCGCCCGCAAGCGTGACATATCCAGCAAATTGCCGACCAGTCCGTCTAGCGTATCCGCCTCTTGCTCAATTGTGTGGGCAGCTTCGCGACGGTCGGCAGTGCTGAGGGTGTCCCCCAAACGGCTGAGGTTGCTGGCAGAGGTTTTGATGATCGTGATCGGTGTGCGCAGATCATGGGAAACGGCGTGTAGCAAAGCGGTCTTGAGGCGATCGGCTTGCTCGAACTGTTCGCTTTTGCGGGCGCGCTCAGTCAAGTCGATGCGTTGTAAGGCTTGTCCCGCTTGTGCTGCAAAGGTGTTCAAAATGCGGAGGGTATCGGGGGTAGGGGGCGCTACGAAGTCCGCGCAGAGAGTCGCGTAGAGATGCTGACCGGTTTGCACGGGGAAGGGTTGAAGCCCCAAAGAGGTGGCTTCGCTTGCTGGGCTGGGGAGTCCCGCTGCTGTGGGGATGCTAAAAGCGCGTGCCGCCCCAAAATCCCGTTGCACCGTGTCGGTTAGGGTGTTATAGACGCCTTCGGCAGTGGCAAGTTGGTTCAAGGTGCGGGTGAAGTTATAGAGCCGTTTTTGTTCATCGGCGCGGCTATCGGCATCTTGGGCTTGCTGGCGAGTGCGGGCGGCAAGCTGCCCGACCACCAACGCCACGACGAAGAAGATGATCAGGTCGATCAACTCACGCGGGTCGGCGATCAAGAAGGTGGCGTAGGGCTGCACGAGGAAAAAGTTGATACACAAGAAGCTGACGACCGATCCAACGAGGGCGGTGCGGGTGCCATTTCGGATCGCGAGGATCAGCACCAGCAAAATATAGAGGGTGGTGAAGTTGGCGAGCGTGAGGATACCTCGAAAGAGAACCGCAACGCCTGTCACGCCCATCAACAGGGCGACTCCTTGCCACGCTGGTTTCATGGGATTGCCTTTTCCCTCCCCTATCTCAGCACGCCCACATGGGTGATGTGCAACAGGTCGTACCATGTCGTCGCGCGGGCATCAATCGCGACGGTCACGCGCGCTTCCCCCGTGTACGGGGGCAATTCAAGCCGCAGCACGACATAATTTTGCTGGTCGATATTGTCGAGCCGGCGCGACGTCGTCACCGCTTGTCCATTTGCTTGAACGGTCATCTGGACGATAACGCCGTCGCTTTCGGCGCGCCCATCTAACAAGTAAGGGGCAATCGTCGCGAGAAAGATCAAACTGCGTCCTGACCATGCTGCGGGCAAGGTGGCATACACCTGTGTCGGGATGTTGAGCGGGATATCGGGGTAAGGCGGTGACATCCTGAAAGCATAGACCTGAGTATCCCAAAAATTATACGGTTCTTCTGTGAGGTTGTGATTGGGGCTGTCGCTCATCCACGTCACCCGCTGTCCAAAGTCAAGCACGTCCGGCGGTGGCAGCAGGCGCGTATCCTGACCGAGCGCTTGGGCTTGTCGTTGGAAACTGCGATAACTGAACCGCGCGCGAAATGTATCGTCACTAGACACCTGATACAGTGCCGAATAGGGATACTCTTGTTGTTCGACCAACATGAGCGGTGACTCGGGGTAGGCGCTATTCCAGTCATTTAACCAGCGTTGATAAGTTTCGTAGGAAAATAAATGATTCATGAAAATATGGGTGAGCGCCACATCATCCTCAATCGCATGGACAATGGTCGGTTCGGGGATCGAGGCGCTGTCGATGCCAGTCACATCAATGCCTTCAGCGCGCAGATAATGGGTGTAACTGGTCATGGCACCGCCCAAGACTCTGTCGTCGTCTTGCATATGACGCCGCAACAAAGCGATATTGCTGGTGACGACTTGCTCGCCGGTCACGATATACGGATGCGGCATGAACACGAGTACCGATGCGATGCCCACCGCCACCGCCCAACGCGGCACCCGAATCACGGTGACGAGAACAGTCAACGCGCACCCGATAGGCAGTAACACGAGCGGGAAGATCTGAAAATAGCGCAATTGAGGAATCAGCAGCATCAGCACCACCACCAGCGGGATGAGCGCGATAAAGCCCATGAGTACGGGGCTATCCATTTTAATTGCCAGCGTCTGCAAGCGGTTTTGCCGCCGCAAACGCCGATATCCCGCTGTGCCCAGCCCCAGTAAGCCTACCGCTAAAAGTCCCAGTGGGACATCATATTCATACGTGGGTATTGCCAAAAAATTATTTGCCAACAGCGGCAGGTGCCAGCCAAAGCCCATAAATAAGCTGGTGGCATAGGCTGTCCACAACATCGACGCACTGTAGCGCAGGTATTCGATCAGTTTGGGGATATTGCGGAACATCGCCAGCACGACCGTCGTCGTTGAGCGTTCTGGCACCGCGCCAAAGTCCTGCTCAAACAAGAGATAGGGGTTAGCATAGCTGAGAAAGCCGTTGAATTGATCGGGGTAGCTATCGCGATAAAAGTTGTTGTAACTCCACGGCAGCACATTGACGCCGCGCATACTGATGAATTCGGGCGTTTGCGACCACAGCAATAAGGTTGCGATCAGCCCGATGATGACGGGGGCATACACCAACCCTAGCACGATCCGGGTCACCTGCTTTTGCCGAAGCTGTCGCCCCTCAACTATAACCAGCGCGACCAGCAGGACGAAGAGGCACAAGAGAAATTCTGGGCGCAGATACACTGTGATCAACACACAAAAGGCGGCAAATCCGCGCAGAACGAGCCGTTTGCTGAGCAGTGACAAGCTGATCCAGAGCAACCCTGCCGATAAGTAATACAGGGTGTTTTCAGGGACGGCGGGGCTGCTGGCGATCACTACCATTGTCGCCAGCAGCCAACTGATTACCGGGCGCAGGATGCGTGAGAGCAGGAAATACGCCCCCATGCCCACCAAGAACAGGCTAAGCGTGTGCAGCCATGGATAGACCTTTGAAGTGTCTAACAGGGCGATAAACACGGCGTAAAACACTGCGATCAGGGGCGACGCTTGCGGACTCCATGTCCAATCGCGATTCAGATCGCCGATACTGAGTTGATAGCCGGAATAGAAGTAATTGCTCTCGTCATATTGGGGATAATCAATCGCGTTTGGGGCGTTCCACAAATACAAGACGAGGGTGAACGCCATCAACGCCGTAATCAGTACTCGGTTGGACACGGATCGGCGAGCTGGAGACAGGGTCGTATCATTCGTGGTGGGCATCATCAGATGGCTTCCAAACCTCGTTTTTTAGACGTTTGCGCGCGCCCCTGATTATAGCCTATGCTGTCCCCGCCCATCTATTTTACTGCCACCGCCCCGGTCATGATCGCTACCGCGTCCGACATGCTGTATTCGCTCGGCTTGATGATGGCAGACCGCTTGCCCAAACGCTGAATGTGGATGCGATCCGCCAGTTCAAAGACATGGGGCATGTTGTGGCTGATCAAGATCACCGGCAAGCCGCGATCCCGTACCTTACGGATCAAGTCCAAGACCATACCCGACTCTTTAACGCCAAGCGCTGCTGTTGGCTCATCCATGATGATCACATTGTGGGCGAACGCCGCACTGCGCGCCACTGCTACGCCTTGCCGCTGCCCGCCGGATAGCGTCTCGACCGGTTGTTTCATCGACTGGATGCGGAACTTGAGGTCTTCCATGTAGTGGGTGGCTTCTTCGAGCATTTTTGCTTTGTCCACCATGCGCAAGACAGTGCCGAAGAAACCGGGTCGTAGTAGTTCTCGTCCCAAAAATAGATTCTCAACGATATTGAGGGCGGGGGACAGGGCTAAGTTTTGATAGACCGTTTCAATCCCCGCACGCCGCGCATCCAATGGGCTGCGGAAATGGACGACTTGCCCATTCATGCGGATTTCGCCGCTGGTCGGGCTGACGGCACCCGACAAGGCTTTGATCAGGGTGGACTTGCCCGCACCGTTATCACCGATTACCGCCAAAATTTCACCCGCATACAACTCAAAATCGCATTCATCAAGCGCGACGACATGCCCGTAATGCTTCACCAATCGGCGCGCTTCTAGCACTGGGGTCTGTTGAGAGCCGTTCATGTGTCCTATCCCCCTGTTTACTTAGCACGCTGCGAAAATTTATCAACTGCCACTGCTGTGATGACCAGCACGCCCGTAATGAGCGTCTGAATGATCGGGTTTGCGCCTTGTTGGGTTAAGCCGTTGCGGATGACGGCGACGATCAACGCGCCGATCAATGTCCCTACTACATTGCCGCGCCCCCCAAAGAGGCTCGTGCCCCCAAGCACCACCGCTGTGATGCTCTCTAAATTGCTGGTTTGCCCTGCTTGGGGGTCGCCATTTTCTTGACGTGAGATCAGCAGCAAGGCGGCGATGCCGTACAAGAAACCGGCACAGGTGTAGACGAGCAGCAGGATGCGATTTACCGGAATACCCACCAATGCCGCGCTTTCGCTGTTGTCGCCGACTGCATAAATATGGCGTCCAAAGCGTGTTTCGCGCAGGATGAACCAGACGATGAAGAACAAGACCAACATCACCAGCGCATAGAGCGGTACCCGCGCCCCAGCGACTTCGATGACCGAGCCGAGCGCGATCATGGGTTCGGGCAAGCCATTGATGGTGGAGGTCGAGTAGATGCGCGTGAGGGCGAAAGCGATATTGAGCGTGCCGAGCGTGACGATGAAAGGCGGCAGCTTCAACCGGGTCACCAGCGAACCGTTGATGAAGCCCGCCAACGATGCCACCGTTAAGCCGATGCCGATGGCGAAGATCGGATCAATCGGGGTGCCGGATGAGGTCAGCGAAAAGCCTTTGACTGATAACCCTGCCATGATGACCGAGGTCAGCGCCATGATGAGACCATTCGACAGGTCGATGCCACCTGTCAAAATGATCAGGGTTTGCCCGATTGCCAGCACGCCGATGACCGCCGTTTGCTGGACGATCAACGCGAAGTTTTGGGGGGACAGAAAGCGCTGTTCCTGCCCACGTAGCAGCGG
Source organism: Aggregatilineales bacterium (assembly GCA_038248285.1). Taxonomy (GTDB): domain Bacteria; phylum Chloroflexota; class Anaerolineae; order Aggregatilineales; family Phototrophicaceae; genus Flexifilum. Next base: position 5,056 of record JBBRTY010000068.1, read on the forward strand.
CAGCACCGTGAACAAGATGCAAATGAGCGCCAAAAAGATGAGCGGGCCAAACGGGGGAGCCAGCAAAAACCCGAATCGCGAGCGGAAAGAACGCTTTGGGAGCGCTGCCGTGCCTGTAGTCATCGATAAAAACCTCTATGCCTAAACAATAAATTGTAGGGGCATGATATCTCATGCCCCTACGGCGTTGATTTGAAGCTAGTGGATACCCAGATGGGTGCCTTTACAAGAGGGTGATTTGGGGATTATTCGCCCCAGCACAGTTCCAGACCAGTAGCGCTATCGACACTTTCGATACCATCTTGGGGAGCGTCGGTGATCAAGGTGACGCCGGTATCGGTGTAACCGGTGGCGAATGTTTCACCCGCCACAGCACGGGCGATGTTTTCGACACCCAGTGACGCCATGAGCAGGGGATATTGCTGGCTGGTCGCGTCAATTTGACCGTCCACAATACCACGCACACCTGCACAACCACCATCGACCGAGACGATGGTCACTTGGTCTTGCAGACCCGCATCCTCAATAGCGCGGTAAGCGCCAAAAGCGGCAGGTTCGTTGATGGTATAGACTAAGTTGATATTGGGATTAGCCGCGAGGCAGTTTTCCATCGCCGTTTGACCTTTTGCTTGGTCGCCTTGTGTGTCTTGTTGGCAAACCACTGCCGGGTCGTCAATCGCAATGCCGAAGCCTTCGAGGAAACCGTCACGGCGCAAATCGCCGACGGTCACGCCAGGGTTCAGGTTTAACAAAGCAATCGTGGCGGGTTCGGTGCCGAACTGGGCGCGCGCCCATTGACCGATCAAGACGCCTGCTTGGAAGTTGTCCGTCGCATACAGCGCATCGGTGGCATCTTCGGGGCTAGTAGGGGTGTCTAGCGCGATCATGATCACGCCGGCTTCTTGCGCCCGTTCGATACTGGGGATGATAGCGGTGGTGTCACTAGGCACCAAGAGGATTCCTTGTACGCCCGCGGCAACCATGTTTTCGATGGCGGTCACCTGGGCGTCGTTGTCACCGTCGAAACTGCCAGCGGCGTAAATCAATTCCACGCCCAAGGCTGCGGCTGCGGCTTGGGCACCTTCACGCATTTTAACGAAGAAGGGGTTAGTTTCGGTCTTAGTGATCAAGCCGATTTTGATGCCCATGCCACTGAAATCCATCGCCGCTTCGGGGGTTGCCATACTGTCTTCCAGTTCTTGAGCGCGTTCGAGGTCGCCCGCAATGGCGTCACCCCAACAGCTTTCGACGCCAAAAACGACGCCTTCACTGGTCACGCCCGCTTGTGGGTGGGCAGTGATCAAGGTGACGCCGGTGTCGGTGTAACCAGTGGCAAATTCGCCACCCTGAACCGCAGCGACGATGTTTTCCACGCCGAGCGACGCCATCAATAACGGATACTGTTGGCTGGTGGCATCGATACGACCATCGATCACGCCGGAGACGCCCGCGCAGCCACCATCAACCGAGACAATGGTCACGCTGTCTTGCAATCCGGCATCTTCAATGGCGCGGTAAGCACCAAAGGCGGCAGGTTCGTTGATGGTGTAGACCAAGTTAATGGCGGGGTTGGCGGAGAGACAATTTTCCATCGCCGTTTGACCCAACGCCTGATCGCCTTGTGTATCTTGTTGGCAAACGACCTGCGGGTCGTCAATGGTAATGCCGAAGCCGTCAAGGAAACCGTCGCGACGCAGATCACCAACGGTTATGCCGGGGTTCAAGTTCAAGAGCGCAATTTGGGCAGAGCCATCGCCAAAGCGCGCCCGCGCCCACTGACCGATTAACACACCCGCTTGGAAGTTGTCCGTCGCATAGAGCGCGTCGGTAGCATCTTCGGGATTAGTGGGGGTATCCAGCGCGATCACGATCACGCCCGCTTCCCGCGCCCGTTCGATGCTAGGGATGATGGCGGTGGTGTCGCTGGGCACCAGCAAGATACCCTTTGCGCCAGCAGCGACCATGTTTTCGATAGCGGTCACTTGGGCATCGTTGTCACCGTCAAAGTTGCCGGCTGCCGTTAACAAGGTGACGCCCAGTGCGTCGGCTGCCGCTTGGGCACCCTCACGCATTTTCACGAAAAAGGGGTTGGTTTCGGTTTTGGTGATCAAGCCGATGATGATCTCATCTTGTGCGGAAACGGTGCCTAAGGCAGCAGTGACGAGTCCGATCAGCAGAACAAAGACTAAAAGTAAGTGCTTCTGAGAACGCATGAGGGTATCTCCAATTGAGCTTATCGAATTAAATGGTAAATGGCATTCTTTGATTGTGACGGTGCATGACGGACACAGACAACGCTATGGGGATAACCCTTTGAGTGGCATGGACTTATGGGCTGACCTCATTCTTAAGAAAGCACAATATTGCGTAAGAAGTTGACGAATACTTTTTTGTAACTACACAGCTACCCCTCATCCCCACGACCCCTGCTCCCAGCCGCTTCGCTTTTGGAGAAGGGGAGAAACGCAGTAGAAAGTCCCTCGCCCCGCCGCTTCGCTTATGGAGAGGGATTGCCGCTTCGCTTTGGGTGAGGGGTGTGTAGTTACACTTTTTCGTATTCTCTTGGATTGTAACCGTTTACAAAAAGATTGTCAAAGTGAGACTTTTAGATTCGTCAAAACTCACAAATTGCGGGATATTTTTCGCCTGAAATAGAGTGATAAGGTGAGTGAGAATTTTGTGATGGGTAAATCGTTGGAAAAACCTTTAATTTTATCCTATTATGGCTTGTAACCAATTACAATAGGCTGTGTTTCAGCGCTGAGGCGCACCTTCCTGCTCACACAAAGGCGAACGGGCATGGCAAGTATTAAAGATGTGGCAAAACGGGCAGGGGTCTCTGTGGCGACAGTATCGCGCGTGTTGGCAAATAAGCCGCATGTGCGCCCAGAATTACGGGCATTGGTGTTGCAAGCAGTGAGCGATGAACGGTACCGTCCTAGCCGGATTGCGGGCAATATGCGCAACCAAAGTTCCCGTATGATCGGCTTACTGATTTCGGATATTCGTAACCCGTTCTTCACCGCTATCGCCCGCGCCATCGAAGATGTCGCCAATCAGCATGAAATGAGTGTTTTTTTATGCAATACCGACGAGGCACCCGATAAAGAGGATATCTATCTGGAGTCGCTACTCGAAGAACGAGTTGCTGGGGTGATCTTATCCCCTGCGCGCGAAGGGGCGGACTCGATCCAATTGCTCCTCGAAAACAATATCCCGGTGGTGGCGGTGGATCGGCGGATTGTGGGGGCGCACATTGATGGGGTGTTTTGCGATAATCATGTTTCTGCGCAGATGCTTACCGCCCATTTGATCGAAGCAGGCTGCCAGCGCATCGGGGCGATTTTCGGCTTGAAACACAGCATGACCGGACGCGAACGCATGGAAGGTTATTTGACGGCGTTGGCACAGGCGGGCATGACAACTGACCCCGCACTGGCAATTTATGTCCATCCTTCCGAACCAGAGGGCGAGAAGATCGTCAGCTCGTGGCTGGCGTCACCCCATCGCCCTGATGCGATTTTGACAGGCAACAGTCGCTTGACAATTGGGGCGTTGAACGCGATTGCAGCGGCGGGTTTGTTGATCCCGCGCGATATCATATTGGCGGGTTTTGACGAAACGGCGTGGATGCGCCACGCTGCTGGGGGGATCACCGTGATTAGCCAGCCGACGTATGAGATCGGGCGGGCGGCGGCGGAACTGTTGTTTCTGCGGATGGCAGACCCAACTCGTGCCGCCCGTGAAGTCGTTTTGAAGGGCACCCTCATCGCGCGGGCGTCCACCATGAGGCGCGCATGAGGGTTCACACGCGGCAGGGTAAGGGTAAGCATAGCCATATTCATCTGAATAAATAGTCGCTTTCTTGATGGCGGCTTTGATGAAATCTGAAAGGCGTTGCACTCACACTAAGGTGATCCATAGATGAAAAACTTTGCCCCAGTCCAATTTGATCTCAATCGCGCTTTCTTGCGCCCTGCAACCCACTGTCAACCCGCCCTCATCGAAACCTTGCTTCCGCTGGCGGAGATCGTCGCCGAAGGCGTCTTGACCGAAGATGCAGCGTTGTCGGTGATGACGGTGGGGGATCAGGCGTTGGCATTTGTGACCTTGCAACTGGTTTATCATCATGTAGTGCAAGGGAATTTAGAAGGCGAAGCGTGGCTCGTCTCATTTTGTTCTATTTGTAACAGTGGGGCGGTCTTTTCACCCGTCGTCGAAGATGAAGTTTACCGATTTAGTGAGCGCGGGTTTTATGACGCGATGGTATTGTTATACGATTCCGAAACAGGGTCCTACTGGGATCATCTTAAGGGGCAATGTGTTTATGGGACGTTGGTGGGTACGCAACTTAAGCGTCTTTCCAACTTGCTGCATATGACCGCCAAACAAGCTTTGAGCGCATACCCTACTATTCAGGTAGCGCTGTCGTCCCTTTCGCCAGAGCAAGCAGAAGAGGGCAAAGAAGATGACGACTGGCGACAGGAAGTGCAGCCAGAATGGAGCCAACGGCTGCAGCAGACGCTGGGGCAAGAGGATACCCGTCTGCCGCGTTTGGATATGGGCTTAGGGATATGGACCGAAGGCATGGCAGGTACCAGCCGATATTACCCTATACGGAAGTTGCACGAGATGGAAAATGCTGTGATCGACACTTTTTTAGGGCGCTTATTGGTGATCTATATCGATCCCGAAACTGCGACGCCGGGGGCGTTTTTCACCGATGCGACCAGCTTAAAATGGATCGGTGATGAATTGCGGCTCAGCACTGGTGATGCAGTGCGTAATGCGACCCTGTTTAGCAAACAAGGGGACTTAAAAAAGATGGAACGTCCACTGCAATTATTTTCCCGTTGGTACGGCTTTGCGGCGAAGTTCCCCGATTGCAGTATTTACCCTAAGCGCTGAAATACTTTGGGCGATAATGCTAGCGTCAAATTGCCTTCGAGCGGTTGATAGCACGCCAGATCGACACGGAAGAGCGAACCTTTTTTCACCTCTACGCGCGCGCCTGTCAGTTCGCAAATGGTGGTGCTAAAATCGGGTTCATGCCCGATGAACATGACTTCGGCATCATCTCCCAAGTCATGCGTCAAGCGTTCGACAGCGGCACGGTTGAAGCCGGGGGCAACCTCTTCCCGCACTTGCACCGCTACCCCAAGCGTGATAGCGAGGATTTCTGCGGTTTGGCGGGCGCGCAGCAATGGACTGCTATAAAGATGATCGGGCACCACGCCGAGCATCTTGATCAAGCGTGCCGAGCGCCGCGTGCGCAAAATCCCTTCGTTGGTTAAGGCGCGGTCGTGATCTAGAATGATGCCATCTGGGTCTTGGGCGATTGCATGACGGAAGAAGTATAGTCTCATAGGCTAGGTTTGCTCCTGAGTGCGTGTGCTTTTGCGTTCAATGACACCCTGCTCATGGGGTGTCTCAGTCTCATGGGTGAGGATCGGGAGATCCGGTTGGGGGATATCGAGTTGGGGTACCGGCGGTGCCCCGACAAAGCCTAGCCCGTGTTCGGCGACGATTCGCATCAAATTTAAGAAGATTTTTTCTTGTTCCACCTCAAAGGCGGCATTCGCTGTGACTTTTAGGTAGCACTCTACGGTCACGAGTAACCCATTGTCGCGGAAGCCTTCGAAGTGGACACTGACCGAGTTTTTCTCGACAGACGCGCGCATCGTCAGCGCGATGCGGATCGCGGCGAGCAAGGTTTCGATTTGACCCGCGCGGGCGGCATAGCTGATATTGAGGGTGGCATGGAGACGGCGTTTTGTCAGTCGTGACCAGTTGACAAGGGCGCTATCCGCCAATTTGCTGTTGGGCACAAACACGACCGCTTGATCGGCTTGGCGTATCCGTGTGGTACGGATACCGACATGTTCAACCATGCCCTCAATATCGGCGAATTTAATCATTTCGCCCACCACGAACGGGCGATCACTGACGACGGCAGCAAACCCAAAGAGGTTGGATAACAAATCTTTTGCCGCCAGCGAAAACGCTAACCCGCCGATGCCCAAACCAGCGACCAAGCCACTGACATCATAGCCCCACACTTGCAGCAAAATCACGAGCAGCAAGGCGACAGTGACGATCAGCAGGGCGGTGCGCACAAACGGCATGAGCGCTTCATCAATCAGGATGCCGCTGATCAGATACAAGCGACGGGGCGAGATCAAGATATTCAACAGGCGAAAGATCAAGGTGCCGATGGCGACGATCACCAAGGTGCTGGATACGCTCGTCGCCAGTGTGAATAACGCTGGTTGCAATTCTAAGATGCGTGCGGATATATCGATTGCCAATGCCAACAGGATATAGCGCGCAGGCGGCAAGACCACTGATTGAATGGTCACGTTGATATCGCCAGCGACATTCGCACGTCGCAAGAGCGCTTCAAAGGGACGCGCGAGTATCCACGCCATGACATTGCGCAGCAGCACTGCCAGCGCAAATGCAAGGAAGACTAATAAAATACGTGCCAGTGACAGGCGCAGGGGGTCAGGGAAAATGTCGATCATGACTTAAACGCAACATTAATATGGGATGAAATGATTCTATGTTGCCAGAGAGTGTGTTAAAGTTCAATACTTGTTTGAATTAAGAAATATCCATACTGATTATGGGGTGCTTCCACGTATTTTCAGGGGTTATCGTTTGAAAAAGATTTAGAACGGAACCGACAAGGCATGGTTGTTCATGCCCTTGTCGGTTGCCAGTGATTTCCGCGCGGGGGGTTATTCGCTAGCGGCGGTTTCTGGGCTGATGATGCGAAAGCCGATATGGTGATCTTGATATGAAGGCGGGTCTTCGTAATGGCGATAGGTAGTACGCGCCACAAACGGATTGCTGCCCCACCATCCCCCCCGCTCGGATTTGATCCGTCCATTGGCGGGACCGGTGGGGTCGTCGCGTTCTGCCCCGCGATAACTGGGCGTCCACCATGTTTGCGTCCATTCCATGGCGTTGCCCGCCATATCATGTGCGCCCACCCAACTGACGCCATCAGGGTAACTACCGACGGGGACGAGACCTTGACTGTCTACCACATTGGCGTGGGTTGCGTCCCATTCATTTCCCCAAGGATAGATGAGTCCTTCAGGTCCTTTCGCCGCCCATTCCCATTGGGCATCAGTCGGGAGCGCGCCCCCACGCCAATGGGCATAGGCTTCGGCTTCATACCATGTCACGCAGACACGCGCTAGTCCAGGGGCGGTTGCGCCTTCACAGTCAATGGGGAGCGCCTCGATAGCTTGTCGTTCTAGCCAGCGTTTGCCGGCGTCGGACCAATGTTCCGGCAGGGTATACCCGCCCGCTTCGACGAATGCCGCAAATGCCGCGACGGTCACTTCGGTGGTATCGATCCAATAGCCGGAAGATAAACAAACTTCGTGTTGTGGTTGTTCGCTCATCAAGCCCATCGTGATAAATGAGGGGGCACCAGCGTCGAGAACAGCTTGGGCTTGTTCGGCGGTGGTGCCCATCAAGAAGCACCCGGCAGGCACATAGACTTGATCAATGTCAGCGGTATCGGTGCGGATTGCGCCAGCTTCAGGCATGGTCTCTTGTCCAGAAACAGTGCCGGCTATCAGCAAACACGAAAGCGCAACCAGACTCAGCCAAGATAATTTTCCTTTGTTCATGAATCTCCCTTTAGGAAGTGTAACGCATTATAAAAAACACAAAAACAATACACATCTATGCTTGATTGCGTTCAATCACTGCCCAAGTCGCGCTTTCGATCACAGGTCAATCGTCAGGGAGTGTGCCTTGCTACAAGTGGCTGTTGAGGATATAGTGAGAGCCATGCTTAGTTCCTTTTCTATCCTATTGAACAAATTTCTTGCTGAGGTGCGGCGCATGATCGCTGTGTCGATCTCACTTTAGGAAGTGCTGTCTATGTCTGCTGAAATGACCCGTGCCAAAGCCCCTGCGCCCGAAGTGACCACCGCCGAAAAGATTCGGCTCTTGCCATGGAACACAGCCCTAAATGCGACTAATAGTGTCTTTGCCCAATTGACCTTCTTTGGCTCGGCGTTCATCTTGTTTTTGGATGAACTGAACGCCAGTAACGCGCAGATCGGGCTACTGTTGTCGATGCTACCTTTTTTCGGCGTCATTGCGTTATTCATCGCGCCGTGGGTGGCGCGCTTTGGGTATAAACGGACGTATGTGACCTTTTTCGGCATTCGCAAGATCATTGCCGCGTGCTTATTGTTGACGCCGTGGGTGATGATGAACTTTGGTGCCAATGCCGCGATGACGCTGGTCACGCTGATCATGATCGGCTTTGCCCTTTGTCGCTCGATCTCCGAAGTCGGCTTGTATCCATGGGCGCAAGAATACGTCCCCAATTCGATACGAGGCAAACATGGCGCGCTCAACGATATGGTATCGCGTGTCACCGGCATGGCAGCGGTGGCAGTGGGCGGCGTCATCCTCGGCTTATCGACAGGGCTGGATCGCTTCATGCTGTTGTTCGCGGTTGCGCTCGTCTTTGGCGTCGCGGCGGTGTGGTCTGCGGCGCATCTGCCGGGGGGTGTACCGCGCGTGGGCAAAGCGATGGGCTATCGTGATTTTTTACATGCCCTGCGCGACAAAAATTTTGCGGTGTATTTAGCGGGCTTATGTTTGAGCGCTTTTGCGGTCGCGCCGATTTCGTTTTTGCCCGTGTTTATGCAGAAGCAAATCGGTTTAAGCGACAGCGCTGTTTTGTGGCTTCAGATCGGATCCATTGCGGGCGGGTTCTCCGCGACATACTTATTTGGGTGGGCGGCAGATCGCTATGGCAGCAAGCCGGTGATCTTGTCGGCGTTGTATGCGCGCACGTTGCTCCCGCTCGGTTGGTTGCTGATGCCCCGTATGTCCGAATGGAGCTTGCCCATCGCCCTGCTGATCGCCGTTTTGTGGGGGATCGTCGAAATCGCGTGGTTGCTAGGATCAGGACGGTTGTTGTTCACCAGCGTCGTGCCAGAAAATCGCAAAGGCGAATACCTCGCCCTCTTCTATGCCTCGATTGGCTTGATCGGCGGGATCAGCCAGATTTTTAGCGGGAATTTGTTGGATGCCACCGCCACCTTGTCGGGTCAAGTGCTGATGATCCCGATTGATCCATTCACCCCGTTGTTTATCATCAGCATGGTGTTGTCGGCGGCGTCGAGCTTGATGTTTCGGCGGGTCAGACCGGATAGTGATGTCAGCGTGAGCGATTTCGCTAATTTGTTCACACATGGCAATCCGTTTGGCGGGTTGCAAACGGTCATGCGCTACTATCGCGCCAAAGATGAACGGTCGATGGTGATGGCGACCGAGCAAATGGGGCAGACCAAAAGCCCGCTCACGGTGGATGAATTGCTGGAAGCGCTGGAAGACCCCCGCTTTAATGTCCGTTTTGAGGCGGTGATTTCGATTGCCCGCATGGGACCTGACCCCCATTTGGTGGCGGCGCTCTGTCATATCCTTGACGAGGGTACCGAACTGTCGGTCAGCGTGATCGCGGCATGGGCGCTGGGACGGATGGGGGATCACAGTGCGGTGCCCACCTTGCGCCGGGGCTTAGATTCGCCATGGCGGTCGATACAGGCGCATTGTGCGCGGGCACTGGGGACGCTTTGCGATCTGGATTGTGGAGCTATGTTTTTGGAGCGACTGCAAAGAGAGCCGGACAAGGGATTGCGGATGGCATATGCCGCTGCGTTGGGGAACTTGCAATATGCCCCCGCGTTGGAGGCACTTTTCGAAATGCTGCGAACGACGGCAAACGAAGGCGCGCGCATGGAGCTTTCGCTTTCGGTGGCGCGCATCGCCCACGCGGAACGCCATTTTATCCGGTTGCGGCGGGCGTTGGTTCATGATACGGGCACGACGGCGGCACAAGCGATTTTGGCGCTCAATCGTCAGGTGGGGCATTCGCTTTCGACCGAACCGGTGGCGCAATGCGCCTATACCTTCGCCACCCACGATTTGCACGCGGGGGCGGTGCTGCTGGCGTCTCTTGCCGAGGAACTCGCGCCGCCGGACGATGACACGCCAACGGCACAGATTTTCCGCGAGTGCGCCCACGCCCTACGGCAGTTTAAGGGTGAACGCCTCGAATGGATTCTGCTGCCGATGGCATTGTTTCAGGAGATGGAGAAGTAGGGGACAACTGCCTCTCAGCGGATCTTATCTGTTTTATCATCCGCTAGCGATGTTTTCAGAATGCGTTTTATGTAGTCTTGCATAGTTTCGCCTAAAGTAAGGGCTTGTGCTGCTAACGTATCATAAAAAATTACTTCATCGTCATTCCAAATGATATTGATACGCCTAATTTTTTGCAGCGCAATGTGCGTATAATTTATGGGTTGCGCCCAATAGCACGTTTCGCAAATCTGCGGATTATGTTCTGTCGTCCAATTTGCACAATGCTCACAGGACCATGATTTCGCTCTATTGCACGCTGCGCATAATAATTGATAGTTGGCTGGATCACGTTCTGCTGATGGGACATCCCCAATGATTTCATAAGGTATGCGATGATCAATCTGAAGATAGCGGGCTGCGAATTGACCATTGCAATTGGAACAGCGCTCACCAAATTGGGCGATAAGCTGAGTTTTGAAGGCTTTCGGGAAGTTTTGGCGTCCTGTAAGACGGTCGCTTTTTACGGTTGATAAATTACCAAATTTGTAGCCTGCGATAGGGCGTCCGGCGGAATTTCTTACATTAAAAGTTTCTATAGGGATGCCTAATTCTCGTAAATCTCGAATGGCACGAGGCGCATGATTATAACCGTAGATGCTTGTGATTTCTTCGGTCGTGATCGAACCATATTGTAATATGTGCGCTGCGATAATTCTGGGGCGCTTGCTTTTGATAGTTTTGATAAGTGCAGCAAACCAGTCGGGATAGAGTGTCATTTACAACCCCGGCAACGAATATTGTAGAGAGTGATTTGCCCCAAGCGAATTATAATCAATCCGTTCTATCAGCGCGCTTGATAGATACAGCGATTCGATGGTTCTGTCGGCGAGTCCTAATAAAGTTGCTTGGGATGAACGCCCAGCGTCAATCTCGATGTGGGTGAGGTTGAGGGACGGCGGTAGAGGTTGCCCATACGTCTTTGTTCCGGTGCGCCCGTCATAGCTCACAATATAGCAGATGTGCCATTCATTTAACGTTTCCAATGAGAGGACAAAATCATCGAACATAACTTTGCTTTTGTAGCGTGGATCGCGCGTATTGCAGACTCCTTGATAAGGTGGATCTAAATAGACGATATCTTCTGGTCTTGCTTGTATCAGCGCATCTCGATAATCGATACAGGCGACGGAGGCGCGGTTCTTGAGAAGCGCCGATGCGTTTAAGAGACTTTGGCGCATGGTGTTTGGGTGTGTCCCTTTGCGACGCTTATCGGGGCTTTGATTAAAGTCCCCACGCGCATTATAACGAACAGCCGCTTTGACACAGCGCGTCAGCAAATATAAAAATAATTCAGGTTGATGGCATTGATTAAACTGAGATCTCACAAAATTATAATGGTCGGGATCATGTCCATGCTGCGCATGCCATAGCGCCGAATATTCTGTTGCCAACGCTTCAGGATTTTGAATGATGCGATTCCACAAAGCGACTAAAGCTGCATCAGTATCGCTCAAGACCACTTCTTTCACTTTTTGATGGGCTAACGCCGCCAAAGAAACAGCGGCAGATCCAGCAAATGGCTCAATTAAACGCGCGGTATTGTGCGGGAAGTATTGCAAGATCAATTTCGCTAAGCTGCGTTTGCTGCCTTGATACGGAATTGGGTGAGGGATTGCGAGCATAAAAACTTCTCCTCTTTGCTTTATACTTTTATACCACAACAAGGCAGGGCACCGCCAACACCCGACAGTGCCCCATTCACGATTATTTCAATTCACGCAGATGCGGGTACAGCAGCACATCGCGGATACTGCGCTGATCCGTCAGCAGCATCACCAGCCGATCTAGCCCCATGCCAAAACCTCCATTGGGCGGCATCCCATAGCGCATCGCCCGCAGGTAATCCTCATCGGTCGGGGTGGCTTCGTCTTCGTCGACACGGTACGCCTGTGCCATTTCGATGAAGCGC
>JBBRTY010000069.1:0-16741 GCA_038248285.1 Aggregatilineales bacterium
CATGCACAATGGATATATTACACCTGAAGTAGGCTATGTTTTTATCACAAAATTTTTTCGGCATGTAAGCAGTTTTTACAGAAATTGATATCATCACGGGGTTAATAAAATGATCGACTCAATGGCTGAGATCGCGCCGGAAAACGCTACAGTTCTCGTTGTAGATGACGAGAAGGCGATCCGCTATTCAGTCTCACGCACACTACAAAAAGCTGGCTATCAAGTGAGCGAAGCGGGCAGTGGCGAAGAAGCACTCGTCGTGCTGACCGAAAACCACATCGATGTGGTGTTGACGGATATTCGAATGCCAAATGGGTTGGATGGTGTCGAACTTCTGCGCCAGATTAAAGTAATTGACACGGATATGGTGGTCATCCTGATGACCGCGTTTCCCCACCTCAATACGGCGGTTGAGGCACTTCGTTTGGGTGCGCATGATTACTTGATTAAGCCTAGCTCTGGACAGGATATTCGTCTGAGTGTTGCGCGTGGGCTGGAGCGGGCGCGTGGCTTGCGGCGTAGGCGGAAACTACTTGATGTGATTCGCAGCAATATCGCTGAGCTGAGCAAAACACCAGACGAGAAAACTGCTGGAACGCTTGTGTTTTCGCAAGATGTGATCGACACGATGATGGATGTGCCTGTTGAAATGACCACCGAAGGTATGATGATTTTCGGCCCCCTGACGATTTATCCGGGGCGGTACAAGATATCTATAGAAGGACATTCCATCGAGCTGACCCCCACCGAGTTTGATCTGCTGTTGTACTTGGCTGCGCATCGTGGACGGGTTGTCAGTTGCCATGAGCTAGTGCGCGAGGTGCGGGGGTATGCCGTGGACGAATCTGAAGCGCGCGAAGTGATCCGCCCACATGTCAGCAATTTACGGCGAAAGCTCAAAGATTGTGGCGATTACGAAGATCTAATCGTCAATATCCGGGGCATTGGTTATCGGCTAAATACACCATCAGAATAAGCAAAAGGAACGAAAAGCGTTTTGATGTCAATGGGTAATGCCCGCTTGAGCGTTGGTCGTTTTACAAAGTTAATGGGTCCTTTGCTCGCCATAAGCCTCATCTTCCTGCTTGGTTTTTCACCTTTTGAGATCGCCAGCGCTGACACTGGTCGTATCGGGATATCAGCACAAGATGCGGCACGAGTGGATGCGATATTAGCTGCGATGTCCCTTCAACAAAAAGTTGCGCAGATGTTCATGGTGACGCTTCATGGGAGTGTGATCACTGAAGTAGGTGCCGCGCATCTGCGTACATGGCAACCCGGTGGTGTAGTGTTATTTGGGCAAAATGGGGGCGATCCAGCATCAGTTGCCCGTTTGACCAATGGGTTTCAAGAGACGATCACGGCGGCAGGTGGCGTTCCATTATTGATCAGCATTGATCAAGAAGGCGGCGTCGTCAATCGCCTTACGGATGGTTTTACATTTATCCCGACGCCTTTGTTGGTGACGGCGGCGGGCTTAGGTGAGGAAACAGGCGCACAGATCGGTGGGGAATTGCGGGCAGTTGGCATCAATATGAACCTCGCCCCAGTTGCCGACCTTGAGACCTATGCCGGCAACCCGATCATCGCTCGCCGCTCGTTTGGGAGTGATGCGTCGTTGGCAGGGGCGACTATTGCCGATTATATCGTCGGATTACAATCACGGGATGTTTTGGCGACAGCGAAACATTTCCCCGGTCATGGCGAAACTCGGCAGGATTCTCATGCGGAACTGCCGACGGTGGATCTACCGCGCGAACGTTTGGAGCAGGTTGAACTGGCACCTTTCAGAGATGCAATAGCCCACGATGTCGCGGCCATTATGGTGGCGCATATTTGGTTTCCGACGCTTGATCCGATTCGGCGTCCGGCATCACTTTCCCCCATCATTGTGACTGATTTACTTCGTGATGAGATGGGGTATACCGGTTTGATCATGACCGACGCCCTCGATATGAATGCGGTGGATCTTGAATACAATTACTATGATGCTGTGGTGATGGCGGTCAACGCAGGTGTCGATTTGCTGGCGACTGGGCCCAGCACTGGACCCGATGTTTTTGAGGCGTCGATGCAGCGGGTAGTGGACGAAGTGAATGCAGGGCGTATTTCTGAAGCCCGGATCGACGATTCAGTGCGGCGCATCCTTGCGCGTAAGGCAAGCATGGGTATTCTCGATTGGACGCCGATTGAGACAGTCAACGCAGCAGAACAGGTGAATCTCGAACAAGGGGCAGTCTTGTTGAACCGTTTATATCAGCAAGGCGTCACCGTCGCTTATGACCGCAATAATTTGGTGCCTGTGCCACTGGAGAAAAGCGTCAGTGTCGTTTTTCTGGCGACACGCTATCAAATTCAGCAAGAGTGCGTGCAGTATCGCGATGATATTCAATGGGTGGGGATTAACGATAACCCGACGGTTGAACAGATTGGATGGGCACAAGCCGCTGCGAATGCTACCGACGTGGTCATTGTATGGACACAGAACGCCATCGATAACCCTGAACAACAAGCGTTGGTAAATGCGCTACCGCCAGAGAAAACGGTCGCGGTTGCGTTGTGGTCTCCCTACGACTGGCAGGCTTTCCCCGGTATTGCGGCATATCTCGCCACCTACTCGCCCGGTCGCCCGGCAGTGCCGGCTGCTTGTGCGGTGTTGTTTGGTGCGGCGGATGCGGTGGGGCGGTTGCCCTTGACACTACGACTAGATTTACCAGCGGGTAGCCACGATACAGGTTAGGCTTTTATGGGGGATGGATTATGCCTCGTACCTTGTCTCATCCCCCATTTCACGGTAACTTTATATAACTCTCATTCTACGAGCGAAAAGCGAAAATGTAATTTATGGGAACGCTCAACCCTGATTTGATCTCAAAAGACATGGATGCGGTGATGAACGATGCGGTCGCCCTTAAAGACCAGTATCGTAAATCGGTCTTGATGCCGGAATTGATTCTGTTGGCGTTGTTGCGCCGAAAGGATACCGCCGCCGCGCGTCTCCTTGAAATATTCAAGAATAGTCGAGGTGTCGATCTGGAGCGACTGGATCGACAAGTCCATCTTGCGACTGAAAGCCGTCGTGACCCGGATGGTAATCTCGAATATATCGCCAACGGCAATCGGCGGGTGCCGCTCAGCCGCCAAGCCATCATTTTGATCGATGATGCACTGACGGTGAGTCAGGCGCAAAATGAGTTGCGCGCGGATACCGATCATGTGTTGACGGTCTTGAGCGAAGCCACTATCAGCACTGGCGGGTTATTGCGCCAAGTGGGGATCACCCCCAAAGCCATCAGCGATCTGCTTTCGGATACCTCGCAAGTGATCCGCACGGATGGCACTACCCAAGATTTTGTCGCAGGTGCCAAGAGCGGCAAGCTGCACGCAGTATATTTTCGCGAAGATCTGCTGCGGGAATTGATCAACATCCTCACGCAATCGTCTAGCCGTCATGTGTTGCTGATCGGTCCCGATGGGGTCGGCAAACGCACCTTAGCGTATAGCTTGGCACTGCTGATGAGCGAGGGCAAAGGTCCAAAAGGCTTGAAGAGCCTTGTTCAGATCGATGAAGCCGCTTTGTTGGACAACGACCAAAAAGCCGTGCGTGCGGGTTTGAGTGCCGCCGCCGGGGGGATCTTGTTCATCCCCCACATCCATCGTTTCTTTGGAGGACCGATTCGGGCGGAATTTGCCAAAGCCACCTCGTTGATACAAAAGGCATTTTTGAGCAACGACCCGATCATTATCGGCACAACGACGGAACTGGAATTTAACCAGCGGATCGCTAGTATGAGCGGTATTGCCGAACGGCTTCACCGGTTGCGTGTTCCCGAACCCACCCCCGTTGAAGCCACCGATATTTTGAAGGTGATCCGCCCGCATATGGAGTCGGATTACAACCTCAAGGTCAGTGATGACTCTATTGGGTTGGCAGTGCGCTTGGCGAAACGCTATTTGGGGACAAATCCACTGCCACGTAGTGCCGAGCAACTTTTGCACCGCGCGGCGGCGATGGTAGCGATGAGCCAGCAAACCAACTTGGCGTATAAGATGGCGACGCATGACGGCAATAGTCTGGATGCCGAAGATGTGACCTTGGCGCTGAGCCAGATGACGGGGGTGCCGGTCGCGAAATTAGGCGAAGACGAGCGTTTGCGCTATGCCAGCATGGTCGAATATGTCCAAGAGCGCATCAAAGGGCAAGACAATGCTATTTTGGCGGTCAGCCGCGCCATCAAAACGGCGCGCGTGGGTTTGAAAGACCCCAAACGCCCGATTGGGGCATTCTTGTTTTTGGGCCCGACGGGGGTGGGCAAATCCGAACTGGCAAAAGTCTTGGCTGAATTTATGTTTGGCAGCGAAGAGGCGATGCTGCCACTGGACATGAGTGAATTCAAAGATGAAAGCAGCTTGAATCGGTTGATCGGTTCGCCGTCGGGCTATGTGGATAGCGAATCTGGTGGGCAATTAACGGAACGGGTAAAGCAGCAACCGTACATTATTGTGCTATTCGACGAGGTTGAAAAAGCCCACCCCCGTATTTTGGACATCCTCTTACAGGTGATTGAAGAAGGACGCTTGACCGATGGACGCGGCACGATGGTCAGCTTTAGCGAGACGGTCATCATTTTGACGAGTAATCTGGGGGCAGAGCATCTAGCGGTCCCTGTGATCACGGATGAATTGCGTGAACTGGCTATGGAAGAAGTGCGCGATTGGTTCCGCCCCGAATTCTTAAACCGTCTTGATGAAGTGATCATGTTTAATGCCCTCGATAATGAGGTCTTGTACCAAATTCTGGGCTTGCTCCTCAAGAAAGAGACCAAGATGGCGGACGAGCGAGGGCTAAAACTTGAATTTTCAGAGGCATCGATGCGCTGGATGTTGGCGCAGAATGACGAACCGGAATATGGCGCGCGCCCACTGCGTCGCATCATCCGGCGCTCAGTACGCGAACCTTTGGCAGATTTCTTGCTGCGTTCCAACCCACCCACAGGCACGCCCATTAAGGTTGATGTGTTGCCCGATGGCAGCAATCTAAAATTTGCTGCGATTGTTGATGGTCAAGAACTGACAGTGTGATACCCTCGGCTACTCTCGTTTCTGGTGCTTTATCGTCCTTTTTGGGCGCACATTCACAATTGGAGAGGCAACATGGTGCAAGTAGTGACAAGTGTTTTTAGAAAATATGATATTCGTGGGACGGCGGGGACGGCGGATGCTCAACTGACGCCAGCATTGGCGCGTTTGGTAGGAGCAGCGCTTGGGACGTATCTGCCCAAGCACTTTGGCACCGAACGCATGTTTGTCGGGCAAGATAATCGGCATACTTCGGATCCTTTGAAAGCCGCGTTGATGGAAGGTGTGGCATCAACGGGGATGAATGTCACGGATATCGGTCCGGTGTTAACCCCAACCGTTTACTTTGCCGCCGCCAGTTATGGCGACAAAGGCGCGGGCGTGATGATCACCGGTAGCCACCTTGATACCCGTTATAACGGCATTAAAATGGCGTATGGCTCGTTGGCGTTGGCGGATCAGCAGATTCAAGACTTATTGCGCATCATCGAAGCGGATGGTTTTGCGACTGGGCAGGGGATCATCGACCAAGATTATGACATGATCAACCGTCATATGGCGACTATTCAGGGTAAAGTGAACATTAGCCGCCCCCTAAAAGTTGTGATGGATGCCGGCAATGGCTTGAGCGGTATGTATGTGACGCCGATTTTGAGCGCACTAGGGCTTGATGTCACCTGTTTGTATTGCGAAAGTGACGGCACCTACCCGAACCACTTGCCCAATCCTGAAGACCCTGAAATGACGCGCGATTTAGAAGCGAAGGTCGTCGAACTGGGTGCCGATCTCGGTTTGGCATTTGATGGCGACAGTGATCGTTGCGGTTTTATCGATAATCACGGACACCATATTGCGGCGGATCGCTTATTGGCGCTGCTGGCACGCGATTTGTTGACACGGATGCCGGGATCGTATGTCGTGTTCGATGTGAAGGCGTCTCAGGCTTTGCCGGATGAAATCCGTAAGTATGGTGGCAAGCCCGTCATGTGGAAAAGCGGTCACAGCTTGATGAAGGCGAAGATGCGCGAATTGGGTTCACCACTCGGCGGTGAGGTCAGTGGGCATCTTTTTATTGGCGAGAATTATTATGGCTTTGACGATGCCCCGTTGGTTGCCTTAAAGACGTTGGAAATCATCGCCAACAGCGGCAAGACCATCTCGGAATTATTTGAAGACATCCCCAAGTTAGTTGCCACGCCAGAGATCATCATGTCTGCGCCGGATGCAGTCAAGTTCCAGATCATTGATGAAATCCGCGCAGCGCTTGAGACCGAGTATGAAGTTGTCACGGTGGATGGGGCACGCGCAATTTTCTCCGGCGGTTGGGGCTTGGTACGTTCTAGCAATACCCAACCGGCGATTACGATGCGCTTTGAAGCCTACGAGACGGTAGATCTTGTCACTTATATGAAGCGTTTTCGCGCCTTGCTCGATACCCATCCCGAAGTGGATACCTCGCGCTTGGATGCCCAAATCGCCGCTTTTAGCGTTTAGCTTAGCGCTGGCGTTGATGCCTCTCTAACTTGCAACGCTTTGTTGTTGAGCTAGAGAGGGTATGAAGCGCCTTACCAGTACCTCAGCTAAAATTCGATTATTTAGCAGGAGCGATCACGATGGCAGGAACCTGTTTAGCGACGGCTCGTGTTTCTAGCAGTGGTAAGTTTATCCTTGTACGGTTTACGCCGGCTGTCGATGCTCCCTAGATGGGGGCGGTGACATTGGGTGTCGGTGGTTATGTCGTGGCAGCGGCACAGCAAGTCGGTGATTTGGTGTGGCTACGCTTGGACTTTGCAGGGGCTTTGAGTGGTTGGGTGCGTGCTGATGAAGTGGATATTGAGGGCGAATGCTCCACTGTTGGCTATGGTGTTGTGGCACAACCGACCCGTGCTTCTCAGCTCACCTTGGGCGCGCCGACGGATCCCGTAGCGCCAGTGGTGCCGCCGCCGGTGCCTCAACCTGATCCGGTACCACCGCCACCACCACCGCCATCACCACCGCCGATCCCTGATCCGGTCGTGCCGCCACCCACCCCCGCGCCCACACCCCCTATTGCCGATAGCCCGGAACGTATCCGCAAAGCGGCATTCAACATCACGGCGGGTTTTGAAGGAGGGGGTTACGCCAGCTATCAAAATCGGGATAGTGGTATCGTCAGTTATGGGCGGTTCCAATTTACCTTACAATCGGGGAGTCTGTTTTCAGTGCTGGATCGTTATGCTCAGCGTGCCAACAGTGCGCCGGCGAACGAATTGCGCACGAGCTATCTCGCCCGTGTACAAGCGCGTGAAGAAGCCTTGCGTTCCGACCTGCGTTTGCGTGATTTGTTGGTCGCAGCGGCGTCTGAGACGATGATGCAAACGGTTCAGGATGAAATTGCTACGGAAGTGTATTGGGATCGTGTACAAAACTTGAGTATTCAACCGCGTAAAATTTTGACCCCGCTAGGACAAGCGCTTTTATTCGATATGGCGATCAATCATGGTGTCTTCCACGACATGATCGGTTTGGCGGAAACCGTACTGGGTGTGAAGTCGAAATCGCGCGTTGGCGAAAATGGCACGACCGAGATCGCGCTGATCACCAAAATCGCACAGTTTCGACAGGAACGCATGAACGCCTTAGCGATTCGGTTGAACGCGCCCGGCTTAATCCCGCGCGGCGATTTTTGGGTGCGGGTGGTTATGGAAGGCGATTGGGACTTGCAAGGAGACGCCAACGGCGGGCTGTTGCTACGTCAAAATAATCGTGTTCAGGTGCGTAACCCATAATTTAGGGGATGCCCTATTTGATGTTTATGGGAACGAGGCACCTCATCATGGGGTGCCTTTTTATTTTTTCAACAGCTGTTGGTAAAGCTTTTCTAAGGCGCGTGCCGTTATACGAATATCAAATAAGTTGCGCGCTTTGACAAGGGCAGCAGCGCGCAACGCTTGATAACGTGCCGGATCGTGTAACAGGGTTCGGATCGTGCGCGCTAGGGTCACTGGATCACGCACTGGTACGGTGATAGCGATATCGGGGTGTTCTGGTAATGCGCCCACCGCTGTGGTGATGACAGGTACCCCACAGGTAAGCGCTTCTAAAGCAGCTATGGCATTGGCTTCATGGCGCGAGGTCAAAACGAACAGATGCGCTTGTTGAAACAGCGCAGGCAGGTGGCTGAAGGTGACGGCACCATGAAAATGAACGCGGTCGGCGATCCGTAAATTCTCGGCGAGATGTTCAAGCGCTGCCCGCTGGGAGCCTGTGCCGACCAGATCAAGGGTCACCTCTGGCAACAAGGCGACTGCACGCAATAACGTGATTTGGTCTTTAACGGGAACGAGTGACGCCACTTGTAAGAGGCGATAGGGTGGCTTACTGAGGTCGGGTGGGGATCCGCTGGGGTGAAAACGATCCCCGTCGGCACCTAAATGAATACGGGCATGACGCGCTTCGGGAACCTGATACCCTGCTTCTGCGATCAATGACTGCATCGTGTCAGAAGGGGTGATCACACGGTCGGCACGGAGTGCTTGCCCAACGATCCAGCGCCCAAAGGCGGTACGTTGATGCCCATAGCGGATGTCGTCCAAGCCTACCAACTCACCCCCGAGGATCGACACGACCGAGGGGACACCCAAACGCCGCCCCGCCCATGTTGCGATCAAGCCTGTTTCATCTGCCCACATCGCGTGGAATACGTCAAAGGGCTGTTCGTGATGCAGTCGTGCCAGCGTTCGTAGGGCGTCGCGCCACAGCAAGAGCCGTCGTAGCCCGCGCGCTTGGGCATAACCGAGTGATATCACCTCAGCGCCGAAGGCATTGTAACGATCACGGCGATGAGGATAGCGGAGCGCCAAAACGCGCACATCATTGGATTGCGAGAGCAATGCCATTAGGCTCGATTGTACCGGGATGGCATAATCGGCATTGTCACTGCTAAAGCCGGGCAACAGGATGCCGATGTTCATGGGATATATCCTTGCTGCACGGTGCTTTGAAAGAGGGTGTATCTGCTTATATGGTCGATAGGTTGCATGGCTTGGGATGCGACAAGGGCTTCAAAGGTGGTTTCTAGGGGATTACCCGCCCAACGTGTTTGAATGTCTTGGACATCCACCAAAAGAAACACGTTTGTGTTGGGGGGCAGTTGCTCGACGCTGTTGGGCGTTTCATAAAATAACTCAAATACGGTGAAGGACGCATAGACTCGTAGGGCGAGGGTGAGTTCAAACGTGTATAGGGTTGCGTCGCTGGGTAAACGGTGCGCGATGGTACGCGCGACTGTTTTGTCTGCTTCGGCACGGGTGATGAAGTTGCCGACGCCCGCCCAAGCAGAAGTAATCATGCCAGCAAGGGCGATCATCATGAAAACGGATAGCGCGAGTCGAAGGGTGGCTTGGCGGATGCTAGATAGTGTTATGCTTTCCCATACTGCCGCAAACCCGATTCCTGCACCAATCGCCAAGGGCGGTAGCAACAATAATGAATAACGCGGGTTTTGTTGAGGGATTCCGCACAAGAAAACATATCCCAATAGAAACCAACCAACGATGAGGATGACTTCTGTCCATGATCGTTTGCGGATGAGGTCGATCACCCCGATGAGCGCTAGAAGGCTAAATAAGGGGTGCCCCCAAAAGGGATCATAGAGTGGTTGTGCATAAAATAAGGCGTTGATCTGAGCAAAGGAGGACATGCCATCAGCGGTTACAAATGCTTTCATTCCGGCACGGGCGAAATCCCATGTCTCGTAATTGAAAAATACGGGCGAGGGGCGGATGATGCCGAAGATGATTTGGGGCAGGGCAGTGAGGAGGGCTGCGCCAAACGCAAGCAATGAGGCGCGATACTGATGATAGCCACCACTGAGCAACCAAATCACTCCCCAGATAGGAATCAGTAGCGCCATATTCCAACGGGTGATGATCGCCAACATCAACAAGCTGGCGGAGACGATCAACCAGAGTGGGCGGCGGTTGCTGTAATAGGTGAGCAGACTTGCGGCTGAGATCATCGCCCACACGAGCGCGGGCATGTCCGACATAATGACGATACTGGATTGGATGGCTTGCCCCCCACAACTCAATATCAAGCCGGCAATGACGGCACCTGATGATGCCGCACCACAGCGACGGGTGATGAGATAAGCGATAGGTGCCGCTGTTGCTCCCAAGACCAATACTAGCCCTTGCGCGTTGGCAAGGCTGATCCCGATGAGACGCATGACGAGTGCCAAGAATGCTGGAGTACCGACGCCCCAAATATAGATGCCGGTATAGAGACGACCCCCTGCGAGGGACTCCGCCATTGCATAATAGACGTAGGAGTCTTGCCCATAGACGCCATCGAAAGACCGCTCGACAACGGGCATGACGCGCAAGACGAGGGCAAAACCGAATAATGCCATGACGAGAATGAGATCGTGGCGACTCATCGGGAGTCCCTCAATGATCGTAGCGGTGAGCGCATCAAGCACAGTAGGGCGATTGAGTCGACCACGAGTAACGCAAGCGCTGCGCCAACGGTACCGAAGGGCGGGATCAATGCCAAACTAACAATTATCTGTACGAGTAAGAGTGCCGCAGTAATGCGGTTGACGGTAGCTTCGCGTCGGCAGGCATACCAATAGAGTGTGCGTCCAGCGCGTAGGACGGTGGGAATTAA
The DNA here is from genome assembly GCA_038248285.1 of Aggregatilineales bacterium. Taxonomy (GTDB): domain Bacteria; phylum Chloroflexota; class Anaerolineae; order Aggregatilineales; family Phototrophicaceae; genus Flexifilum. The sequence continues at coordinate 10,729 of JBBRTY010000069.1, forward strand.
GCCAATGCTGAGAACGATAAGCGTGGGCACCGCTGGCAAGAAGCGATCTCCGTAGATGACGGCTATCCACACGGGGGCACCGCCAGCGATTCCAACGGCGGCGGCAACCGCATAGAGGAGTAAACGCCTTTGACTCCCTTGAAACAGCCGTCGCAACGCCGGAAGATCATTCACCAATGCCGCTAAAGCGGGCAAAAGCGCCCCGAAAAAAGCGTTAGGCACCAGTTTTGCTGCTTCTGTAAAACGGGAAGCGGCATTGAAATAGCCGACATCGGCGGTAGTCGTCAAGGCTTCGAGTAGAATGAGCGTTAATCGAGAGCCGACTGCTGCCAAGATACCCGCCCCTGCAAAGGGCAGGGCTGAGCGCAGCAGAAAGTGTAAGCGAATCGGTCTGGTTGTCGCAGGTGGGGTGAATATTCTGATGCGGCGTGAGAACGCCCATGCGGCTGCTAATTGTCCGGCGGAGGTGATGACGTTGATCGCCAATGCGACGATGACATCACCCCCGAACGCAAGAACGAGTGCTGTGATCACAAGTTGCGCGATCAGCATCCCGATATTGAGGATGGCAATGGCTTGCATATCTCCCGCAGCGCGTAGTAAGGCGCTGAACATGCCGAAGAACGGTAGGATAATCAGCATCGGGGCAGAAATTGTGATCGCGCGCTGGAGCAGAAGATCGGGGCTGATGAGAGGCGTAGCGGCGATCAAGAGCAGCAGTAACGCGCCCCCCATCACCAAACGTTGTAGGGCGATCAGGTGTAAATAATTTGCCGCCAAAGTGGGTGTTGCCGCTACATCGCGCGTAAGCAGGGTGCCCAAACCGAAATCGACCACGAGGTTGAGCGGAAAGACCCACGCGAGGGCAAGGGCATAGGTGCCTAAGCCTGTTTCGCCAAGTGTGCGCCCGATCACTGCCGAGAGCAAAACGCTAAGGACGGCACCGCCCACATTGCTGATCAACAATGTTTGGGTGTGGGCATTGATGCGCCGTAACGGGGGGATTGCCGAATCGGTGATCATGGGGGTAACAGTAACGGATGATGACGAGAACCGCAAGAGAAAGCGAAGCGATTCTGACGCAAAAGCATAAAGGGTAGGATCACAAACGGCTGAATTCGATCCAATAGTGGTCGGCAACATTGGCGAGCAGTGGTATTTTGATGGTAGCGGAGTCCTTGCGGGTGAGTCAGCGTAGCAGGGTGGGGCGACGTTCGATGGCACCGTAAACATCACTGGGCGGCAAAAAAATGCCGAGCGGTTCGAGGTGGCGCTGTTGAAAACGGGGTGCAAACGCATGGGAGAGCGCATGAACAGTGGGGTAGGTGAGTAGGATCGGCGCAGAGTTGGGGCTTGGTTGGAAGATCGTCCCCCCACGTTGGCGACGGAAAGCGGTGGCGAAGTTGGTATGGACTGCGTGCCATGCGATCTCAAACAAGCAGAAAGGTGCCATGACCGCAAAAGCGGCGACCCCACCCGGTCGTAACTGATCATGGAGCCATCCCGCTAAAGTGGGCAGGTCGCGCACACAGTTGAGAACGCCAAAGTTGGCGAACACAAGGTCATAAGGCGGAATCAACACCGCGCCGTTGGAGAGATCGTTGAGATCAATGGGCATGAAAGTGACATGGGCAAGGTCGGCACATTTGGCACGGGCGTGTTCCAGCATGAGTGGGCTGGCGTCGGTTGCTGTCACGGTTATGCCGTATGAGCCTAGAAAATAGGCGTCTTCACCTGTTCCGCAGCCGAGTTCAAGGGCGGACATGCCAGGTTGTAAATGCTTCAGCAAGCGGGCATGGGTGCGGGCACGCAACCCACGCGCGATGGCGCTGGTGGTGAAATCAGCGTCATAAGTATTGGCAAGCATATCAAAGGCTGGCGATGGGTTCATGGACGATCAGCCGCCCTTGTGAAGTTTCGCGCTGTCCTTTGGTGAGTTCCATGCCGATGCGTCCGACCAGCGACGATGCCATCAACTTCGCTTGTTTCGCTGCACTGACGGAGGCGTCGTTATTTTGGCGGGCGCGATTGAGCGCCACTTCGCTGACCATCCAGCGCGTGGCGAAACTGTAAAAGCGTTTGGAGCGCCGCCCCGCCACCGTCAGATCACGGTCGCTGCGGTCGTCCCATGCGCGGTCAGCAAGGATGCGCGATTCGACTTCGGCGTAGTAGGGCGTCCCTTTGATAGGATAGGCGACGGTCGTTAGGAAAATGTCTGGATTGGCGTCTTTGAGGTGGGCAACGGTCTCGGTGAGGTCGATGATCTCTTCACCTTCGTAACCCAGCATGATGAACATGCCGGTTTCGATGCCGTATTGCTTGAGCTGTTTGGTCTTCTCGCGCACATCCGCTGCGTTTACTTTGCGTTGCATGGCGTCCAAGACTCGCTGAGACCCGCTTTCGCTGCCATTCCACAAACGGAAACACCCCATATTCGCCAATGTTTCGATTACCGGTTCGGTCAGGCGGTCGGCGCGCGAGATGCACTCAAAAGGAATTCGGACACCCCGCTGCTTGAGTTCTTCGGCGTATTTGAATAGCCACTTATGGTTGATGCCGAAGACATCATCGGCATACCAAATCAAATCTGGGTTGTAGCGTTCTTTAATCCACAGCAGTTCAGCGGCGGCGTCTTCGGGGTTGCGGCGGCGATGGGTGTTGCCATACACACTGTGACTGCACCAGGTACAGGTATACGGGCAGCCGCGCGCGTGAATCACCGAGACCGAGCTTTGCCCGTGATGATCTTTCCAGACTTTCATATAGGCTTCTAGATCAATGGCTTCTCGATCCGCCCATGGATTCGCGCTGAGATCGGGCATCATCACCCGCTCTGGGGTTAAGATCACACCCTGATCGCCCATGAAGGCGATGCCGTTGATCGCCTCTAGCCCGTTCAAACCATGTCGTGCCAGATGCGGCAGCAGGTCTTGAAGAGCGGTTTCCCCCTCGCCACGCACAATGATATCAGCACCGCGCGCTAGGTATTCTTGGGCGTAGTATGGCGGTTCAGGACCCCCTAAAACAACAATACACCCGTGATCTTTGGCGATTCGAATCATTTTGAGGGCGTTAAATTTGGTCATCAGGTTGACATACAAGCCGACGACAGGGGGACGTTCCCGAACGATGAGGGCGCTAAAAGCGTCGAGATCGCTGAAGGTGGAATCGAATATCCCGACGGCAAAACCCGCCTTTTTGAGATAAGACGACAGATACAGGATGCCCAATGGCGGATAAGGCTTCATGATCTGCCGCTCGTGCGGGTCTTGAACCATAAAATAGCCATGTGCGAGAAGGATATCCATGTTTTTTACAATCCATCAAATAAACGGTCATCGGGAACTTATCAGGGGACGATTATAAAGTCATTACCGCAGCGATCATGGCGTCGTGCATCGTAAGTGTGTAGCTATGGTCGATATCGTTGTATAGCACTGTGTCGAAGGCGTGCCCAGCGTTGTGTAGCTGATAGACTGATTTCGCATAGTCAATAATGACATGAATGCCGTCAATGGGGGAAGAGGGATCGCTGTCGCCCGTCAAAATGAGTTGGCGGCGCGGCGCGGTCAGGGCGACGATGTGTTCCATATCGATGCCTGATTTGAGCATCCCCGGCACATAATAATAGACGCTATGGCGTGCCAGTTCGCCAGTTGCCAACAGATTGGCATAGCGTGTCATCTGCGAGATCGGAATGGTCAAGGCGACGCGTTCATCAAGGGCACCCACCCATGTTGAACGGGATCCACCAAGGCTCATGCCAGTGGTTGCCACCCGCGCCGGATCGATTTCTGGGCGCGCCAACAACGCCGCAAGGGCGAGCAAGTCATCGCGAACGATCATGCCCCACAGTGTACTACCTTGCCACAGAAATTGTTTGAACAGGGAATACTCGGTCGCTTGAGCCGCCTCGCGTATGCCCGCCGCGCCTTGATGTTGGCGTTCCCCAAAACCGTAGGCGTCAATGCCCATGACCACGATACCGCGCTTGACCAATTCAATGCCGTCCGCTTTGCCGTGTCGAGAATGAGGCTGGAGCAATTGACTTTTGCCCCACTCATATTTGCCCCCATGAACATGATGATAGAGGACGGCAGGGGCAGTGCCCATCAATGTCGTCGGGATGAGCAGGTACCCATAGATAAGGGCACCCACGCCATTGTCGAAAGTGAAATGATGGAGCGTGTAACCCTCTTCATTCGTGGTGCTGTCGATGCTAAGGTTAGGCGTAAACAACGGTGGCAGGTCGCCCAAAAGTGTCCACAAGGTCTGACGGATACGCGCGCGCTCCGTTTGCCATGCTGCGAGATTAGATAATGGGGAGGGAGTTGTCATTAGCGTAATTCCACATTTGGGAGCGCGTTAGGCATTGGGCGGCGCGGCGTGGTCGCCAATATGTCTAATTTTGCGCGGGCGGCGGGTAATGTCAATTGATGATAGATCATAGCGGCGGTGCTACGGATATGCGCTGGACGTAATGCGGTTGGATGACGGATGAGATTGCGCAGGACGATGGCGGTCTTACGCGAACGGTATTCTTTGTGAATGACCGTATGCAACTGTCGATAAAAGTCGGTGCCAAAAGGACCTTGATACAACATGGCAAGGTCTTGACTGTCGATCCAATTGACGCGCTCGCCCAATTCATGTTTGACACTTTCGTAAAATTTCGTGCCGGGGAGCGGGTAGCTGACGCTGATGCCGATGTCATCGGGCATGAGGTCGCGCACCATTTTTAGGGTCAGTTCGATGTCTTCGCGGGTCTCGCCCGGATAGCCGAATTGTAAAAAGAAGGCGACTTTAACCCCATTGGCGTGCATCTGATGGGTGGCAGCATAGATTTGATCGACAGTGGTGCCTTTTTCCATCGCATCTAAGATTTTTTGGGAACCGCTTTCGGCACCGACCCAAACAATCTGTGCGCCTGCGCGCGCCAATGCTGGGATGGTGCGCCCGCGCAACAGTAAGTCAACACGGTTGAGGCTCTTGAAAGGAATACGGAGTTGACGCTCATCCAGCAGATCGGCGAATTCCTCGATCCAGCGGTCCCGGATGCCCATGATGTCATCCATAAACCAGATGTGATCGGGGTTAAAGCGTTCTTTTAACCATGCCATTTCTTCGACCACATTACGCGGGCTACGGACATTGTACCGTTGCCCCCAAATCGGTTTGGCACACCAATTGCAATGGAAGGGGCAGCCGCGTGTGGTGACAAGATTCATCGAATAATAGCCGTGATGCTCCCGCCAAATTGCGCTATAACGATCCCGATCTACCAAGTCCCATGCAGGGAAAGGAAGCGAGTCGAGGTCGGCAATCACGGGGCGCGGCAATGTGCGTTCGATATGCCCATCGCCGTCGTGGTAGGCGATCCCTTGAATCAAGGTAAGTGGTGGGGCAGCGCGTCCGCTAAAATGGTCAATGACTTCGGGCAGGGTGCCATCCCCTTCGCCGATCAGGACGACATTAGCACCGCGTGCGAGATAGGCTTCGGCGTGATCGGTTTGATCGCTACCACAACAAATGATGATGCACCCGCGTGTTTTAGCGGCGTCGATCATCGCGAAGGCAGCTTCGCGCATCCGTAATAAACTCATTTTGCTAAGGTAATTGAAATTGTCCTCAAAGATGACTGCGAAGCGAGGCTGATGGCGATCCAACGCCGCTGCCCATTCGTCGGTTGATTCCGCCAACATCGCATCGAACAACGCCACAGGATAGCCTCGTTCCCGCATTGCAGCGGCGGCGTAGAGCGTACCGAGCGGTGGGTACGGTTGCATGGCTGCATATAATTTCGGATCGAAGCGCAAATAATAGGATTGCCCGAAGAGAATCAGCGTATTCAAGGAATCGTTGCTTAAGGACATCGTTTATTGACCCCGCACACGCGCAGGGACAACGCGAATGGGGAGCGAGAATATCTGGGCATATTTCGCGGGAGTGGTCTCGGTCATGTAATGCGCTGCGCCATATTTTGTCATATACGGTTCGTTATCCACTGGGGAGG